>NZ_CAJGZP010000001.1:3069525-3404288 GCF_904846155.1 Psychrobacter fulvigenes
ATGTTAAACCGCAAATATTACGTTTTATAGCTGCAGATACTGGCAACGCAACTGCACAAATAAATGACCCAAATATATATCTTGTGAATTTATACTTATTTGAAAGACGTAGAAGTGTGCAACAGATTCCACAAGTCATAGATTGCGCTGCACCTGCACGCGCAGATTATGTGATACCAGCGAAAGACAGTAAGCTGACAATCGACGAACATGTAAAACAAACGACTATGTGGCGACCATTAGAAACAGATGATCCATTATTTATCAATATCTGTAATAAAACCTAACTTTATCGTCGATTAATAACGCTGAACACGGTCCGTATATTGGTGTTTGGAGTTTGCCCCTAATAGTAAGCCGGCGCATAGACCACCAAAGTGCGCCGCAAATGAGATTCCTGGCTGCGGCGTTAGACCCTGTTTAATGGTGAGCCAATATCCTGCACCCATCACAATACACGCAAGCAGATAACCCCAGCGTCGAGCGAATACTGCCCCACCTATCATATAACCAAGCATAGCAAAACAAAGCCCTGACGCGCCTATATGAATAGATAATGGCGATCCAAGTAGCCAAGTTACTGCACCTGATGCAACTATAAGTTTCAAAACCGTACGATAGGCATTACTTTCGAAAAGTCCAAATAAAAAGAGAATTTGCAATAACGTCAATGTATTACCCAGCAGATGCGCAAAATTACCATGCATCGTCCATGAAGCAAACACTCCGATCAAACTGCCCACATCAAAAGCACGTGGCACAATACCAAATATATTCCAGAGACCAAACAGTGCTACTTTATTAATGAAATACATTGCCCACATCGGTATTAGCACAAAAGCATATAAGCCAATAACTTGCTTGATCCTAACCATCATCAGTGCTAATAACTGTCGCCATTTCATACCTTGTTTTTTCCTCTGATTATTCTCATGCTCATTCTATTCAGTCTTATATTAATGGTTTATAGAAAAAACAGGCTGTTGTATGGGTGTAAAAGAGAGAGTAGAAACTTCTTCGTCAACGGTTAGATAACGATTATCATGCAATAAGGAGTTAGAGTGATAAGGCACTAACGCAGTGGGTACAAAACTACGCGCGGCATCGATATGTTTGATCGAGTCATCAAAAAAGATATGTGGGGCAAATGTTTTGAGTACTGCTGTTTTTTCCAGACCTCCCAAGAAAAACGCCATATCCACATCCACACCCCACTCTCTTAGGGTTTTAATCGCACGCAGATCAGCAGGTGCATTACGCGCAGTAACCAAAGCAATCTGTATCGGACTGTGCTGCAATCTTGCTGGCAAACGCTCCTGTAAGTTCGATAGTTTAATGAGCAACTCAGCATAAGGTCCTTTCTCAATTGGCAGATCATGCATCTGTGCTTCACGCGCATGGAAAGCATCTAAGCCCTCTTGCTTATATAAAAGCTCTCCTGAATCATCGAACAATACTGCATCACCATCAAAAGCAATACGCAGCTGCTCAGTGTCAAGCTCATAGGTATTGACAGGGGTAGCATCAAGTATTGCACAGGCACAAATATTGGCATCTGCGACTTGCTGTGCATCTTCGCGATTGGTCGTCAAAAACAAATCAACTTCAAAATCAGCTATATAAGGCGCTACAAGACTACCCGAGATAAAAGCGGAACGGGAAATATTCAGCTTATACTCACGAATAGCATTTAGCACCTGAATACCAGTATCAGGACTACTTTTGGAAACAATAACCACTTCAACCAATGGCGCTTCTATGTCTAGCTCTTTATCTGGGCATTCATTACAATATTTATTGAGGTTTAGCAGTGCCTGAATCAAAGGATAGCCGGCACCGATGGCTAAGGGATCATCCTCGCGCTCTGCCATATAATCACGAAACTCTTTGATAGCGCTATCAGGGCGCTGCTGCAACAGCTGTAATAAATAATTCTCAGATTCTGATAAATCAAATAGCGCGGTTGCAGAAATTGCGACTATTAAGGTATTGCTAAAATCGACTGCCATGACTATCTCTACTTATAGATTTGTATATAATCAATCTATCTTAAAAAAATACAGTGCTACTGGGATGAATTTTGTGCAGCATCGAACAGTGGCGAAGTCGCCCAGTAAATAAGGAAAATTTATACCCGTAGGACTCCGTAATGGCTGTACTTTTTTATTTAAAATTCACTATATATGGAGTTTTTTGTGAGTTATTTTACTACACTCACTATCCTTTATGATAAGGAGCGTAATTATAATAACGTAATGAGAAAAAGTAGCAAGATAGACTCTTGTCAAAAGAATGCCTTATGAGATTGGATAACTCTTATTTTAGTTCGCTGACCAAGCAATCAATCGCTTAATTGGCTTTTTAAGCTTGCACAAAAAAAGCCATGTCATCACAACATGGCTCTCATTAAATAACACCAGCGATCACCCCTACGCCCCAAGTAGTCCCAACGAAATCACTGGGAAAGCCAACAGAATAGCAAGCCTAACAAAGTCAGAGACAATAAAGGGCGCCACCCCCTTAAACATATCTGACAGCTTGATATGCGGTGCCACCGCCTTAATCACAAAGATATTCATCCCCATCGGCGGCGTAATCAGTCCAAGCTCTACCGTAAGTACCGCAATGATACCAAACCAGATCGGATCAAAGCCCAATGCTAGGATGATGGGGAACACCACCGGAATGGTGATCACCAGCATCGCCAAGGCATCCATAAACAGACCGAGCAAGAAGTACATCAGCAAGATAGCAAGCAGAACAATCATCGGACTGACGGCAAGACCACCAATCCAGGTGGCTAACGAATAAGACAGACGCGAGACTGAGATGAAATACCCTAGGGCTTCTGCACCCAGTAGCATAAAGAACACCACGGCAGACAGTGCTAAGGTTTCAATCAGTGACTGCTTCAGTCCTTTTAGGCGCATGCCTTTGGCGGCGGCATAAGCCCATGAGGCAAAGGCGCCGACTGCTGCGCCTTCGGTTGGGGTAAACAGACCAAAGAAGATACCGGCAATGATGACGACGAAGATAAAGCCAAAGGGGATGAGTCCGGTTAGGGACAGCAGTTTGTCTTTCCAAGGTGTCTTCTCGCCGCGCGGGGCGAGATGCGGTTTCCAGCGTACCATGATCATGACGGTCAATGAGTACATGACCATGCCAAGGATGCCTGGTAGGAAGCCGGCGATGAACATGTCACCGACTGATTGTTCGGTTAGGATGGCGTAGACCAGTAAGGCGATACTGGGCGGAATCATGATGCCAAGGGTGCCACCAGCGGCTAAGATGCCACAGGCAAAGCCGGGTTGGTAGCCGTATTTCTCCATTTGCGGTAAGGCGACACGGGTCATGGTTGAGGCGGTGGCAAGGGAGGAGCCTGAGATGGAGGCAAAGATGCCTGAGGAGCCAATGCCTGCAATACCTAGGCTGCCTCTGACGCCACCAAAGATGGTGCGGGTGGATTCAAAGAGTTTGCCTGCCATGCCTGAGTGGGTGGCAAAGACGCCCATTAAGATGAATAGTGGGATGGCGCTGAAGTCATACTTTGCTAAGACGTCGACTGGGAGGTCTTTGAGCATTTGTAGGGCCCCGTCTGGGGAGGTGACGGCGCCAAAGCCGACGAGGCCAACGCCGAGCATGGCTAGGGCGACGGGTACTCTGACGACGACCAGTATGATCATGACGATTAAGCCGATGGCTCCGATAATTTCTGGGCTCATGCGCCTGCCTCCTCGGCGTCAAAGAATTCGCCTGTTTTAAAGATGTTGATGGATTCGATCAATGAGCGGATGGCCAGTAGTAGGCTGAGTACTGCGCTGAGCACGTAGATGGGCATCATGGAGATTCTAAGGTCTTGGGTGACTTTGCCAAATTCTATGGCGTCTAGGGCGCTTTCATATAGTCCCCAGGTGAAGACGAGTCCGATAAGGAAGAAGCCCATCATGAAGACGCCCATCATGTAGCCTTTGATGGCTTTGGACATTTTTTGGGTGAAGACGTCGACGATGATTTGTGAGCGTTCAACAAAGGCGGCAAAGGCGGCCAGTAGGGCGAAGAGCATGAAGTAGGAGACGATCTCGACGCTGCCTTTGACGGTGAAGCCCATTTCTCCGCCGGTGAGTTTGAAGATGTAGCGGGCGCCGACGTCAAGGATGGTGACGAGGACGATGATCACTAGGCTGATGTCACCGATAAATTGGCACAGCCTGGAGATGAGGGTGCTGAGTTTGACCAAGTATGCCATGTTGACATTGCCTCTGATTAATTAGATTGCACAAGCAGCACTAGCAGCCTTGGCTTTTTCGTAGACACCATCAGCATCTAAACCTAGAGCATTGATATCATCAAGATACTTTTGTGTCCCTTCCAATAACGGGCCTTTCCAATCAGGATCGTTTAATGGATCTGGGATGTCAATCATCTCATCGCCATTATCTCTAGCAGCTTGTATAGCTATATCATCATGCTTATCAAACATTTCTCCAGTCTGATTGGCCATTGCCATACCTGAATTATCATCAATGACTTTTTTTAGGTCATCTGATAGTCCATCATAAGTGTTCTTATTCATAGTAACCATAACAGCAGACGTATAGAGCGGCAGATTTGTATGGTACTTAGTGAGCTCGTTGATTTTAAATGTAGTTACTGCTTCCCATGGGAAACTCAAACCATCAACGACGCCACGCTGTAACGAGGTATACATATCGTTGGCAGGTAGACCAACAGGAGATGCACCCATTTTTTCAATAATATCACCTGCTACTGCTGACGGACGACGGATACGCATACCTTTCATATCAGCAGGAGTGCGTATTAGCTTGTCAGTAGTATGCAATGCGCCGGGCCCAACACCATACATAAATAGTAGATGTGTGTCCTCATATTCGCTAGCAATAGTACCGTCTTCGTATAAAGTTTGTAATATACAACCCATTTGAACAGCTGAATTGGATAAGCCTGGAAGCTCTGTAATTTGAGTCAAAGGAAAACGACCAGCTGTATAGCCCTGAACTTGAGATCCGATATCGATAGTACCTTTAGCAGTAGCTTCATACGTGACATCAGCTTTAGCAAGACCAGCTGATGGATATAGCTCAACTTTTAGACGACCACCAGATTCATCCTCTATCTTTTTCGCCCAAGGCTCAAAAATTTCTTTGCTGATGTTAGACGTTGCAGGCCAAAAGTGTGAAAAGCGTAGAGTAGTCGTTTCTTGTGAGGCAGCTGAGGTAGTGGTGGCGGTATCATCGCTACTGGTATCAGACTGATTAGAACATCCCAGTAAGCTAACTGCGGCTAGAGCGCCAATAGAAAAGAGAGGGGCAAATCTCATTATCAATTCCTTTTGATAAGTAATAATAAAAGTGGTCATTCACTTTGTTAATTATTTACAACAATTTACCTAACTATGACAGAAATAGGTATCAGTTGTAAACTAAAAAATCATCAAGTAAAAATATCAACTATAACGGATAGAAGTCAAATCATTTTATAAATGAATTATACATGACTTTAGTAATCTATCGACTATCATGTTAAATTTATCAAAATAATCATATTAAATTAGGTGTAATGGACATTATTCATGCTGGTGTAGGGTCTAACGCTATATACTGTCTATATTTGCAAGGAATCAACGCTATGAATCAAAAAACTGCCCTTTTTGTAGTGATAAACACACTAAAAAGAATGGACGCAAACTAGGCAAACAACAGTACCAATGCCTATCTTGCAAACGGCAGTTTTTAGGGGGCACAAGACTCAATAACCAAATGCTTTGGACTGAATATACGCAAGGGAAACAGACGTATAAACAACTGGCTGACAAGTACCACTGTAGTCTTAAAACCATTCAAAGACGCTTAGACAAAGTGAGTATTGAGTACCAAATCAAACGACCTAAGCGTGCTAATATCATCATGGACACGACCTATTTTGGCCGTGGGTTTGGTCTCATGGTATTTATGGACAACGCTACTAGAATGGTTCTCCATTACGCTATAGTCAGTCATGAAACCAATAGTGCCTATAAGCAAGGGATTGATTACTTAAAGGTGCTAGGCATTGATATACAAAGCATCACCTGTGATGGTAGACGAGGACTTAGAACGCTATTTACCAGTACTCCTTGTCAGATGTGCCAGTTTCATCAGATACAAATAGTGACTCGCTACCTGACTCGTCGCCCTAAGAATATCGCTAGCATTGAGCTTAGGCAGCTTACTTTGACCCTAACACAGCTTGATAAAGCCGCGTTCATAAAGTGCTTAGATCACTGGTACCTGACTTACGAAGCCTATCTCAGTGAACGTAGTACCAATGAGGATACGGGTAGAACTTGGTACACGCATAAGCGTCTTAGAAGTGCTTATCGTAGCCTGCGAACCAACAGTGATTGGTTGTTTACTTATCAAGAATATGAGCACTTAGATATACCAAATACAACCAATACGCTTGAAGGTTTATTTAGTAAGCTCAAGCGGCAATTACACAGTCATCATGGCTTAAATGAGCACCGTAAGTTACGGTTTATTAAAGACTTTTTACTCTCAAAGTCACGCAAATAGCATGAATTATGTCCATTAGCGACTACCTTCTACTTTTTAGCATGAATTTTGTCCATTACACCTTAAATTATAATCTCGCCCATAAAAAAAGCCCCCTCAACAATATTGAGGGGGCTTTTTAGGAATAGAGAGCTGACGATGACCTACTCTCACATGGCCGGAGCCACACTACCATCGGCGCTATGATGTTTCACTTCTGAGTTCGAGAAGGGATCAGGTGGTTCCATCATGCTATTGTCGTCAGCAAAGGGGGTTAGATATGAGTCTGTTGTTTTATGTGACTTATCACACTACTTGACTGAATCAAGCAATAGGTGATATCGAAATAATTAGACTTGTATACAAACCACTTGGGTGTTGTATGGTCAAGCCAAACGAGCAATTAGTACAGGTTAGCTACACGCATCGCTGCGCTTCCACACCCTGCCTATCAACGTCCTAGTCTTGAACGGCTCTTTAGGGAAATCTTATCTTGAGGTAGGCTTCCCGCTTAGATGCTTTCAGCGGTTATCCCATCCGAACGTAGCTACCGGGCAATGCCATTGGCATGACAACCCGAACACCAGTGGTTCGTCCACTCTGGTCCTCTCGTACTAGGAGCAGCTCCTCTCAAATTTCCAACGCCCACGGTAGATAGGGACCGAACTGTCTCACGACGTTCTAAACCCAGCTCGCGTACCTCTTTAAATGGCGAACAGCCATACCCTTAGGACCTGCTTCAGCCCTAGGATGAGATGAGCCGACATCGAGGTGCCAAACACCGCCGTCGATATGAACTCTTGGGCGGTATCAGCCTGTTATCCCCAGAGTACCTTTTATCCGTTGAGCGATGGCCCTTCCATACAGAACCACCGGATCACTAAGACCTACTTTCGTACCTGCTCGACTTGTGGGTCTCGCAGTTAAGCGCGCTTTTGCCTTTATACTCTATGAACGATTTCCGACCGTTCTGAGCGCACCTTCGTACTCCTCCGTTACTCTTTAGGAGGAGACCGCCCCAGTCAAACTACCCACCATACATTGTCCTCGGTACTGTTATACCTGAGTTAGAACCCCGACATGACCAGGGTGGTATTTCAAGATTGGCTCCACAAACACTAGCGTGTCTGCTTCAAAGCCTCCCACCTATCCTGCACAAGTCAGGTCAAAGTTCAATGTAAAGCTGTAGTAAAGGTTCACGGGGTCTTTCCGTCTAGCCGCGGGTACACAGCATCTTCACTGCGATTTCGATTTCACTGAGTCTCTGCTGGAGACAGCGCTGCCATCATTATGTCATTCGTGCAGGTCGGAACTTACCCGACAAGGAATTTCGCTACCTTAGGACCGTTATAGTTACGGCCGCCGTTTACTGGGGCTTCGATCAAGAGCTTCGCTTACGCTAACCCCATCAATTAACCTTCCAGCACCGGGCAGACATCACACCCTATACGTCCACTTTCGTGTTTGCAGAGTGCTGTGTTTTTAATAAACAGTTGCAGCAGCCTGGTATCTGCGACTGCCAATAGCTTACGGAGCAAGTCCTTCACCATCAGCAGCGTACCTTCTCCCGAAGTTACGGTACCATTTTGCCTAGTTCCTTCAGCAGAGTTCTCTCAAGCGCCTTGGTATTCTCTACCTGATCACCTGTGTCGGTTTAGGGTACGATTCGTTTATGACTATCGCTTAGAAGCTTTTCCTGGAAGCATGGTATTTGCCACTTCGCTGTACAAGTACAGCTTGCTATCAGATCTCGGTATGAAATAGCCCGGATTTACCTAAGCTATAAACCTACATCCTTCCACCTGGACAACCATCGCCAGGCTGGCATAACCTTCTCCGTCCCTCCATCGCATCATAAACAAGTATCGGAATATTAACCGATTTCCCATCGACTACGCCTTTCGGCCTCGCCTTAGGGGTCGACTCACCCAGCCCCGATTAACGTTGGACTGGAACCCTTGATCTTCCGGCGTGCGAGCTTTTCACTCGCATTATCGTTACTCACGTCAGCATTCGCTCTTGTGATACCTCCAGCATGCCTTACGACACACCTTCACAGGCTTACACAACGCTCCCCTACCACTTGAAAACAAATTCAAATCCGCAGCTTCGGCTCCTAGTTTGAGCCCCGTTACATCTTCCGCGCGGGCCGACTCGACTAGTGAGCTATTACGCTTTCTTTAAAGGATGGCTGCTTCTAAGCCAACCTCCTAGCTGTCTATGCCTTCCCACCTCGTTTCCCACTTAACTAGGAATTTGGGGCCTTAGCTGGCGGTCTGGGTTGTTTCCCTCTCCACAATGGACGTTAGCACCCACTGTGTGTCTCCCGGATATCACTCATCGGTATTCGGAGTTTGCATCGGTTTGGTAAGTCGGTATGACCCCTAGCCGAAACAGTGCTCTACCCCCAATGGTGTTCGTCCGAGGCGCTACCTAAATAGCTTTCGGGGAGAACCAGCTATCACCGAGTTTGATTAGCCTTTCACCCCTATCCACAAGTCATCCCCTGGCTTTTCAACGACAGTGGGTTCGGTCCTCCGGTGCCTGTTACGGCACTTTCAACCTGCTCATGGATAGATCACTCGGTTTCGGGTCTATACCCTGCAACTAGACGCCCTATTAAGACTCGGTTTCCCTACGGCTCCCTAAATGGTTAACCTTGCTACAGAATATAAGTCGCTGACCCATTATACAAAAGGTACGCGGTCACCACGCAAGGTGGCTCCCACTGCTTGTACGCACACGGTTTCAGGTTCTATTTCACTCCCCTCACAGGGGTTCTTTTCGCCTTTCCCTCACGGTACTGGTTCACTATCGGTCAGTCAGGAGTATTTAGCCTTGGAGGATGGTCCCCCATCTTCAAACAGGATTTCTCGTGCCCCGCTCTACTTAATATGTTAACGCTAATGTTTCGAATACAGGACTATCACCTACTATGGTCAGCTTTCCCACGCTGTTCTTCTACATTAGCATTAATCGGCTTCTCCCCGTTCGCTCGCCGCTACTAGGGGAATCTCAATTGATGTCTCTTCCTAAGGGTACTGAGATGTTTCACTTCCCCTCGTTCGCTTCTTGTACAAGTACAAGATACCTACCTTATGGTAAGTGGGTTTCCCCATTCAGAAATCTCCGGATCACAGGATATTGCCGCCTCCCCGAAGCTTATCGCAGGCTGTCACGTCTTTCATCGCCTCTGACTGCCAAGGCATCCACCATGTGCGCTTAATTACTTGACCATACAACCCCAAGTAGTCTTACTCTTAAAGAGTTTGATTACTAAGTGTTGTCTGTCGTAATTATAACGATATCACCTATGTTTACGCTTGATTCAGTTCTCTTTACTTTTTTAATAACTCACTACTGGGATAACAACTGATGTCGTTAAGTAGTGAGTTATTAAGGTTAATGACGACACGTGAACATGTCATCACTAACCCAGACTCATATCTATGTTTTTAAATAGTCTCTGTGCTCTCGTCAAGTCACAGATTCTGTATAAAACAGAAAGAAGTAATCAATGCCGTCTCGGCTGAATCACTTGTTTCTATTTATACGTATTTAAATATTCTGTCTAAAGCATGTCGTTTATAGTGGTGGAGCCAAACGGAGTCGAACCGTTGACCTCCTGCGTGCAAGGCAGGCGCTCTACCAACTGAGCTATGGCCCCATATATATGGTGGGTCTAAGTGGACTTGAACCACTGACCCCCGCGTTATCAACACGGGGCTCTAACCTGCTGAGCTACAGACCCTGAGAAGCGTGTAAAAAGCACTGCTTTTTTAGCTTCGCAAGGAGAATCCTTTAAATAGGATTCTCTATAAGCTTGGCTAGCAGTACCTTACATACTAAGCTAATAAACTAAACTAAAGAACAACTTGTTGTGAATTCTTGCTGACCGAATGCGTCTATAAGGAGGTGATCCAGCCGCAGGTTCCCCTACGGCTACCTTGTTACGACTTCACCCCAGTCGCCAACCACACCGTGGTGAACGCCATCCCGAAGGTTAGGCTATCCACTTCTGGTGCAATCAACTCCCGTGGTGTGACGGGCGGTGTGTACAAGGCCCGGGAACGTATTCACCGCGGCATTCTGATCCGCGATTACTAGCGATTCCTACTTCATGGAGTCGAGTTGCAGACTCCAATCTGGACTACGATAGGCTTTTTGAGATTCGCATCACATCGCTGTGTAGCTGCCCTCTGTACCTACCATTGTAGCACGTGTGTAGCCCTGGTCGTAAGGGCCATGATGACTTGACGTCGTCCCCGCCTTCCTCCAGTTTGTCACTGGCAGTATCCTTAGAGTTCCCGGCTTAACCCGCTGGTAACTAAGGAAAGGGGTTGCGCTCGTTGCGGGACTTAACCCAACATCTCACGACACGAGCTGACGACAGCCATGCAGCACCTGTATTCTAATTCCCGAAGGCACTCCCGCATCTCTGCAGGATTCTAGATATGTCAAGACCAGGTAAGGTTCTTCGCGTTGCATCGAATTAAACCACATGCTCCACCGCTTGTGCGGGCCCCGTCAATTCATTTGAGTTTTAACCTTGCGGCCGTACTCCCCAGGCGGTCTACTTATTGCGTTAGCTGCGTCACTAAGTCCTCAAGGGACCCAACGACTAGTAGACATCGTTTACGGCGTGGACTACCAGGGTATCTAATCCTGTTTGCTACCCACGCTTTCGAGCCTCAGTGTCAGTATGATGCCAGGAAGCTGCCTTCGCCATCGGTATTCCTCCAGATCTCTACGCATTTCACCGCTACACCTGGAATTCTACTTCCCTCTCACCTACTCTAGCTCAACAGTATCAGATGCAGTTCCCAGGTTAAGCCCGGGATTTCACATCTGACTTATCAAGCCACCTACGCTCGCTTTACGCCCAGTAATTCCGATTAACGCTTGCACCCTCTGTATTACCGCGGCTGCTGGCACAGAGTTAGCCGGTGCTTATTCTGCAGCTAATGTCATCGTCTAGGGGTATTAACCCTAGAGTCTTCTTCACTGCTTAAAGTGCTTTACAACCAAAAGGCCTTCTTCACACACGCGGCATGGCTGGATCAGGGTTGCCCCCATTGTCCAATATTCCCCACTGCTGCCTCCCGTAGGAGTCCGGGCCGTGTCTCAGTCCCGGTGTGGCTGATCATCCTCTCAGACCAGCTACAGATCGTCGCCATGGTAGGCCTTTACCCCACCATCTAGCTAATCCGACTTAGGCTCATCTAATAGCGAGAGCAGTAAACTGCCCCCTTTCTCCCGTAGGTCGTATGCGGTATTAATTCGAGTTTCCCCGAGCTATCCCCCACTACTAGGTAGATTCCTAAGTATTACTCACCCGTCCGCCGCTCGTCAGCGAGAAGCAAGCTTCTCCTGTTACCGCTCGACTTGCATGTTAAGCCTGCCGCCAGCGTTCAATCTGAGCCATGATCAAACTCTTCAGTTTAATCTTGCTTGAAGTCTTCACTATAAATAGTAAGATGACTCCTAATCTTGGCTCATTCTTTTCTGGCTCGTCGCTCTAAATTATGTTCGTAATGAATTAACTTTGAGTTTTCTTGCTTTAAAGAATGATAATTTTTATAGTTATAAGTCCCCAGATAAACGAGGTCTCACAACTTTATTTTTTAGCATTCTGTGTCAGCAAAAATCCACACAAGTTGTTCTTTAGTTATGCTTTTAAATAGTGTCAAGCTACTGTCGTCCAGTAGTTGATTATATAGGGTATTGCTTTCACTAGTCGTTTTAACCTTGTTGGTTAATCCTAACTAGCGAGCCGACTATCATATCATAAAGATTAGGTTTGTCAAGCTTTTTTATAATTTGTTTCAATAAGTTAGCCAGGTTTGTTATATGTAAATTCACATATAAGTTAATCCGGTTCATCTTAATGAGCTGCGTATTATAGACGCTTTATTACTTAAGTCAAGGGCTAAATTATTTTATTTTAAATAAACCTAAAATAATTCTTCGGCTTTGATTTTTAAAGTGGTGATCCACTTTGCAATCCGCCTTCCCTTTCGACTGGGTGGCATTATACGCGTATTTGAATGGGGGTCAAGGGGACTGGCTTATTAATTAAGAGATTATTTGGCATGATGATTGATACTTGATATATATCAAACAGTTAGCATTGAAAATAATTTCGCCTTAGTACGAATGTTATTCTATTAATCAATATCGCTTCTTTTTTCTGTATAGCATTCTTCTTATATACCCTATATATGACATATATGACTACTTTATAGCTTACCTATTTTCTCAAAGAAAGCTTTGTAGGCAGCTACCTTCTTATCTAAGGCTAATGGATAAGCACGTGAGGTAGAAGGCAACCTATATAAGGTTAAATTATTAACTTCAGTTGCTTGATTATTGTCATTCTGCCATTGATAGGGATAGTCGATACTCTGGTTGGTCTTGGGATAAAGTGATTTGGGCGTTGGGGTTGGAAGTAAGTTAAGCAATACCTCTGTTGCTTTACCGCCCGTGGTAAACAAGGTACTCACCTTGGGTACTTGTGCAAAAACATAATCTAAGTCCACTGGCGTTACCACAGTTAAGTGTTTATCAGAAGCGTTACCCGTCTCACGGATAGCTTGCCTGACCGTTGGACATGAGGCTATGCCACGCTCAAATAAAAAATTACGAATCTGTTCAGGATCAAAGCGCTTCTCTTCGCCTACTCTAAAGTAGTCGGCATCATCAAAAAATACTCGGCCATAGATACGCCACATATCGTTATAAAAGTTGGGATAATGAAAGCGCATTGCCCATTTATCAGCGGTCGGCGGAAACGTGCCCATCATCATAACAGTAGCATCTGACGGTAAGACAGGCTCGAATGGATGGGTCTCTATCTCTGTGGCTGCCATATTTGACGATACTAAATCGTCAACAGCGTTATTAGTGTCGTTTTGAGCATGTGATGGTCGTGTGGTCATAAGATTCTTCATCAGAAAAGGGGTTTTTTTGTTATCATAGCAGGCCTAAACACTGCTTAGCAGTTAATGACAGCATCTAACTGGCTTAAAAAGCCGCACAATATATGAATAAGCTTTGATTACCGTTATAACATATATCATCGTAACCTTTTTTATTAAGACAGTTATGAAAGCGTTAAGCTCAATTTATGAGCCCAACTACGTTATGACCCTCCATATCCTAATAGCAAGCGCAGAGAATGCGTAAGCCATAGACCAAAACCAAGAGAATATTTATGAGCGACTTAAAAATCACTGTAATCGACCATCCGTTAGTCCGTCATAAGCTCAGCCTCATGCGCGAAAAAGACTGTAGTACCTATAAATTTCGTACGCTCACCAAAGAGCTTGCGCGCTTGATGGCTTATGAAGCAAGCCGTGACTTTGAAATTGAAACCTTTCCAATGGAAGGCTGGTGCGGTGAGATAACAGGTGAGCAAATCATCGGTAAGACGGCAACGATTGTACCTATCTTACGCGCTGGAATTGGCATGCTAGATGGTGTGCTCGATTTGATTCCTACTGCAAAAATTTCTGTGGTTGGCTTGCAGCGTGATGAAGAAACCTTACAGCCCGTTCCCTTCTTTGAAAAGTTTGTCAGCCACATGGATAAACGCCCTGCGCTTATCGTCGATCCAATGCTGGCGACTGGTGGTTCGATGGTTGCCACTATTGATATGTTAAAAAGAAATGGTTGTAAGAGTATCAAGGCACTCGTATTGGTTGCCGCTCCCGAAGGCGTACGTTTGGTCAATGAAGCACATCCTGACGTGACCATTTATACTGCTGCGCTAGACAGCCACTTGGATGAACACGGTTATATCATCCCAGGTCTTGGCGATGCGGGTGATAAAATCTTCGGTAAGCAGTTATTCAATAAATAAGCTGAGATAAACAGTCGCCACAACCATCATGAACAAGTACGCAGCATCAATGATAAGGATATAAAATGAACGTATTGATTACAGGGGCAAGTGCTGGTTTCGGTAAAGCGTTGGCAGAGCGTTTGGTCGCAGGCGGTCATCGGGTGATTGGCTGTGCCAGACGTCTCGATAAGCTCAATGCATTAGCAGATACATTAGGTGAGTCGTTTTTACCTGTGGTGATGGATGTCAGTGATACGGCCTCTATCCCGCAAATCATTGCTGACTTACCTGATGGCTTTGATCAAATCGACGTGTTGGTAAACAATGCAGGGCTGGCACTGGGTACAGAGCCAGCTCATGAGGCCAATCTCGATGATTGGATGCGTATGATTGATACCAATGTTAAAGGCCTCATGGCGCTGACCCATGCAGTCTTGCCAGCGATGGTCGCACGTGACAGTGGCTATATCATTAATGTTGGTTCGATTGCAGGTAGCTGGCCATACTATGGCGGTAATGTGTACGGTGCCACCAAAGCCTTTGTAAAACAATTTAGTTTGAATCTACGAGCTGACTTACTTGGTACACAAGTGCGAGTCACCAATCTTGAGCCAGGTAACGTTGCGGGCACTGAGTTTTCAAACGTCCGTTATCACGGTGATGAAGATCAAGCGGCCAAGGTTTATGATGGTTTTAAAACCATGACAGGTGATGATATTGGCGATATCTTACTGTGGTTAATTGAGTCGCCTGCTCATATTAACGTTAACCGCTTAGAAGTCATGCCAGTCGCACAAACCTATAATGGCCTAACGATTGCTAAGCAGAATCAGTAAGCAATTAATCTACTAACGTAGTTCATAATATCTAAGCAGGGCAGCTGTATCTGTGTTTATATCTATCGATGCGCCTACCCTGCTTGCTTCTAATATCTCTTTTTCTACTGTTTTTTCATCAACCAAACGCAAATCCTTAAAATCCAAAATCAACACTTCATTACGAGTGCGCTCACTGGTGCGCTTGTTATGACGCAACGCAAATCCCACTACTTGCCTACTGGCGACCTTTATCTGATTGAGCACTATCTGCTGCTTGTTTACTATCATTCTTTGACTGAGGTTCTGCGCATTGATGACGGCGGTGGCAGGATTAACCGTGGTCGTTAACAGCTTTTCTTGCCGAGCATTTTTGGGGATATTACCTGCGACAAACAATATCTGCTCTAATGGCAAAAACTGCGCATGACGCATCAACTCACGGCGGAACAACGCTGGCATATCGACATTAAAACTGTCTTCCGTTTGCCGATAGAAGGCGGCAAAGTTTCGCTGCAAATAGCGACCAAACACCGAAAAATTAATCCATTCTTGATAAACGTCATTTGCCAATAACTGCTTGGTAAAAGCATTGGCATCTGGGATAACACTCCCTGTCAACAGTGCCATTAATAATGACTGCGGACTACCAAACGTCTGCTGCTGCCAAGTCTGCGGATAAAGACTGTTATCAAGTGCTGGTAGCGTTTGTGTGCTCATCAATCAATATCCTTATCATTTTTTATTATCCCTATTTATAGCAGCCTTAGTCTTCCATATCTAAAGTCCTTCACATTTATAAAGCTATTATGCTATGGTTAATTTGATTTCGTGAATATACTTCAATATAGCAGTCTTTTATGAGCGCCATAACAGTATTTGTTGCTACGCTACTCAATATCAAGATAGATTGATAATCTCAAAACGGCATTGTTGCATGAAAAAAAACTTACTCACCTTACCGACAAAGTACCAGTTACAGACGATGAATATCGCTGTTGCTGACGGGGTGATGCTGCCTGTGTCCGTTATCGGTAGTGGTAAACCTGTGCTGATGCTGCATGCCTATGGTATGGACGCGCGTGAATTTTTGCCATTTATCCTATCATTAACTGGCGAATATACGTTTTATCTGCCGCATTTTCGAGGTTTCGGGGAAGCAAAATCTATTGACCTCACTCAGTTTGATTTTGTGCGCCAATATGCTGATGATATAAGCGTCGTTATTGAGAAGGTTTGCCTATTACACACTGTTCCATCCATCCCTGTTGCAGCTATCTCGATGGGCGCGCAAGTCATGTGGGCATATTTTGAACGTTACGGTACAGTGAAAGTCAGTCGCTATTTAAATATCGACCAAAACCCTGCCATTCATAATCAATCTGATTGGCAAGGTGGCTTATTTGGCGAGAGACAGCAAGAGGTATTTGAGGTGTTTCACAATGTGGTCGATATGACGCTACCCTATGCCAAGGTCGATAGCTTTACGCACCTGCCGTTTGCTCTTAAACGTCACGTGACGGATGTCGAACGTCAGTTTTCCTTGATGTCTGTCAGCCGTCCGCGTTCAAAGGCCATCGTTCAGGTCTTAACGCATCAAAATGATCATAAGCTGGTATTTTATGATCACAGTATTTGGCAGCATAAGATGCGCTGCTTGCAAGCGTATTTAGCATTGCCCTATGACTTTCGAGCAACGATAGAGAAAGTCACTATTCCTGTGGTCAATCTCATCGGTGGTCGCTCCAAACTATACGATGTAAAATGGCAGCAAAAAATCACCCACATGTTACCCAATGCTACGGAAATCATGTTACCACGTTCAGGTCATGCGGTACCGATGGATGAGCCAATTGGATTTTATAAAGTTTTGAAAAGATTCTTTCAGGGATAGTTTTAATAGCTGTAAAAAAGCGACCATTAAAAGTCGCTGTTTATTGGGATAATAAACTTTAAAGATTTTCCGTCATCAGTCCGTGAGCGCTTTAATCAGCTCAAATCTAGGTGCTTCTTTACCCTCTACTATGACCGTCTCAGTAAACATCTCAAGCGGTCGTACCCACACGCCATACTCACCGTAGAGACAGCGATAAACCACTAGTGACTCTTCGGTTTCTGAATGCTGAGCCGTGTGCAAAACTTGGTAAAGGTTGCCTTTGTAATGGCGGTAGATGCCTTGCGGGATATTGTTTTCTGTCATCTTAACGTCCTAGTATATAGATCAAATTATCTTAACAAAAAATAAGGCCGACCATCGATGTCGACCTTACTATTGCTTCCTACTCCCCACAATCTATTAAGCCACCGTCACTCTAGCATAAGCCTTTTTGCCTGCTTGGATGACCGCTGTCTGACCTGAGGTTAGACTAAAGCCAGCATCGACTGTTTCGCCATCCACTTTTACCGCGCCACGTTTGACCATATCTTTGGCTGCCGAGTTGTTTTTGGCCAGTTCTGCTTGGTTGAGGATTTGCGTGATAAATAACGCCTCTTGACCTTCTAAATCTAGCATGACTTCTGGTAAGTCGACTGGCAACTCACCATCGGCTAATACGTTACCCGCTGATTTGTGCGCATTAGCCGCAGCATCGGCATCGTGGAAACGTTCGATTAACTCTTCGGCAAGAATACGTTTGATCTCTTGTGGATTGCGACCGTTTTCCATCTCTGTCATTAACGCTTCGACTTCTTCCATCGGCTTAAAGCTTAAAAACTCAAAGTAACGACGAATTAAGGTGTCTGGCATCGACAGCAGCTTTTGGTACATGGTACCTGGCGCGTCATAAATGCCGACGTAGTTGCCGAGTGACTTAGACATTTTATTGACGCCATCCAACCCTTCTAAGATCGGTACCGTAATACAAACTTGCGGCTCCTGACCATAACGACCTTGCAAGGTACGTCCCATCAAGATGTTAAAGGTTTGATCGGTACCACCAAGCTCAACGTCGGCTTTGAGCGCAATAGAATCGTAGCCTTGCACCAATGGGTATAAAAACTCATGGATGGCAATTGGTGTTTGCGCTGCATAACGTTTGGCAAAATCATCACGCTCAAGCATACGTGAGACGGTCAACTGGCTACCAAGCTGAATCATATCAGCGGCTGACATGTCTTTGAACCATTCAGAGTTAAAGACGATGCGGGTTTTTTCTTTATCCAAAATCTTAAATACTTGCTCAGCATAAGTTTGAGCATTGATTTTGATCTGCTCATCGGTCAATGGTGGACGCGTAGAACTCTTACCCGAGGGGTCACCAATCTTGGCCGTATAATCACCGATTAAAAAATAAATCTCATGGCCCAAATCTTGAAAATGCTTAAGCTTATTAATCAATACCGTATGACCTAAATGCAGATCAGGCGCGGTAGGATCGAAGCCTGCCTTAATACGCAGCGGACGGTTTAGCTTGAGCTTAGCGATTAAATCCTCTTCAGATAAAATCTCTTGTGTACCGCGCTGGATAAGGGCAAGTTGCTCTTCTAGGGTGTGGGTTTGATTGGTCATGATGCTCTCTATTTATGGTCTTTATTTGGGGTTTTATTTATAACTTCTACTGGTAACTTCTTATGACTTCTACGGACTATTAACGCCTGACAAAGTTTAGAACCTCGTAGGCCAACAAAAAATGTTAGAATTTGGCAGATATATTAGCGTTTTTTAAGGTAAATTGCCATGACCAACCCTGTCCTTGCTACTAATGAGCATGAAAACACCAGCTTTTCAGGTGACCCGCTCAACTCAATAAATAATGACGATGATACAAATTATGCATCACTGACTGAAGCACTTGAACAAACAGTATTTGAAAACTTCGACGATGGTTTGTATATCGGCATGATGTCAGGCACCAGCTTAGATGGTATGGATGCAGTTCTTTGTCAGTTTAGTACTGGTGTTGATCATGAAGACGACATCCAGACACCCATGCGCCTGTTAGCTACTTATAGTAAAAGCTTTCCGCCACGTTTACGTGAAGTGTTATTGGCACTATGTCAACCAAATGGCGTACAAGAGTTAGTAGCAACAGCGGATGAACCCAACAGCGAATTAGACTGGTTCGGTTGGGCAAGCAAAGCGTATGCTGAGTTTGCCAGCGAAGTAGTGAATACTTTATTGCAAAAAACCAATACCGATAGCGAGTCAGTATTGGCGATCGGTTGCCATGGACAAACCGTGCGCCATCGTCCACAGATGGGTTTTAGCTTGCAACTGCTCGATGCCAATATCATCGCTGAGCGTACTGGCATCAGTGTCGTCAGTGATTTTCGTCGCCGTGATATGGCAGTCGGTGGGCAAGGAGCGCCTTTGGTACCTGCTTTTCATCAAGCATTATTTGCCACGCCAGATAGCACACGGGTGTTATTGAACTTGGGTGGTATCGCCAATATAACGGTCTTGCCAGCGGTTTCTGCTGCTAGTGACACTCAAGCAAATGACAATGTCGTTGGCTATGATACTGGCCCTGCCAATTTGTTATTAGATGCGTGGACAGCGCTGCATACTGATAAAGATTATGATGAAGGCGGTGCGTGGGCACAGTCTGGACAGGTCGTGGAACCACTACTTAATCAGCTGATAGAGCATCCGTTTTTTGCACGTCATTATCCCAAAAGTACTGGCCGTGAGGAATTTAACTTAGAATGGCTGCAAGCTGAACTGCAAAGATTCGATCAAGCGTCTGCTCATATTCGCTATTCGTCAGCGGATGTGCAGGCAACGCTTACTGAATTGACGGCAATGAGTGCCAGTATGCAAATCAATCAGTTTATCAAAAACCACGAGAACAGCTCGGTTTACGTCTGCGGTGGCGGTGCCCTGAATGAGTATTTGATGACGCGACTTCAAGCGCATTTACCGCATTGTACTATAGAGACTACTGCCAGCTTGGGGCTTGACCCGACATGGGTGGAAGCCGTTGCTTTTGCATGGCTAGCACGGCAGACGCTAATCGGTGAGAATGGCAATCTGCCAGCCGTCACTGGAGCAAACAAAGGCGTGGTACTGGGACAGGTCTGTTTTACTTAAGTTTTCTGTGTAAATATCATTCTATATAATTAAGTTTACAGGCGTAAACTAATATGTTTTATAATGGGTGATAAAATACGGATATAACGCTATAAATATCACAACCTAAAATGAGCCGTATTAAGACGGCAAGCCCTCTATAAAGCGCAATTATAGGATATAACGCATGAGCCAAAATAGTAATTCACCCACGCCCAACGCCAATAATAACACTCAAGCCGCAGCAGCAAAACCTCGTAAGCCACCACACTATGAGCGCTCAGATGAGACGCGTGTGGTCGTTACTGGTATGGGCGCTGTCACACCTCTGGGGTTAGATGTTGAGAGTACTTGGAGTCGTCTGCTGGCAGGTGAGAGTGGGATTGATACTATCTCGCACTTTGACGCCACTGATTACCGTGCGCAAATTGCAGGTGTCGTCAAAGACTTCGATGCCAAGCAATATATGAATGCCAAAGACGCACGCCGCTATGATGAATTTATGCATTATGGAGTGGCCGCCACCTCAATGGCATTGCATAATGCAGGTTATATTGATGAGGTAAGCGCGGATGATGCCCCTGTCAAACATGTCGATCAGGAGCGTTTTGGTGTCATTTTAGGCTCAGGCATTGGTGGTATCCAAACCATCGAAAATAGCCGTGATATGCTGCGTGATAAAGGCGCCAAAAAAGTCTCTCCGTTTATCATTCCTGGCTCTATTGTCAATATGGCAGCAGGACTGGTAGCAATCAAGCACAGCCTAAAAGGCCCCAATCTTGCCACTGCCACCGCATGTACGACAGCGACTCACGCTATTGGTTTAGCAGCACGCCTAATCGCTTATGGTGATGCGGATGTGATGTTGGCTGGTGGTAGCGAAAAAGGCTCTAGCCCATTAGGAATGTCAGGATTTGGTGCGATGCATGCCCTCTCTACTCGCAATGATGAGCCAGTCAAAGCGTCGCGCCCGTTTGACAAAGACCGTGATGGATTCGTGCTTGGTGACGGTGCAGGTGTATTGGTACTCGAAAGTCTCGCTCATGCAAAAGCACGCGGGGCAAAGATACTGGCAGAAGTGGTTGGCTTTGGCATGAGTGATGACGCCAGCCACATTACCGCGCCGCCTGAAGATGGTAGCGGCGCTGCACGAGCCATGCAAAATGCGCTTAATGATGCTGGTATTGATCCTTCAGTAGTGGGCTATGTCAATGCTCATGGTACCAGCACACCTGCTGGCGATGTCGCTGAGTCGATTGCCATTGAAACGGTATTTGCGCCTGTCAAAGACAGTATCTTAGTCAGCTCCACTAAATCTATGACTGGCCATCTGCTTGGTGCCGCTGGTGGTATCGAAGCCATATTTTCCATACTTGCCCTGCAGCATCAGCATGTCCCGCCGACGATAAATCTAGACAACATCGAAGATAACTGTAACCTAGATTATGTCGCACACCAGTCACGTAAAGTTGATGACTTGAATTATGCTGTCTCTAATAGCTTTGGCTTTGGCGGCACTAATGGCTCATTGATATTTGCCCGCTGGCCTAGTAGTGAGTAAAGCTTAAAAGGTTACAATCTTGTTCGTTGTAACTTTATTGTCATATTTACTACGATTGTCCTCTTGCAGCCCCTTATCGTACTTGCGTATGATAAGGGGTAATTTTTGCGATATTTATGGAAGATACCATGTCAAGCTACTCATTTTCCCATCAATTCTATCAGCGTTGGACACTTGCGCCAGAGCCAGTACGTACTGCTATCACCCAAGAGCTAAAAGACATCACCACGTTACTGCAAACAGAGACGCCTTTTGAAAGCTTTGTTTTTAGCATCCATGATCTAGATGCTCATATCGATGAGCTCTATCAAAACCACGAAGCTGAACAAGCGATTGCCAAAGCCATCGCCGACAAACAAGCGCAAGAGCGAGCAGCCGCAGAGCAGCAGCGATTAGCAGAAGAACAAAAGATGGCACAAGAAGAAGCGCGCGCCTTGGCAGAAGCTGAGCGTGTAGAGGCTCAGCGTCATGCAGAAAAAGAACAGAAAGAAAAATTAGAAAAAGAAAAAGCTGAAGCGATCGCACAACAATCAATAGAAGACGCCAGTAGCCCTAGTGGCGAAGCGAATAAAAATGCTAAAGGGCCAAGTGATAATAAAGATAGCAACAATAACAACGACAATAATCAAGATATTACTGCCGTGGCGGACAAGCCAAACGATGCCGTTAACCCTGCTAATCATACCAAAAAAGAAGTAGCACTCGATATAGCACCGACAAATACTGTCTTAAGTGATGACCACGAAGGCCTCATCCATGAGTTAGGCGTACACGTCGATGACTACCTAAGCGAACAGATGATGCAAATGTCTGAGGACTTAAAGTCATGGTTACGTGCTGAAGTGAGCCGTCAATTGGCTGGTATGGTAGAAAAACCCCAAGCTGTCGAAAATACTGTACAGAAAAACGATGCAAAGCAAAACTAAGGGGTTTTTGATTAGGGTCTAAACGTCGTATTCGTATATAGAAGACTGCAAATAAGAAAACCCCAGTAACTATAGTTACTGGGGTTTTTCGTTATAGAATTAAAAGGCTTTTTTTTAAATGGCTTGCGTACGCTCGGTCAGCCACTCAAGTGCCGCGCCATCAACGCGATCTTTTAGCTCAGCGTAGACTTGGCTATGATAGTCATTTAGCCAATCTATCTCTACCTGAGTCAACAATGAAGGCTCAATCAAACGGGTATCAATCGGGCAGTAAGTAATGGTTTCAAAGTTTAAAAAGTCACCAAACTCAGTCTCAGTTGGACTCGCCACTGTTGTATTGACGACCAAGTTTTCGATACGAATACCCCACTTGCCCTCGCGGTATAGACCTGGCTCATTACTAGATATCATACCTGCTTTCATCGCACGCTCTTTTGGTGTACTGGCACTATAGGCGATGACTTGCGGACCTTCATGCACGTTTAAGAAGTAACCAACACCATGACCCGTCCCATGACCATAATCCATCTGCGCTTGCCATAGTGGCGCACGGCAGATCGCATCGATGAGTGGCGAGGCAATACCATCAGGGAAGCTGGCACGTGCCAAAGCAATATGCGCTTTTAGTACCGTGGTAAAGTCGCGTTTATGCTCGTTACTTACTTGTCCAATACCCACCACGCGAGTGATATCGGTGGTACCGTTTTGATACTGGGCACCTGAGTCAATCAGCAATAAACCGCCCTCGCCTTCACTCACATCGAGGTAGCTGAATTTTTCTGCCGTTGCACGATAATGTGGCAATGCACCGTTTTCATTGAACCCTGCAATCGTTGGAAAGCTTGGCGATACATAATGTGGCTGCTGACTACGTACCTCAATCAGCATACTATCAACGTCTAACTCACTTAAACGCTCACCGTCTGCTAAACGCTGCTCGAACGTGGCAAAAAACTCACACAGTGCCGCGCCATCTTGACGCATCGCTTCGCGCACATGATCGATATCAGTATCAGATTTGACAGATTTCAGCAAAGTACTTGGTGCCATTTGCTCGATAAAGCCCACATCGTCCGCCATTTTTGATAGCGTGCCCACTGCAACTTTACTTGGATCTAACAATAGCAAGTCTTCTGGCGTCAGCTCGCTCAAGGCATCCTGTACTGCCTCATAATCAGCAAGCGTGATACCACTCTCTTTTAGAGATTTTTCGATATCGCTACTGACTTTGTTTTTATCAACAAACAACATCGCTTTGTCTGCACTGATGAGCATGTGTGATAAAAACACTGGGTTGTAATCGACATCAGCGCCGCGCAGATTGGTCAACCAAGCGATATCATCTAAGCTTGAAAGCAAGTGATGCGTGGTGCCTGCGTCAGCCATACCTGCGCGCACGGTGGCAAGCTTTGAGGTAGCAGACTGCGCGACAAACTGCGCTTCATGTTGATATAGCTTTGCTGAAGGTAGCGCTGGACGATCTGTCCATATCTCGCTCAATACATCACGCTCAGTGATTAAAGTAATGTCGTTGACATCAAAAGCATCTAGTAGCTTATCTTGCTCAGCGATGGACAGCACATTACCATCAACTGCCACGCTATCACCCTCTGCCAACTGCTCGGCGAGCCAGTCAATATGATTTGGCTGACCTGGAGCAAGTTTCTCCAAAGTAATACCCGTGCCCTCTAGTTGATCCGCTGCGTGCACCCAATAGCGACTATCGGTCCATAGTCCAGCAAAATCAGCGGTAACGACGAGCGTACCGACTGAGCCTGTAAATCCTGATAACCATAAACGCGATTGCCAGTATTCTGGTAAATACTCAGACAAATGCGGATCAGCAGACGGTACGATAATTGCCGTGAGGTCTTGGGCAGCTATGCTCTTACGTAAACTATCGATACGGTCATGAATGATTTGTTTATTCATTAAAAGTGTCCTTATGAGTTTTGGAAAAATTAAATTTAGAAAGTTACTGCTGTGAGGCGACTATGGATAGCCGTCTTATGCGAGCGGGTAAATTGTTAAGCGTTCACTGAACGATGATTATTTGAATGTAAATCAATTAAATTGAAAACAGAACATCATTAGATGTTTGGGCAGAAAGTACGCTTTCAATGGCCTAGAAGAAACATCTCACTAATTACAATCATAAAACGTGCTACCAGTCATGGTAACACGTCTCATCATTTGCCTTTTACTCGTACTATATTTTTAAAAGCGTCGTTAAGCCTCTATTCATTAGCTCGCTTTATCAGCGTGCTCGCTTTTTTCGAGCATTTTATTGATAGGTTTCGCCAATAACAACAATACAACGGCTGTCACCACCAAAAAGACTGCCATCGTCGTAAAGAGTGTTGGCAATCCTTCGATTTTATCTGCTGAGACATTACCACCGAAGAATGCGGCAACAAGGTTACCCATCGCTAAAGAAGCAAAGAACAGCCCCATCATCTGTCCTTGCATGCCTTTTGGGGCAAGCTTAGTCATCGATGATAGACCTACAGGACTAAGTGCCAACTCACCAAGTGTCAGTAGCAGCAAACTACCCACCAACCACAACGGTGACGCGAGACCAGTATCATTGGTCAAGATACTCTTGGACGCCACAATCATCAAGCCAAAGCCTGCGGCGGCAAGCAGCATACCGAGAGCAAATTTTGCCATACTGCTAGGCTCAATGCCTCTGTTGCCAAGCTTAACCCAGATAATACTAATGATTGGCGCTAGCAATAAGATGAATAGAGGGTTGAGTGATTGAAACCAAATACTTGGTATCTCAAACCCTAAAACGTTCAAATCTGTATAACGATCAGCAAACAAGTTAAAAGAAGTCGGCTGCTGCTCAAAGCTTGACCAAAACAGCGTCGAGCCAATAATTAAAATAAAGCAAATCAACAAACGCAGCTTGTCGGTTTTATCAAGCCTAGGTGAAATGAACATAATAACAAAGTAGAGTATCACCACGGCTGCGATGATGTAGGTCATATACTCTGCTACCATTTCAGGCTGAAACGGCATGATCCCTGCAGAGACTAAAACGACGACTGCCACTAACAAGGCTAGGAATCCTGCGACCCAGCGGCCTACGTTTCTGTAACGGTCATTTGAGCGCTCCCACTCAGGAGTGATGCCCTTTGCTTGCGCGTAATGGGTCAGTGTCTTTTGAGCAGAAAAACGATAGGTGAGCAATGAGACCAACATACCCAGACCACCAACACCAAAGCCGACGTGCCACATGCCTTGTTCTTTGAACACTCCAACGATAAGCGCGGCTAATAACGCGCCGATATTGATGCCCATATAAAACAAGGTAAAGCCGCTATCACGGCGCACATCACCCTCTTCATACAACGCACCAACCATTACGGAGATACAGGTTTTAAACAGCCCTGAGCCCAAAACAATGCACATGAGACCGACAAAAAACAGCGTCATGCCAAACATAGCGGAGAGCGCAATACACAAATGCCCAAGAGCAATAATAATACTACCCCACCACAGAGCACGCTCTTGACCAAGCCAGTTATCAGCTAGCCAGCCCCCTGGTACCGCTGCTAAATATAACGAACCAGCAAAGATACCATAGATAGCAGATGCGGTGACTTCATCAAAACCAAAACCACCGCTGCCTACTGTCGCCACCATGAATAGTACTAATAGCGGGCGAATACTATAATAAGAAAACCGCTCCCACATCTCAGTAAAAAATAGCGGGCGCAGCGGCTTTGGGTGCCCCATAAAGCCATTGTCTAGCGACTCTAATTCAGCAGCACTGACCTCAGAACCTGATTCTCTGCTCATAACATTATTCCTTGAGGTATACGATAACAATAATGACCAAACCCTTTATTATTATGACGGACGGTCATATATTTGCGTTATTGTTTCATTAGATTATTCACAAGTAAAGAATAGATATGTTCATTAATTGAACAGACCATGCTAATTGTCATTTAGCGAGGATAACGCTTAGACGGCTTTTTCTACTGAATGTTTGGTGAGTAGCTATATATTAATAACAGAGATATTACTGACCTAACAACTGTAAATACATTGATAAAAAACTGACAAAAAAAAGCACCTATTTATAAATAGGTGCTTTTAGATAAATATAATATAACGATCAACTGCCCTGTTTCAGCAACCAGTCAATTAAGACGTGGTCTTTTCAAACGGCTCAGGTAATGGCGTGTTCTCATTCGATGGTGGTAATGTAGGATAGTTAATGACTGGCTGATCACCGGTAAGCGTCTTTAAGAAAGCCACTATATCTGTCGTTTCCTCTTCGGTATATTCACGGTTAAGCTGTATTTTACCCATGATATTGACCGCTTCGGCCAGTGAGTTTACTTGACCGTCATGGAAGTACGGATAGGTCAGCTCGATATTACGCAGGGTTGGTACTTTAAACACATACTTATCTGCTTCTTTACCAGTGACCGCATAGCGTCCTTCAGATAAATTTTGCGTGGTATATTTTTCAAACACCCCAAACTTCTGGAACGAGCTACCACCGAGTGCTATACCACTGTGACAAACAACACAGCCACTTTCTTTAAAGACTTTATAGCCATTTAGCTCTTGCGCCGTGATGGCGTCATCATCGCCACCAAGCCACTGATCAAAGCGTGAGTTGGGCGTTACTAAAGTATCTTCAAATATAGCAATAGCACTGGTGATTTGATCGATAGTAATATCACCATCGGTATCAAATGCTTCATTAAATCGTGTTTTGTACTCTGGAATAGAATTAAGTACCTTGACCACATGCTCATGGCTTGATGCCATTTCAATCGGGTTCTCGATTGGGCCGCCTGCTTGCTCCATTAGGTCTTTAGCACGGCCATCCCAAAATTGCGCCAAGAAAAAGCGGCTGTTGAGAACGGTTGGTGAGTTGATAGGCCCTTCTGCCCATCCATGCCCAATTGAAGTAGGTATGTTATCTGTACCACCTTTGGCAAGATCATGACAACTGTTGCAAGATAGGCCACCAGATTTGGATAAGCGCGTATCGAACCACAGCATATTACCCAGCTCAACTTTTTTAGGTTCAGTGATGGCGACTACCGGGATAGGCTCAATAGGCTCATCACGAACACTAACAATAGGCTCTGCCACAGTGTTTTCAGCACTGGCTGCAGCAGTGACTTCAGTCTCTACCACTTCAGCAGCGTCCTCATCCACCGCCACTTCCATATGCTCACCCGCTGGACGCAAGAAAGCCGAAATACCAATTAGCAGTACGATGGCTAAAAAAATGCCCACACCTGCCAAGGCATAGAGCAATTCTTTTTTTGGGTTATTTTGGCTTGAGTCGGCCATAGGTCACCTACTTATATTCATGGGTATGACGATGATTTTAAATTAAAATTTGCGTTTAAATCTAAGGTTAATACTGCTGATGGTAAAAGCTTATCAAGCTTATAAAAACGGTAGCTATGTAGCTGTCTGTATGACCGGCTGTATGATCGTACTACAGCAATAGACTACTGCTCGGTGTTTTCGATTTCAACATCACCTGCTTCCAAATCTCCATCCGCTTGCTCTGCAGTCAGATCAGCGTCGGCAACCGCTGCTTGATCGACGGTGTCATTAGCTCCATCCGTAGCCACTGGCGCTGCAGCTGCTGCGTCTTCAGCTGGCGTTTCTGCTGCGTCAGCGTCAGTAACAGAGGCTGTAGCATCTTCGGTTTCTTCTGCAGCTACCGGAGCATCTTCTGTCGCCACAACTTCCGCTTCATCGACTACCGTTGTTACTTCAGTATTTTCAACTGTTATATGCTGACCAGCTGGACGCAAAAAGGCTGAGATACCGACGATTAAGACGATCGTCAAAAACAGGGCAACACCGCCTAAAGCATACAAAAACTCTTTTTTTGGACTATTACTTCTGATATCTGCTGACATACCTTATCCACCTTGCGCAAAATATTTAAAATTTTAGCCTATTATATCGCAATTTATACCGATTTGTTAAAACCCTTAACTATTTAAAGGAATTATTATTAAGTACCATTAGTAAGGCAATGATGATTACCCTCTCACTTGCCCAGATTAGCACGATTGGTTGCACGCTTGCCTAGGTAGCTCAATAACAACAATAGCGTTATGACAAATAACACTGGGTAATGTCCGAAGCGCATAAAGGGCGTATTACCAACCCGAGCCTGAACCTCACCACGTAATACGGTACGCTCAAACTGCGGGGCGCGCTCTACAATGCGGCCTTTGTGATCAATGATAGCGGTCACACCAGTATTGGTGGCACGCATAAACCAGCGCCCATTCTCTAACGCGCGCATCTGCACCATTTGCAAATGTTGCAACGGACCTGCTGAGGTGCCAAACCAAGCATCATTTGAGATGGTTAATAAAAAGTCCGTACCAATCGCGTTTTTCCGAGTGGTATCAGGATATGCTACCTCATAACAAACTGCTGACCCCAAGCTATGCCCGCGCACCTGTAGTGGTGATTGCTGCTCACTCCCACGGCTATAGCTCATGATGTCTTGACTACCTGCCAAATCAGGTAAGATATCCAACAAACCTTCGAACGGAATATACTCGCCAAAAGGCACTAGACGTTGTTTTTTGTACAGACCTTCTGCCTCTGCTCCTAGGGCAATGACGCTGTTATAAAAAGGAGGGTACTTATCGGTACTGGGATCAAAAGCCGCTTCATCTTTATAAGGAATACCAGTCACCCAAGTAGTATTCGTTTCATTCGCTATTTTTACCATTTCATTGATAAATCCCCACGCTTCAGTCTGAAACATTGGAATCGATGACTCAGGCCACAGCACGATGTCACGCCCCCACTCTGTACTGGTCAACGTGGCGTAAATATTGAGCGTTTCTACTTGAAACTCTGTCAGCCACTTGAGATCTTGCGGGATATTACCTTGTATCAAGGATACCGATAAGTTGGGTGTGCCTTTGGGCTTGGTCCATTGTGGATTCATCAGCCACAACGACGTGCTGATCACCAATAGGGCTATCGAAACAATCATATAACCACCGCGGCGACGCAGTAGCTCTACGATACTTGCCGCTAGCAATACCGCGACGAAAGAAACAGCAAACACGCCAGCTATCGGTGCAAGCGATGACAACCAGTACTGTTCAGTAAACGCATAACCGACGAATAACCAAGGAAAGCCTGTAAATAGCCAAGTTTTCATCCATTCTTGTAGTATCCAAAGAGCCGCAAATGACAATGGCTGACGACCGAGCATACGATTGAATATCAAGGCTAAAAAACCATGAAACAATCCCATTCCCAGACCCATCAGCGCAATCATAATCAGCGCCAGCCATACTGGAGTATTACCATAGACATGAATAGAGGTATACAGCCAAAATGCGCCCACGCAGAACAGTCCTGTGCCATAAGCATGACCGATAAAAAACGCACGCTTACCAGTCATCTCTGGCAATAGCAAAGCATACAAAATAGCGGGCGATAGTAGCGCTATTGGCCAGATACCATAAGGCGCAAGGGCAAATAAAAACATCGCACCTGCAAGTAAAGCGATCACGATAGTCAGTCCAAGCGGCATGCGCTTAGAGCTATCAGGGTTTAGACGCTTTTGTAAATCAACAGTAGTCAGGCGCATAGCAAGGTATCCAAAATATCATTGTCCAAAACATTAATTCTTTGGGGTGTGCGGAACAGTCCCCAAGCAAAATTCAATCCGAGGCCGCCTAACAAACAACGATTTCAGCCTCTAAAAATTAAACCCGCCCATGATACCAGTCTGTACTCATGAATGGGTAAATTTGCGTAGCTGATGGCATTCATTCCAAGGGTAATACTAACGTCAAATCTAAAAAGCAAAAACACGACCGAAGCCGTGTTTGCATGTTCAATGTAATCAATAAATCAATGACTACCTATCAGTAGTTGTTGCTCGCCAGTGGTCTTGGTCAGTTCTAGGTTTTGAATAAAGCGCCCTTCTACATCAATGACCTTAATCTGCCAGTCATCAATTTGTACGCTTTCTCCTTCTAAGTCACCGACATAGCCAAGCGCCTGCATGACAAGTCCACCCATCGTATCGACATCGGTATCATCAAACTGGCTGCCTAGCTCGTCATTACAGTCTTCAATGACCGTAGACGCTTGGACTCGCCAAGTATTAGGCTTTTCTGGATGGGCAACGATATTATTGATATCACTGTCTTCATCAAAGTCATCATGCTCATCGACGATATCACCGACGATTTCTTCTAGCAGATCTTCCATAGTGACCACGCCAGCAAAGTTACCAAACTCATCAATCACAATTGCCATATGAACTTGCGTGCGCTGCAAGGAGCGCAGTAGCGTATCAGAGCGTGCAGTCTCACTAATATATAGCGGCTGACGCACCAAGTCTTTTAGACGTTTGCTATCTATCCTATCTTCTTGATCGCGCACCATATGCACCAAGATAGGAATCAAATCCTTTGCCAATAAGATACCAATCACCGCATCATCATCTTGGCTATCAAATACTGGATAGCGCGAATGCGTCGTATCAAGGATGATATCCATCACCTCTTTGAGACTGGTGCTTTCATGTAGGCCAATAACTTGCGGGCGCGGCGTCATAATCTCACGCACTTGGGTGGCGGGCAGATCGAGCACACCCTCTAACATATCCACGGTGTCAGGCTCTAAGAACTGACGCGAGTCTTGTACCAAGCGAATCAATTCGTCACGGGTTTCGGGGGCGGTCGATAGCCAGCGTTTTAAGCCGCGCATCGACCAACTACTCGGGCTGGGAGTGTCGTCAGACATGTTGATGTGATTTAACCTCTTTAGTTAATAGCAATGAAAACGATAGATGGGGATAAAAAACGATAAAAAAACCAACCAATCAATTATTAGATAATAATAGACCAGCGTAGATTAGCTCCACTTTATCGTAAGCCTACAAGACATTCAACGACAAAATTATCCAATATTGTATTGTCAGTGTGTTATAAACTTTGCTATGGTCAAAGCCTTTATTTATTCAAACTATCCTTATGTCGCTACGCAATTTTTTCTCTAAGTTCTTGTCGTCTCTTAAAGCCGATCATAGTGGGTCAGCCAGTACGAGTAACGACACACATCGACCAAGAAATTGGCGGCATTATATTGTGCAGTTTTTATTAATCATTGCCTTGATATTGTCAGCACTGTGGCTGTTGATGGCAGTCTGGTACCAGCTTGGCGCGACGTCACCTATGACATGGCTGGCAACGATTTTCATCATCGGCTCGCTCACAGCGTTACTCAGTAATCGTTATTGGCCAAAGCTGATTCACAAAGTACTTCCAAAGTCAGTCGCGAAGACCGTTATCAATCACCATATGAGTAGCAAATGGCTAGCAGGACTTTATGCTGCTATCTGGCTCATCGGTGCTGGCTGGTTCGTCTCCCTCTCTCCGCAGCAAGACCGTGATTGGCAACCTGAAGTCAGTCAAAGACTCTCTTATGAGCGGGATGCAAATAACCCTGACTTAATCACCTTTACCAATATACGTAACTTTGATTGGCACACTAGCGAGGATGCCACCGAACGTTGGGAGACGCGTACGGTGGATATGTCCAAGCTCTCTGGCGTCGATATCATCAACTCATACTGGATGGGGCCACTAATTGCCCACACCTTGGTCAGCTTTCGCTTTGAAGATGAGCGTCCGCTGTCTTTTTCACTTGAGATTCGTAAAGAAAATGGAGAATCATTTTCATCGCTGGGCGGACTGTTTAAGCGTTATGAGCTGAGCCTGATCGCTGCTGAAGAGCGTGACATTATCTACACTCGCAGCAATGCACGCGGTGAGCAGGTATACCTATTCCCTGTCAGCAACTTAAAGCAGTCTGAAGTAAAATCGTTATTTGAGTCTTATCTGACGGTAGCTGATGAGCTAAATGCCGAGCCTGCTTGGTACAACACCTTGACCAGTAACTGTACCAATATTATCTTTTATATGGCACGTATCATCAGTGGTGAGAGGTTGCCATGGGACTATCGGATTTGGGCGTCGGGCTGGTTGCCCAACTATCTATACGAGATAGGTATGTTGCCAAAAGCGCCAAAAGAAGAGGCGCAACCTTGGTCAATGGACACTTGGTATGAGCGTGCGCATATTAATCCAAAAGTTAGGGGTTTTGATAACCAGTCCAATGTAGACGCAAGTGCTAATAGCAGTGAGTTTTCTACTCAAATTCGTCAAGACCTTCCCATTCCGATGCTTACTGATGCTAACAAAATCGCTGACTAGGGCGACTAAGGCGTCACCCAAGTCACCACGCGCATCTCCATTTCTTCATCAGACATACCTGTCTCTGAGACGCAGCGCCCTGCTACCCCAACGTTGGCCGCGCGCATTTGCTGCTGCGTGGCTACTGCATCTTTGGTCAATAGTAGATGCCATGCAGGCAATGACTGGCCTTTATACAAGCGCTTGTATGCACAGTGCGCGGGCAGCCACATCATGTCAGGTAAATTCTCAATCGTCAGCTGGATACAGTCTGGTACATACTCTTGGCGTGATTCGTAATGTCTACAGTAGCCTGTAGCACAGTCCATCAGCTTGCAAGTGACATCCGTATATTCGACCAACTCCTCGTCCACATTGCCCTGCTCATCTTCGTCGATATACTTAATGAGGCAGCAGCTGCCACAGCCATCGCATAACGCTTCCCATTCGCTATGCTTGAGTTCTGCCAACGCAAAGCGCTCCCAAAACTGTGGGCGCAGTGAATCAGCCGTCTTAGTACTAACATCATTGCCAATATCAGACTCAGGAAACAAAGTCACAGATGGATCCGTTTTAGCATTTGCATCAAACTTTGATTGAGAGTCTGAATCAGAATTTGAGTTGGCTTCATTGTTATTTAACAAATTTATAGTCATAAAATTGCAGTAGCTCTTTAATATAGAGACATTTTGATAGAGAGAGTTACAGTATTATAGCTGTTTTTATTGCTGATGGGCGTTATGGTAATACGAGTCTGCACATTGAAGACACAAAAATATAAGTAAATAAAACTCAAACTATAAAAGGGAAATAATATGTCAATTAAGACTTATGAGCTTATTAGTACGACAGAAAACGGCGTTGAGCTAATCAGTTATATTGCGCTACCTGAAGATGCTTCGGCAGACAACCCAGTCGCGGGTATCATGGTTGCCCCAGAGTGGTGGGGAGTAGTAGATTACCCAAAATCAGTGACTGAGCGTTTAGCAAAGGCAGGCTATGCTGCGATAGCAATGGATGTCTACGGCGAAGGTAAGCTAACAGCAGATGCTGCGATGGCTAATATGTGGATGACGCAAGTACTTGAAGATCAAGACATGCTGATGGAACGCTGCCGTTTGATTCTTAACGACTTTAGTGATCAATTAGCGGTTGATAAAGACAATCTGGGCGCAATTGGCTTTTGCTTCGGTGGCAAAATCGTGCTTGATATGGCCCGCGTTGGCATGCCATTAAAAGCAGTTGCCAGCTTCCACGGTAACCCGACACCCAAACAGCCTGCGGACAAAAACTTTAGTGCAAAAGTCTTGTTTGCCCACGGACGTGATGATTCGATGGTGTCTATGGATGCAGTAGAAGACTTCAAAAAAGAAATGGAAAACGCTGGCGTCGATTACACTGTTGATGTGTATGACAATGCTAAGCACGGCTTTACCAACCCTAATGCGGATGAGCGCGCTGCCAAAAACGATGTGGATTTGGGCTACAACGAAGCCGCTGCCAAGCAAAGCTGGGATAAAATGATGGACTTTATGAAAACTCATTTAGCGTAGTTTTTATAACTGCGTTTTATAAGGCCATGTATAAAACAAGCTAAATAGCCTTACGATAAACCATGAGAGCCGCTTAATGATATTAAGCGGCTTTTTTAGTTTTTGTCAATTTTAGCTTTTGTTAAAGAATAGAATGAATGGAAATTCTAGCCTGATGACTTTGTTTCTGTAGTAAACTTAACGCCATCACAAAAGTATGAAATCACCATCTTGCTTTTGACATATTATTAAAAAAGGTTGTTAGATCAATGAGTAATGCTAGTATCCAATGGTTCCCTGGACACATGAACAAAGCCCGCAACGAGATCAAAGAGATCATGCCAGAGATGGATGTGGTCATCGAGGTCATCGATGCGCGCATTCCATACAGTAGCGAAAACCCGATGGTGGCAGCGCTACGTGGACAAAAACCTGTCATTAAAATATTAAATAAAGCAGACCTTGCCGACCCCCATCAAACGCAAGCGTGGATTGAGTATTTAGAAAGTCAGGATCAAGTCAAAGCCATTGCCTGCGACGACAATAAATCCAGCGAAGTCAAACGTATCGTGCAGATATGTAAACAATTAATGCCTAACAAAGTCGGTACTGGTCGGCAAATTAAAGTGCTGATCATGGGCATACCAAACGTTGGTAAATCGACGCTGATCAACAGTCTGGCTGGACGCAGCATCGCCAAAACGGGCGATGAACCTGCCGTTACCAAGTCGCAGCAGCTCATCAAAATCGATGATGACATCATGCTCTATGATACACCTGGCATGCTCTGGCCAAAAATTGAAAACCCCAATTCAGGCTACCGCTTAGCAGCCACGGGCGGTATCAAAGATACGGCTTTTGACTTTGATGATGTGGCTGGCTACACCGCTGAATATTTGATTCAGGCATATCCTGAGCTGCTCAAAGAGCGTTATAAGGTCGAAGATTTACCAAAAACCGACTGGGAGTTTTTTGACGTTGCGGGACGTAATCGAGGACTGTTAAAAAAAGGCGGCGTCGTTGATACCTACCGTATGTCTGAGATTTTGGTCAATGAGCTGCGCAGTGGCACACTGGGTCGCATTACTTTAGAGACACCAAAAATGCGTGAAGAGGAGCTGTTATTGGTAGAGGAAATACGCGCACAAGCGGAAGCGAAAAAAGAAGCTAAACTAGAAGAAAAGCGTTTACGTAAAAAGCGTGCAAGGAAGAATCGGAAGTAGATTACTACATAGCTTGCGTAATTAAAAATTTTTAATATTCAAAGTTTAGACCAACTTTATTACTCATAAAGGCTACTATGACTCCATCTGCTAAGACCATTCAAATCTATCTCCCTAAAGGCAATCCGCGCAGACTACGTTTGGCGGAGATAACTACAATTCATACTTATAATATCAATCTGTATCTTTTTTTGAGCTTATGTAGGGTGCGCCCAGCGCACCGATAAGGACTCATTACATCCTTGCATCAACTCTCATTACACCCCATAAACCACCTTAATCATATATTTTTAAAAATGCTATTTTGATTTACAAGGAATACGCTTGTCTACTTTATTCTCTCAACCTGAATCATCTTTAAACACCTTCGCCCCCCGCCTACTCGACTGGTTCGAAATTAACGGTCGCCATGACTTACCTTGGCAACAGCATCAGACCGACACACCCAATCCTTATGTCGTTTGGTTATCAGAAGTCATGCTCCAGCAAACGCAAGTAACGACTGTACTGCCCTACTTTGCGCGTTTTATGGACACCTTTCCAACGGTGCAAGATTTAGCCGCAGCAGAGTGGGATACAGTGGCGGAGCATTGGGCGGGTTTGGGCTATTATGCGCGCGCGCGGAATTTGCATAAAGGCGCGAAGCAATTGGTCGAGATAATTGATGAGACTGGCGACTTTCCGCAAACCCTAGCAGGTTGGGAGTCGATATCTGGCGTTGGCCCGTCTACCGCTGGCGCAATTATGGCGATGGGGCTGCATCGTTATGGCGTCATCTGTGATGGTAATGTCAAAAGGGTGCTGACGCGTTGGGCGGCGATTGACGGTGATATTACCAAATCTGCCACGACTAAAGAGCTGTGGGCATTAGCGAAGCGTCTGACCCCTAGAGAGAGTTCAGGATTATTTGCGCAAGCCATGATGGATATGGGCGCAACTTTATGCACACGTAGCAAGCCTGCCTGCCTGTTATGCCCGCTACAAGACGACTGCTTGGCACATGCTGAGGGGCGTGAAACTGAGTATCCAGTCAAAGCAAAAAAGCCGCCCAAACCCAGTAAGTTTAGCCATGCATTATTGATTCAGAACACTGAGGACGAACTTTTATGGCTTCAACGCCCTGATAACGGTATTTGGGGTGGGCTATGGAGTCTGCCATTGCAGTTTGTAGAGAGAGTTGATGGCAAAACGGGTAAGGGACAAAACAGCACAAAAGATAAGTCGTTAAATGTGCGCAGCAACGAAAAAGTATATGAGACAGAATTTACCACCGCTGAGCAGATTATCAATGAATGGCTAGAAGAAAATAAGATAATCGCAGAATCAATGAACAATACCTTGCTTGACGATGCGCCAATTAAGCATACGTTGACGCACTTTCATTGGTATTTGACGCCATACAAGCTATCTATTAGTACGACACAGATAACTGAATTAAACGATAAGCTAGGTGCTGCTGAAATAGAGTTTAGATGGCTCACCACGCAGCAAGCTGAGGACAGTTTAGGCTTACCACGCGCGATGGGCAAAATTATAGAGGGTTAAAGGCTAATTAATAATAGGGTTAAGACTTAGGCACCCGCAGACGCATCAAGCCTTCTTGCTGTACAGTTGCCACTAGCTTGCCATCCTGCCAAAACTGACCATGATTAAGTCCCATCGCATTGGAGGTCGTATCGCTCCACATGTCATATAATAGCCAATCATTTAGATCAAACGGGCGATGAAAATGCATCGAATGATCAATGCTTGCCGCTTGCAGACCTTTAGTCATAAAGCTAACTCCGTGTGACATCAGCCCTGTACCGACCAAATAAAAATCAGATGAGAATGCCAATAGTGCTTGCTGAATAGCGACAGGCTGCGCGCCAAGCTCGCGAATACGCAGCCAGTTGGCTTGCTTGGGTTTCATCGGTTCTGGATTGATGGGGTCGCGCGGCTTAACAGGCTTAATCTCTACATGACGACGACGCATAAAACGTGCCTTAAGCGCATCAGGTATTTTGCCTACGTATTCTTCTTTTAAGTCTTGCTCGGTCGGCAGATCTTCTGGCGGTGGATACACAGGCATGTCTTCTTGATATTCCAAGCCCTCCTCCATCGCTGAAAATGAAGAGATCATTGAAAATATCACTTGCTCAACGGGCGGCTTACCTTTTACTTGCTTATATTGAATGGCCGTCACTTCACGCGCTGATAAGCTGCGACCATCCCGCAGGCGCCGCACTTGATAGATGACTGGCTGATCGATATCACCACCGCGCAAAAAATACCCGTGCAACGAATGGCAGGGCTTGTCTTCATCCAGTGTACGAGCAGCTGCCATGATTGCTTGCGCAAGCACTTGTCCACCAAAAATACGAGCACCGACATAGTCATGGCTTTTGCCTTCAAACACATCGGGACTTACTTCTATCAATGATACGGTAGCAAGGAGCTCATCAATAAGTTGTAAATAATTAGACATGACGGTAAGTCTCCTATTTTTTCAATGACTATGTTTTTTTATGGTTATAGATGAGCGCTATGTTGGTGATACGACATACTTATGAGCCAATACCTGGTGTTTATTATTAATATAATCGATACACTCTAAAAATGTCATAGCGCTACTGGGATGAATTTTGCGCAGCCTCTGGGTACGCAGCACGCAAGTAAAATTTATACCAGTAGCGCGTTTAAATCCATAACAGTCTTACATTCAGCTAAATATAAGGCGTATGCAGCACTCAACAAAGATGTATGACTCAGTACGCTCAGTAGCAGTCAGCTTTGCTCAGATTCATAATCACATAAAACGGCAAACATCTTACCCAATATTTATGGCTTTGACCAGTTGCTGACAGCATACGCACACGCTTTAGCCTGACTGCTTAGGTAGCACTTTTTTGAGCAATGACTTTACTTTTAAGTAATGCTAGCGCTGTCCATGAAAAAAGAGGCGCTGTTTAGCACCTCTCCTTTACTCTCATTTATTACGGCTACGGTTTAACCGATACCAACACACGGATGGAGTCTGGTACTAATGATAAGTTGGCTAACGCCTGTTCACCTTGCTCTTGCAGCTGCTCTAGACGCTCAATTTCTGCAGGGCGTACATTGGGGTTAATGGTTTGCAAATGCTTGAGACGTTTGATTTCACGAGACCACTGCTGACTGAAGCGCTCATTTGCTTGCGCACCAATGTCAGCAAGCTGCGCACGTGCAATCTCTTCGGCTTCATAGTAACGCTGCTCTATCACATCACCGCGCACTTTTACGACCTGCCGCGCACGGTTTTTATCTAAGCGCTCGATATGAGGCAAGATCATCTCACTGCTGATACGTGCGGACAGATCGCTGCCTTGCTCACTAATAAAAACCCGAATCGTTTGGGCAGGTAAAGTCGCTGGCAAATTCAATACTTTCGGAGCAATGACTTCCACGCGGAAATTCACTTCTAGCATCACCATCCCTTGCGGCATCGCAGCACTCTTAAGCATCGCAACCGTGGTATTACCAAAGGTAGTATTGGTCGCCAACTCATAAATCGCGCGCATCAATGGGTGTTCATGAGTGATAAAATCAATGTCTTCACGCTGTAGCGCTTGCTCACGCTCAAACGTCAGTGTCATGCCGTCTTCTTCACCAAGTGGTAACCCTTCGATATACTCACTAATCTCTGTGCTATCGACTGGGGCAATCACCCATGAGCCATCACGTTGGATACTGTGATCTATATTGGCCGAGGCAAAGAAACGCTCAATGAACTGCGGCAGTAGATTGTGACTGTCAAATTCGTGCATCGCGTTGGCAATACGACCAGCGACACGAGGACGACAAGAGTTATATTCTAGCAGGCGATCTCGTCCCGCTTGTAGCTGCGCTTCCAATGCCAGTCTTAATTGCTTGGCTTCTACGATTAAATCTTGTAAAAGCACATGATTGTCAGCGGTATCTGCGCCTTCAAGTAAGGGCTTGAGCGTTTGGATATATTGCTCTTGCACACTTTGAGCGGTTGGCGATATTTGGTTAAACATATTGAGTGCGCTGTCATACCATTGATACATGCGCTCTTGTGCCGTGCCTTGAACATAAGGCACATGCAAGGTGATTTGCTTGGTCTGCCCGATACGATCAAGGCGACCAATGCGCTGCTCTAAGATATCTGGATTGGCAGGTAAATCCCATAAGATAAGCTGGTTTGCAAACTGGAAGTTGCGCCCTTCAGAGCCAATCTCAGAGCACAGTAGTATCTGCGCGCCTTCGCTATCGGCAAAGAATGCCGCCGCTTGGTCACGCTCCAGTAACGCCATTTGCTCAGTAAAGATAGCGGTTTTGATACCAGCATGTAAGCGCAATACTGCTTCCAAGCTTTCTACGGTCGCGCCACTACGGGCAATGAGCAGTACTTTTTCGTGTTTTAGCTCACCTTTTAAAATATCAATCAGCCATGGCACACGTGGGTCATCTTCTAGCCAGCCACCGTCGGGCTGATTTTCTTCACCCCACAGCTGCTCACGCAGTTTGCCGTTGGTTTGATAGCTGTCTTGCCACGCCTCAGGTAGCGGCAAAGGATGTGGCCTACTGCTACGGCCATAAAACCCTTTGACACTCTCGCGGGTATTACGAAACAGTATCCGTCCAGTACCATGACGATCTAGTAGCTCATTGAGCGCATAAGTACGCAGCTTGTCATCTTCATTAATGGTAGCCAGCTCATCAGCATCTACGTCCAACAGATGAGTCAAAGCCGTAATCTGGCCAGCACTTAAGGGCTTGTCTTCTATCAATACCCCTGCCACGGCGGCGGTTTCAGCGAACGCATCTTGACCCGCGATGAACTCATCTAAGTCATCAAAACGATCGGCATCAAGCAGGCGCAGACGAGCAAAGTGGCTTTGCGCACCCAACTGCTCTGGAGTTGCCGTCAGTAGCATAACGCCAGGCGTCTCTTCTGCAAAATCGGCGACCAAATCATATTTCTCATTGCCGCCCATCTCCTGATCCCAGTGCAAGTGATGCGCTTCATCGACGACGAGCAAATCAAAGCCAGCATCTATTGCCTGCTCATAAAGGTCATGGTGATCAAGCAGCAAGTCCATTCCCGCAATGATGCATTGCTCAGTCAAAAACACATTTTGCTCAGGATCATGTTCTTTAATAGCAGCGGTACGTACCAAATCAAATAACGCAAAGTTAAGATTAAAACGGCGACGCAGCTCAATCATCCACTGATATTGCAAGCTGTCAGGCACCAATATGAGGACACGCTCAGCCTTACCAGTGAGTAGCTGCTGGTGGATAATCAGGCCAGCTTCAATGGTCTTACCCAGACCCACCTCATCGGCGAGCAACACACGCGGTGCAATACGCTTGCCGACTTCGTGCGCAATATAAAGCTGATGCTCAATGATATCGACGCGCGCGCCCATCAAGCCTTTGAGTGGGTGACCCGCCAGCGCTGATTGCATACGCAAAATATCTTGACGCAGCTCATACCAATCGCCGCGCTCTATACGTCCTGCTAATAGACGCTCAAGCGGTTTTGCCAAGGTGATATTTGCTGCAAGCCGGGTTTCCATGATGCCTTTTTCGTGCTCATCGACACTGTATTTGAGTACGCCCATCACCTCATCGACAGCAGTGACAATATAATCATTGCCTTGTTGGTCACTGATACTATCGCCAACCTTAAATACTACCCGTGATAGCGGTGCAGAGTTTTTTGCATATACGCGTGTCTCTTCGCTTTGCGGGAACAAGATGTGCACACAGCGGTCATCGACATCGATGACCACACCCAATCCAAGCTCGGATTCAGTATCAGATAAATAACGTTGGCCAACGGCGAATTCGGTACTGTGCAATGAAGCGGCAGAGATAGTCATAGGGCGATGTCTTTTGTACTCAGATGATAAGAAAATAGTTGGTAACAGCGACTGCATTGATCCAAAAAGATCAGCATCAACCATTACCATATAAAGCGGGCACCATGTTTTAGCAGATGCTTATTTAATAGGTACTTATAAGTAGTTCTGGCTAAGCTTTTATCCGACTCAGCCAGTCAGGTGCAGCATTATATAACGTAACCTGCTAGATGCGTGCAGTAAGTTACATTTTCAAGAGCATATCCCAATGCTCAGCCTGCTTTTTTGTTTTTGAGCAAAGCATGCTACATTGAATGCTTGTACAGACCATACAAAAAACAAACCACATCAACAGCCATACAACCAGTATTAAAAACATCAGTATAAGAAACACTTTGTATAAATGATGAAATATCTGGCCAATAGTGATGTATAAACAAGGAGCGGACATGCAAGCAGTTTTTTTAGATAAAGGGACGTTTTCTGATGGCGTAGACTTGCCAGCACCAACAGGGATAAGTGATTACATTACCTATGATGACACCGCTTCAGATCCAGAACTCATTATAGAGCGTAGTAAAGATGCTGAGATCATCATTGCCAATAAGGTAAAGATCTCTGCTGATGTCATCAGTCGCCTGCCTAACCTCAAGTTGATTCAATTAACAGCGACTGGTATGGATAACGTCGATCAAGACGCTTGTGATAAGCATGGCGTTACTCTCTATAATGTCGCCGGCTATGCGGTGAAAAGCGTGCCCGAACATACCTTTATGCTTATGCTCAGCGCCATGCGTGCAGGACTGCACTATCATAATAAAGCCATCGACGGCACCTGGCAGGATGATGGCAACTTCTGTCTACTTGATATCCCGTTGATAGATTTGGAAGATAAAACCCTAGGCATCATTGGTGTCGGTACCATTGGCAAACGCGTCACTGAAATTGCCCGTGCCTTTGGCATGACCGTCCTCTGGGCAGAGCATCAAGGGCGCACGCCGCGTAGCGATCACTATACGGCATTTGATGACGTACTCGCCCGCTCAGATGTGCTCAGCTTACATTGCCCGTTAAATGAACATACCAAGCATCTAATAAACAAAGACACCTTGGCAAAAATGGCTAAAAAACCGCTGATTGTCAACGTTGCCCGTGGCGGTGTCGTCGACAGTCAGGCGCTCACTGATGCTGTGCAAAATGAACAGATTATTGGCTATGCCAGTGACGTATTCGAACAAGAACCCATCGTTGATAATGATCCTTTACTAAGCATTGCTCACCATCCTCGCGTGATATTTAGCCCGCACAACGCTTGGGGTAGCAAAAGCGCACAGGAAACTTTATGGCAAATCTTAAGCAGACAAGTAGCTGACTTCATTAGTCAGCACTAAAGGCCAAACTCAATTAATAGGATCTATTAAAAAGGTACTGGGCTTTCCCAATCCATCCAAGCACCCAATACTGGGTGCTTGAGTCGCAGTTGCTGCGCATGCAAATTCAGTCGCGGCGCAACCTCTAACGCAGCACCCTCAGCATAGATAGGGTCTCCAATGATGACGTGCTCGCAATGCACCATATGTACCCGCAGCTGATGGCTGCGCCCTGTGACCGGCTTGAGTGCAACGCGTGTCACCGCTTGCCCATTGCACTCCTCATAGCCAAGCACCTCATATAGCGTGAGGGCGTTTTTTTTCCAGTCATGGTCGACGATGTGGCGCGGCTTGGTTGTTGGCTCGTAACGCACTGGTACTGATATCCTGCCCGTTGCACCTATGGTTTCCCATTTACCAAAAACCCGCGCTTGATAGGTCTTTTGTGGTAAGCGATCAATGAACTGCTTACTGATATTGCTTTGCGCGGCAGCGTTTTTTGCAAATATCAGCAGCCCAGAGGTATCCATATCCAACCGATGAATCAATTTTACACTTGGATTGGCGCGCTCAAGTCGTGATAGCAGACTCACCTTCAGCGTTTTGCCATCGACGCTCAATAGCCCTGCAGGCTTATCGACCACCCAAATATCATCATCCTCATATACCGTAATCTCTCGTGCAAACGCTTGAAAAAACTCTATCGGATACTGGGTTTCTTGTTGGTTTAGTTCAATTACGACATCATCGGTGATAGGCATAAAAATTGGCTACTTATAGTAATGGGTTAAAAGTTGATTTATATATGATGAATAAACAATAGGTTCTATCCAAAAACCTACACAGTCGCTTCACTATAAAAACAGTAAAGCGCTACGGGTCTAATTCTAATATTGGTACTTATTTTCGTTAGGCGTGAATATAGACCATACAACGCTTATTGACTGATATTGTGACTGAGTGTTGTGATTTATTGTACTTATATCAATTGTTGAGCAATTTAACCTGCTAGCAGCTACCAACGTCTGGCAAACATGTTAATATAATGGCATATTTTCATTCATACTTAACCTTTCTTTAGCTGCCAATGTGTGCGCAATTAGCAGAATAAGTGTTTGAACTTATTCCATTAATGCGTTTATCATCGACTGGTAGCTGAGATAATACAACAAGAGAGAAAAACTATGTCAGACCTTATTGTTAATACTACCGATGCCAATTTTGACCAAGACGTGTTGCAGTCAGATGTACCTGTCTTGGTAGACTTTTGGGCTGCTTGGTGTGGTCCTTGTAAAGCCATTGCGCCTATTTTAGAAGATTTGGCCACCGACTACCAAGGCAAAGTTAAAATTGTCAAAGTGGACGTAGATAATAACCCACAAGCTGCTAGCCGTTTTGGCATTCGCAACATTCCAACCCTGTTTGTTTTCAAAGGCGGTGAAAAAGTGGATTCAGTCATGGGCTTACAGCCAAAAGCTGAGCTGGCTAAAGTGCTTGATAAGCACCTATAAGTCATTGGCTATGAGTGCTAAATAAAAAGTACTCAAAAACGCTTATGAAAACCAAATTGGCCATTATCTGTACAAGATGATGGCTTTTTTGTGGTTATATCAATAAAAAAATGAATAATACCACTTTTTTCGTAATAATTATTGACAAGTCTGGCGTGAAAACCGTATAGTCTGCTGACAAGAGAAACATAACAGTTTTCCTGAGCGTCTTGTCGCTATTCTCCTAGTGTTTATCAACACAAAACACAATTGTTATTTTTGAAAAAACTACTAAACACTATTACTGATACTGAGTTCTTATCGTAGACTCTTATGTAGCCTTCTTTATCATCTTCACTTTTTGTCATCCTGCCAACATATTGGGCAGCCAATGATAATCTGATGCATAAAAATCTATGCTAGATATAACTCAATTCTGTGCACACATCCTATCGATATACTATCGTTGTTTCATCCATGTCGTGGGTTGTGCTGCTAACGGCATCTCTCGCCTGATAAATTGCTAATGACCTATCTATGAATTTAACTGAATTAAAGAAAAAATCCATCGCCGAGCTATTGGCTATCGCCAAAGAAATGGGTCTTGATAATATGGCGCGTAGCCGTAAACAAGACATCATCTTTGCTATCCTAAAAACCCATGCCCGTAACGGCGAAGCCATCTATGGCGACGGTGTCCTTGAAGTGCTACCGGACGGTTTTGGTTTTTTACGCTCATCTGAAGGCTCATATTTGGCAGGTCCTGACGATATCTACGTCAGTCCCAGTCAGATTCGACGCTTTAGTCTCAAAACAGGCGACAGTATCGCTGGTACCATTCGGCCACCAAAAGATTCCGAGCGTTATTTTGCGCTACTAAAAGTAGGCGAAATCAACTTTGATACTCCAGATCGCTCGCGTCACAAGCTTATTTTTGAGAACTTAACGCCACTCTTCCCAACTGAGCAGCTTAAGCTTGAGATAGGTAACGGTACCACTGAGGATTTGACAGGTCGTATTATCGATCTGATTGCCCCTATTGGTAAAGGCCAGCGTTCTATTATTGTGGCACCGCCAAAAGCTGGTAAAACCGTCCTGTTGCAAAGTATCGCGCAATCGATTACCCGTAACAATCCTGAATGCTACTTAATTGTGTTACTCATTGACGAGCGTCCAGAAGAAGTTACCGAGATGGTACGTACCGTACGCGGTGAAGTGGTCGCCTCTACCTTTGATGAGCCGCCGCAGCGCCATGTACAAGTCGCTGAAATGGTCATTGAAAAAGCCAAACGTTTGGTCGAGCACAAGCAAGATGTGGTTATCTTACTTGACTCCATCACTCGTCTAGCTCGCGCTTACAACACTGTGATCCCGTCATCGGGTAAAGTGCTGACGGGTGGTCTCGATGCCAACGCCCTTGAGCGCCCAAAACGTTTCTTCGGTGCTGCACGTAACGTTGAAGAAGGCGGTAGCTTGACCATTATTGCCAGTGCTCTGATTGATACTGGTAGTAAAATGGACAGCGTTATCTTTGAAGAGTTCAAAGGTACGGGTAACCAAGAGATTACCCTTGAGCGTGATTTGGCTGAAAAACGTGTTTTCCCTGCGATTAACATCAAAAAATCTGGCACACGCCGTGAAGAACGCCTGCTAGATGAAGATAAGCTACGCAAGGTCTGGATTCTGCGCAAGCTACTTCAGCCTATGGACGGCTCGCAAGCCACTGAATTCTTACTCGATCGTCTCAAAGAAGCAAAGACCAATGATGAGTTCTTTGAGCAAATGAAACGTAAGTCACAGAATTAATAAGCCTGAAGTAGCAGAACTCTTTCTTAGACTGTCAGCTGCTTTTTGAATAAACGTGTAACTTTATCTGAGTATGAAGACTGTGCTATTTAAACGTTTATGAAGGTTCTATTAAATTTTAAAAAGACTGCATGATTGCGGTCTTTTTTATTGCTTAAATAATTCCTCAATAGTGTTAGCTTACTATTGATAGAAACACAAGAATACTAATGATTAATAAACGAATTGATTGGTAATGATATAGTAGAGAAACATCGATTACACGGTATTGCAAAGATTAGCGTTTTTACTACGACTTGCAAGGTTTAATAGGTTATTCTTGAGCTTAGTAACTTGAGCTTAGTACAAACATACTTTAGTAACTAACATCATTTATAGGATATCAGCATTTTGGCTTGGCTTAATTTACTTACTCATAATTGAATGAGAGAGTCTATCTATGCTATGTTGAACTCATGGCCAATGCTTTTAGTTTAGCATTTAATGCTTTTCTTAAAATCAGTGGCAATGAAATATCTTATTATAAAATTTTATGACTTAATAGGTGATAATATGAAATTCGCTAAAACTATCGCAATGACTGCTATTGCAAGCTCGGCTCTAATCATGACTGGTTGTAACTCAACTGGTGGATACGGGTATAATACTGGCTTGAGCAATACGGCTAAAGGTACTGCTGCAGGCGCTGCTGCTGGTGCACTTATCAGAAGTGGTGGCGACAGTAAAGACATCGCACGTGGCGCGCTCGCTGGTGCTGCTGTTGGTGGTGCAGGTGCTTATATTCTTGACAACAGCAACAAATAATTAAGCGGCTGTTATCGAACGTGCTTAAATTTAGGAACTTATAATGCTTAAATTCGAGCACAAAAAAGGCCTACAATTCAATTGTAGGCTTTTTTTATGATTAGCGTTTATTATAAGACCAAAAGATTTCTTTATATTGCTCCACTAAAGGTATCACAAGATTGAACACTGCCACTCTCAAGGCCTCTAGTGAACCAGCTGACACGCTGCTGACTGCTACCATGAGTAAAACTATCTGGTGTCACCATCCGACCACTGGCCTGAGCAAGACGATCATCACCGATTTGACTGGCAGCATTTATTGCTTCATCGATATCACCAGGCTCCAAAAACTGTACACGTTGCTGATTACGATTCGCCCAAACGCCTGCAAAGCAATCTGCTTGTAGCTCCTGAAGTACTGACAGCTTATTTGCCTGTACTTTAGTGACTTGACGACTGGCCTGATTGACTTGCTGAGTAATCCCTAGCAACGTCTGCACATGATGACCAACCTCATGAGAGATGACATATGCTTGAGCGAAGTCACCAGCTCTGCCTTGGTTCTCTTGATCGCCTGATCCTTGTTGATCACCTGCGATACCAAGATTTTGACGCATCTCTACAAAAAAAGAAGTATCAAGATAAACGGTCTGGTCACCTGGGCAATAAAAAGGACCGGTTGCAGACGTCGCGCTGCCACAAGCTGAAGTCACTTGACCATTAAAGAGGATTAATGATGGCTCTTGATAAGTTTGTCCACCCTCATTAAATATTTGATGCCACACTTCTTCAGTATCAGCGAGTACAACCTTCACAAACTGAGTATCACGGTCATCGCCTGTCGCAGGCTCAGTTGAAGTACTGCTACCCCCACCAGCCACTACTTGACCCGTTTGTAAGGCGGTCATTGGGTTCACGCCAAATACCAACCATAAAATACCAGCAATGATAATACCCCCGATACCGCCACCGATCATTTTGCCACCGCCGCTACTGGTACGTACGTTGGAGCTCCCTCTTCTACCGCGCCATTTCATAATGTATTCCTTAAATATATGGTTTGTATTTTTAATTATCGTTGTTGGTTTAACAGCTCATCATAGTCACAATATATCAGGCTCAATCTTCAAAAATACTAAAATGATATTAATTCTCATTAATTTTTAATCTCCTAGATAAAGCCTTATACTTTAATCGTTCATGTAAGTCTTTTGTCAGTGGTTGTTAGACTTTCTTGATTTGTTGACTACCTATATGGCTGAATAGCCTTTTATATTTGCCTTTATTATCATGATGATATAAAGTCTCACAAATGACAGCGACAATAGAGATTGTATCTCTAACTTTTATTGGCTGACGAATAAAGAGTTGCTTGATACGATACCACTTCTCAGCGTTTTAGTTGATTATACGCAAAACATCTTCATAAGATGTATAAAATCCTATACCAAAGTAGTATTAGTAAAGTTTATTTACTATCTTATTGTTACTTAATTGTACAACCCCTTTTCTTTTGAAAAAAAAACGTATAGAATGCCTGCAAGCTGAGTAGCTGTAACTGAGACCAGTTGATTTTCGAAATATTTCGAATACTCAACCCTCAGGAGCTGCTACTGCTCATTTCATTTCCTGGAGAATATATATGAAACTTAAATTACTTGCTCTTGCTGGTATCATGACTGCTTCTATGGGCTTAGTTGCCTGTGATAGCAACACCGAAAACGCTGCTGAAGATTTATCTGACGCACAAGAAGAAGTGCAAGACGCACAAGAAGAGCTAAACGAAGCTGCTGCTGACGGCGAAGTTGTTACTGCTGACGCTGTAGAAGCCGTAGAAGCTGCTGAAGCTGATATTGCTGATGCACAAGCTGCTACTGCTACTGACGAAATGGATGCTGAAGTTCCTGTCGACGGCGAAGCTACTACTAGCATGGACGTAGCTAGCGAAACTGACGTAGCTGTAGCTGAAGCTGATACAGTTGTTGAAGAGCCAGCACAGTAATTTTTGTTGCTTATGCAATAAAGACATACTGAGTCAAAAAAAAAGAGAGCCTAACGGCTCTCTTTTTTATTGTTTTTTTATTCTCTTACAACGATAAAACGATGTCACTTTACTCAAGTACCTAGTTTTTTGACTGCATCAAAAGTAGCGTTATCTTGGATATATAATCACTCATTTTTTAGCTATGCTTTTTGAGCACTAAGCTCGCGCATTAGATTGCTAGCCGCTTCGGCATTCAATAAGTACGGATTGAAATCGATAGTCGTAGAGTACTTAAGATAGATAGCTGCATTCGCTTCTGTGGGTGAGGCATAGTTCATCGACCACTTGGCCCACTCTCTGTGTTTTAACTCGTGAGTTTCAATGAGCTGTAAATCGTGATGTCGCTGATCTGCAATCAAACCTTATAATAGACGATTTATCTGCGCTCTAGGGCCTTCAATAGTTTGTAAAAAATAATTTTTATTAAAAACCAGCATACCAGTAATACCATTAGCAGCATTGTTCTTTTGTGCTTGTTGTAAGATTTCATTGAAATCTTTAGCAGATACATCTGGATTTGCGCGGCTTGCATATGTCATGCTTACTAGAATGTGTGCATCTGAGTTCGATTGGGCCATATCTTATCTCTTATATAAGTTCTATTGAGTATAACTAGCTGATTGAAAACCAAGACTTTTTCTTTTTAGAAGCGATATTTGCTTCTGTTTCTTCTTGCTCTTGAATGGTTGATAATGTGTCAATTAACATCATAATTTGCTTGGTACTCATCAGGTAAGGGTTGAATTGGGACCCCGTTGAGTACTTAAGCGCAAGCTCTTTATTATCCTCACTTGGAATCAAGTATTTCATTGACCATTTATTCCAACGTCGCTGCTCAACCTCACAGCATTCAATAACTTGCAACGAAAAATGCCTATCATCTTTGATCAGTTTTCGTAGCAGCTCATTAATCATCGGCCTAGCTCCTTCGATACTTTGAAGAAAATAGTTATGATTGAATACCAGCGCTCCTGTAATACCGTTGCGGGCATTGTTCTGTTGTGCTTGAGCAAGAATGCACGTAACCTCGCCATTCTCATTGTGGTTGTTATAACGGCTAATATAAGTCAACCGCAAAATAATATGCTCGCCATGCAACATGTTGGCATTATTTGCTTCTGAGAGCTCAGCTAGTCCCATTAAGGTACTCCGATTAGTTAGCTAGATTTTTATTGAATGCGACAGTCAAATAAATAACTGCCAAGAAAGCATCACAGTTGACGCTTAATAGTTTTTAAGAAGCCACTCATACCACGTGAGAGGCTGCCACTGTTAGCGCTTTGAATTTCTTCAGCCAGAGCCAATAACTGTGAGCTATCATCGCACTGCTCTAAGCTCAGCAAATAGCTCCAAGCTTCTTGAGCTGCTGCATTTTTTTCGATATAAGTCGCTAACTCCGACTTTAGCACTTCGTAAGTGTTATCAGGCTTTCCAGAGGTGAAAGCGTTGTTCGGCGTAGAGTTTTTATCTGACTGCTGAACACTAAATGCCTTATCAAACTCAGCCTCAATATTTTTTGAAGAAAGCTGCGTCGCTTGAGACTGAGATACTGGCTTAGGTGTTGGTATAACTTGAGAAGAAGCGTTGTCCTGACCGACTAACTCTATACATTGAAACTCTACGAGCAACTCAAAAAGTGGTTCTACCCCACCAAATTCTATAAACATTTTGCTCTGATTCAGTGTCTCAAGATAGTGCTGGTAAGTCTTTTTTCCATCAATCATGATGAGTAAGGTTCTTGCCTCACGCGGTAACACGCCCAGAGTTTGATTTTTGATCTCTTCTCGGCCTAAATCACTTTTTCGAAATACATCATTGTTGTTCATTTTATACGCCCATCACCGATACCTAAGCAGTCACTACAATGCGTGCTGTCTAAGTAAGTTTTTATGCTATAAGCCGTCATACAGCCTCCTCCTAACGTTATAAGCGCTATTAAAAAATGCCTATGATAACGTCAGAAGTTCATAGCAACTTAATTGATATACAGTCAGTTAATTTTTAAAAGGATACTTTGATGCTCTGTAAGAGTTTTGCATCGAGTAGATTACACTTTCCTAAAAGTCAGGATAGTGAAAACAATAATTTGAACTCCACCTTTAGTAGGGAATACAGTTTTATGCTTAGTCAGTTTATATCTCCAAACTTGACATAGTTTGATATAAGATAAATATTGGTGTGCGTATGCGAATTTGACTGTACCGCACTGATTTTATATAGACTCTATCAAGGACAAACGCTTCACTGGCAAACAAGCACGTATCTTTTCAAAGGTGCTTGTTTCTTGCTCTACAAGCTCGATGTATCCAAGCTCTAAAAACATCTCGAACAACGGTTTTATACCACCAAAATCAGAAAATATATTGCACTTATCAAGTGAGTCGATATATTTTTGATAAGGAGTTTTACCATTGATCATGATAAGTAGAGTTCTAGCTTCTTGCGACAATACGCCCAAGCTTTTATTTTTGCTTTCGTGCCGACCCAGATCACTTTTTTGAAATATATCTGTACTATTCATAATATAGCCCCTAGTGGACAATTAGATAGACGCCACCTTCACTATGTATTGTCTTTTTAGGCATACCTTCTAAGAGCGTATCTTCATAGCTCTTGCAGTAGATAAAATGATAACTATAGGTTCGGTGTGCAATATAACCAATCATATTGATTCAATACGACTGGTTACTTATATATTGTTTGATGCAAGAGGCATGCCAGAACTAATATGCTGTCTGATAGTCACTTGATAAAATAATGACTTATGTGTACAAGTGAAAGTAATTTTGGTTCAGAAGAGACTAGAAGAATAAGCAGAATAGAGCTGAGATAGTAGGGACAATTAACACACCAATACTATCGATAGTATTAATACTAGGAAACCGAGTGCAAGTTATACTGGAGCATGCTAAGTGAAAGTGACGCCGTAGCTATACTAAAGTAAAAAGCCCGCATGACCAGTTTACGTTCAAATCTGGTCATGCGGGCTCAAAGAAATCAATGAATATCAGCTAATCTACAGGCTGACTGGATTAATCATTAAATAAGCGCTCATCAACTTTTTGACGAAACTTTTGGCCTGTTTTAAAGGTAACGACGCGACGGGCAGAAACAGCAACAGGCTCCCCTGTCTTAGGGTTACGGCCTGGACGGCTGTTTTTATCTTTAAGTTCAAAATTACCAAATCCTGAAAGCTTGACCTCTTTACCTTCAATTAAACTCTCTGATAACTCATCAAAAAAATTCTCAACCAAACAGCGGCTATCTTGACGCGTTAAGTTAAGCCGACTCATCAAGTGCTCAATCATGTCAGACTTGGTTAAGGTGCTCACAGTACGACTCCTATGCTATGTCGTGATGTTGGGTATGTATATAGCTTAGTGGTATAGCAACTAAACTGCTGTAATAACACCAATGCCGTCCCACTCTGCAAGTATTAGCCTGTAGATAGTAGGATGGTATTACGTTGGTGCTAATATTAATGATGGCATTGCTGCCAAGTGGAATAAGCTTAGCTATTATAAAGGATTTTTATCCTACTTTTAAGAGAACTGAAGATAAAATCCTTTATTAATAAGTGCTTAGCTATTTTTTATCTAATTTGTCTTTATATTGACTGGTATATTACCAGCTAGCTGTCACGCAGCTGCGCTGAATGCTGATCTGCCAATGCCAATACAACTTTGTCCGTTGCAGCCTTCACCGCGTCGTCTGATAAGGTTTGCGTACTGTCTTGCCATATTAGCGCAAAGGCCAATGAACGCTGGCCGGTGGGCACCTTGTCGCCTTGATAAACATCAAATAACCATAGATCAGTCAGCATCTCACCTGCCGCAGCGCGTATCGTCGACTCTAATGTCTGTAAGCTTATTTCACTATCCACTAAGATGGCAATATCACGGCGTACTTGTGGGAATTTACTTGGTGTAATGATCTCGTGTTGCTCACGTACTAGAGTCAGCAGTGGCGCAAGTGACAACTGAGCGACCCAAGTAGCTGGCAAATCTAACTGTTTGGCAGTATTAGGATGCAATTGACCCAACCAACCGACATACTCATCATCGATATATATTTTGGCACTCTGACCAGGATGCAAGAAATTAAGATCACTGCGCTCATAGCGAATACGGGCGCCATCTATTTGCGTAGGTAATAACTGCTCCATGTCATGCTTAAGATCATAAAAGTCTAAAGCACGGTTTTGATAGGCTTGCTCGTCCCAGACATCACCAACTGCCACCAAAGCAATACTTGGCGTTTGTACCAAATCACTAATGCTATGACCGACGAAGCTAAGACCCGTCTCAAAGAAGCGGATACGTGGCTGCTGACGGTTCAGGTTGTATTGCACACAGGGTAATAAGCTTGACAGCAAAGTACGGCGCATTACGGCTAAGTCACTGGAGATAGGATTGGCCAATGCCAACACCTCTCCCAATGCTTCATCGTCGAGCAATGCTTCTAATTTTGCATCACTGAAGCTAAAGCTAATGGCTTCCATATAGCCATTGTTGACCAGTACCAGCTTCATCTCATGAGTCAAATCCGATGTATCGTCATAGTCCATGCTGACTTGCAAGTGCGGCAAGACGCTCGGAATATTGTCATAGCCATAAATACGGGCAATCTCTTCGATTAAGTCTTCCTTGATGCTCATATCAAAGCGATAAGATGGCGGCGTACAAATAAGGCTATCTGCCTGCTGCGCGACTGTAAACCCTAACTGCTCTAAAATACGTACCATCACTGCTGGTTCAACCTCAATGCCGATGACATCGCGAACCTTAGCGGCTGGCAAAGTAATTGGTGCACGTGCTGGTAAGTGCTCAGTACTTTCCGCTTTGACTTTTTGACCTGCTTGACCGCCTGTAACGCTAGTGATCAAATCGCAAGCACGTGCCAGCGCAAGCTCTGGTAACTCAAAGTCTACCCCACGCTCAAAGCGTTGTGAGGCATCTGTATGTAGACCGAAACGGCGGGCACGCGCAGCGATAGCCATCGGACTAAAAAAGGCGCTCTCTAATACAATATTAGTCGTGCTATCGGTCACACTACTACGCTGACCACCCATGATACCGGCAAGTGCCAGTGCGCCTTTATCATCAGCAATCACTAACTCATCGCCAGTTAAAGTAATGGTTTGCTCATTGAGTAAAGTAATGGTCTCTTGCGGCTGCGCCAAACGCACAACGATATCACCCACAATGGTATCAGCATCAAACGCATGTAGCGGTTGCCCTAGCTCCATCAACACATAGTTGGTCACATCAACCAAGAAATTATGCGAGCGTAGTCCTGACTGCACCAAGGCGTCTTGCATCCATTTTGGTGTCTCAATGCTACGATCTATATTGCTAATCGATTGTAATAAATAGCGTGGGCAAGCGGTGATCGCGCTTACGGTAACCGCTGGCGTAGCATCATTTTCAGCAACTTCTGCGTTGGCAGGAATCTCAGGCATTTGCATCGGCAAATCGTTGATGACCGATATCTCACGCGCAATACCGCGGACACTAAAGCAGTCACCACGGTTTGGCGTGATAGAGATATCGAATATTTGATTGTCTAAGCCCAAATACTCACGGATATCTGTACCGACGGGTGCATCTTCTGGCAACTCAAGCAGACCGTCAATATCGTCAACCAAATCAATCTCTGAAGCACCGCAAAGCATTCCGTTTGAGGCCACACCGCGTAGCTTGCTTTTCTTAATATTAAAGCCTGCATCGTCATTGGAAGGCAACACTGCCCCAACAGTCGCAACGGGCGCTTTCATACCGACATAGACGTTAGGCGCACCGCAAACGATTTGTAGCGGCTCAGCGGCACCAATATTAACCTGCGTGACGCGCAATTTATCGGCATCTGGATGCTGCTCGACGCTAATGACTTCACCAACAACTACACCACTAAAGGCACGGGCAACCGCAAAGCGATCATCAATCTCAAGCCCTGCCATGGTTAATTGTTCGGCCAATTGCTCGCTGCTATTGTTGGGATTCACCCATTGACGTAGCCACTGTTCGCTAATTTTCATAAATATCTCGGGTCAGAATTTTATAATAAAGATTTTGGATTAAAGGTTGGCGAATCAACTTGTTGTATTAACAAGGAGCACTGTTTATATAAACAGAGAGCACTCTAGCCAAACTGCTTTAAGAAACGTACGTCGTTTTGGAAAAACAAACGCAAATCATCGATACCGTAATACAGCATCGCAAAGCGCTCAATCCCCATGCCAAAAGCAAAGCCAGTATATTTATCGCTATCAATACCGCAGTTGGTCAGTACTTGTGGATGCACCATGCCGCAGCCCATAACCTCAAGCCATTTACCATTATCATCGAGGATATCTACTTCAGCAGAAGGCTCAGTAAATGGGAAAAATGACGGGCGGAAACGCACGGTCAGCTCTTTGGCAAAGAACGCTTCTAAGAACTCGCTAATCAAGCCTTTTAGCTCAGCAAAAGTGCTCGACTCAGTCACCATTAGACCTTCTAACTGATGAAACATCGGTGAATGAGTTTGATCCGAGTCATTACGATAAACGCGGCCCGGACAGATGATACGAATCGGTGGTTCGTTTTTTTCCATTGTACGAATCTGCACTGGACTGGTATGCGTACGTAATAGATAGTGCGCATCAAAATAAAAGGTGTCGTGCATCGCGCGTGCTGGATGATGCGACGGAATATTTAGGGCTTCAAAGTTATAATAGTCGCTCTCAACTTCAGGGCCAGTGGCAACGTTGAAACCCGCTTGTATGAAGTATTGCTGCATGCGCTGGGTAATCATGGTCACTGGATGCAGATGGCCTTTTTGACCACCGCGTGCAGGCAAGGTGATATCGATACGCTCGCTTTCAAGCTTGGCATTCAATGCGATAACTTCTAACTGCTGCTGCTGATCGGTCAATGCCTCTTGGATGCGGCTACGTACCCCATGCAACCAGCCACCATAGACTTTTTTATCGTCAGCATCGAGCTTGCCCATCTGCTTGGACCAACCCGTTAACGGGCTCTTTTTACCCGTCAACTGGACACGTAAGTCTTGTAAGGTGCGTGCATCGGTTACTTGTAGGATTAGAGCTTCAGCAGCGCTGGCAAACTCATTGAGCAGAGCTTCATTGAGCTCATTAAGCTCTGAGGACAAGGTCGGTAGCGCCGACAAGTCGTTGGTGGTAGCAGGGGTAGTCATAAGACGCATTATTCCTGATTTAAACGGGCTATTAATAATAGTGACTAGTAATTGTAGGGATTTGACCAAATATTGCAAACCATTTGCCCAATCATTTTAATATACAGACTGGTTGTATGAATGGCTTGAATATTTAGACAGTTAGAGCTGTAACAACACATCATGATAATAATACCATTTCCAAAAAGTGCGATTAACTTTGTCGAACTTGCTAAGCTTACTAGGAGTAGTACTAGCACAAGTTTTCCGCGCTACTCTAATTTTTGGAAATGGTGCTAATAGTAGAATACTTTAATATAAAAAAAGCCACCGACCAGCGGTAGCTTTTATTAATATCACACTATTAATCAATATTGTTCCTATCCATTTAAACAATCACTTAAAAAGCTGAATACCTAAAGGACAGTTAATATTTAGGCCAATTCCGCTTTTGCTTTTTCGACCAATGCGGTGAAAGCAGCTGCATCATGCATAGCGATGTCTGCTAGTACGCGACGATCGATTGCGATGTTTGCTTTTTTCATGCCATTGATAAAGCGGCTATAGCTTAAGCCGTTTAAACGTGCACCAGCATTGATACGTGCGATCCAAAGACGACGGAAAGTACGTTTTTTGTTGCGACGGTCACGATATGCATATTGACCAGCTTTGGTTACTGCCTGTACCGCTACGCGGTAAACACGTGAACGGGCACCGTAGTAGCCTTTTGCGCGCTTTAAGATTTTTTTGTGACGGCGATTTGCCTGTACACCACGTTTTACACGGGCCATAAATTACTCCAAGATATTTTTAATCACTGTTAAACGAATCACGATGTCATTCAATAGTAGACATCATTATCAGATTGCAAAGTCAAATATTTCTAATCCAGTAATACCAAATCAAACATAAATGACGATATGTCGGCTACTAGAGGTAAGGACACATACGACGAACTGCTGCTTCGTCAGACTTGTCTACCATCTTAAGACCGCGCAACTGGCGAATACGCTTAGGTGATTTCTTGGTCAAGATATGGCTTTTGAACGCTTGCTTACGCTTAAAACCGTTCGCTGTCTTTTTGAAGCGTTTAGCTGCACCGCTTCTGGTTTTCATCTTAACTTTCATGATGATTTGCCTCTTTGTCTTTGATAGAACCTGGTCGTCAAGTATAAAATTCAAACTAATGAACTACTTGCCTCGAGGTGGGAGGCGCTATTTTAGCAGAACTGCGACGATATTGCCAAGCAAAGTTTTGACACCGCTAGCAAAGCCTATATTTTGAGTCCAGTCGTTCTGATTTATGTATTTATTTTCTTGCTCAAACACCCTGCTCTGTACCTTTTACTTTCTAGCTGTAAAAAAGCTCATTCATGGCCACTATCGAGTTAATAATGGATAATTATGACCTTATAAAACAGCTGGTTAGCTTATACGACCGCTCATACCCAAATAGATTGAATGTCCTTCTCAGCTATGTTTTATTGATATTAACGAGAATAAAGACGACCAAATCATTGGTGGGGGAGAAAGCATTGAAAGATCAAGAGCTGGAATTCGACGACGGGTTATTTACCTTTGAAACAGTTATGCGTATACGCAATACAGAGATTGATATCGGTCAGCATTTGAGGTTAGAGTCTCTTACAGAGCTGCTGACAGAAGCGCAAATGAGATTTTTATACTCTAAAGGTATTAAAGAAATCACTGCCGACCGTCAGGGTTTGACTGTTACCAACTTACAGTTGGCTATCATCAGCCGTGCACGTGCCCGCGAAGATATTTTATTTGAGGTTGGCTTAGAGCAAATCACTGATAATGATGCTGATATAGCAATTAAAGTCACGCGTATGTATGATGGCACATTGGTAGCAAAAGCTCGTATGCACCTGAGTCTGTATGATTATCGCCTAAACAAAACCATAGCGCTTAATAAAAATATCAAGGACGCTTTAAACCAATAGCTGCTCAAGCTCTAAGAAGCCTCTTAATATTTACATAATACTCATGATTTAATTCTAACGACTCTACGAAATTGCACGCCGCTGCCAGCTCTTTATTGTATATTAGCAAAGCATTTATTGCTAAAATCTCAACCACCCTATCTCTTTATTCTAACTTATACAAGATGACTGACTATGACTGTACCCGCTTGGCTAGCTACTGTGAATTTCAATACTGATGGTCTGATACCTGCGATTGCACAAGACCATCAATCTGGGCGAATCCTGATGATGGCATGGATGAACGCCGAGGCATTACAGTTAACAGCACAAACGCAGACTGCGGTTTATTTTTCACGCTCACGTAATAAATTATGGCACAAAGGCGAGTCTTCAGGCCATACGCAACAGGTGCATGACATCCGCATAGATTGCGATACTGATGTCATCGTACTTAGCGTGACTCAAGTGGGTGGTATTGCCTGTCATACTGGCCGCGAATCTTGTTTCTATCAACGTCTAGACTTGACAGGCGCAGAGCCAGTTTGGCAAACAGTCGATGCCGTACTAAAAGACCCTGCTGATATTTATAATTCTAATAACAGCACTAGCAACTCTGATTCTGATGAGCCTTCCACCACCTCTTCCACTACCAAAGACAAGTTAGATAACCATAAGAGTAACTCTAACTCTCACAATACAACTATCCTATCCCAGCTTGATCGTGTGCTAGCAGAGCGCAAACAAGCCGATGCCGATAGCTCTTATGTGGCAAGCTTATACGCCAAGGGTTTAAATAAGATATTAGAAAAAGTCGGCGAAGAAAGCACAGAAAGCATCATCGCTGCCAAAGACTTTGCCAGTTGCGATGAAAATACCGATAAAATACACTATGATGAAGCGCGTCATGAGCTGATCTATGAGGTGGCCGATGTCTGGTTTCATACCTTGATTGGCCTTGCTTGGTTCGACATAGAGTCAGGTGCCGTCTTAAACGAGCTAGGTCGGCGCTTTGGCTTATCAGGTATCGATGAAAAAGCAGCGCGATAAATAGGGCATGGCCTCAATTCAATCGAAGGATACCTAAATGGGCTAAAAATGAGGTCACGCCCTAATGACATTGTAAAAACAACGTGCGAAATCTTAAAGTAAGCATTTACTCTGTTTGATTATGATTGCTTTCACCTTTTTGCCACAAGGGCAGGTTATAATGTAGGTCTTTTTTAACTTTGCATCTTACGTCTATATTTTTTATTTTTTTGTTTAATAGATCAATACCCTATAAAATAAAAGCATTCATGTAGATGTATTAAAACTAAGACATAAGGATACCGTTATGGGCAGTTTTTCCATTACTCACTGGCTAATTTTATTGGTTGTGGTGGTTATCGTATTTGGTACTTCCAAGCTCAAAAATGCTGGCAAGGACTTAGGCGGTGCAGTTAAAGGCTTTAAAGAAGCCGTCAAAGACGAAGAGACTGAGCATGCACGCAAGCACCGCGTTCTTGATCACGAAGCAGATACCCCTACTCCTGACCCACAAGCAGACACGCGTACTAGCAAAGAGGTTGATGATAAGCATCAGGTATAAATTGTGCCGCGTGATGAGAGCCCCTAGAATACCAATAAATATATTTGACAATTCTGTTTGATATCGGCTTTTCCGAGCTACTCTTGTTTGGCGTCATCGCTTTGATTGTACTGGGTCCAGAAAAAATGCCTCAGGCTGCACGCACGGCTGGACAATGGTATGGCAAAATGCGCCGTATGGTTTCCACTCTGCAATCTGAAATAGAAGCTGAGCTTGATTTGGCTGAAACTCGTAAGCTGATGCAAGATGAGATTGCCAAAATTCGTAAAACTGAAGCGGAAATGAAGCGTGAAATGGCTGAGATGCGCGGCAGCATGCAAGAGTTTGAGCAGTCACAAAACAAAAGCCTCAATACCATCCATCAGTCCGATACCGATGCTCTTGAAAGCAATACCGCGCAAAAATCTTCAGAGGTAAAAGCTGATCTGACAAAACAAGCACCAGCAGAGTTTGCTTATGATTATCAAGATCATGAAGGCTATCAAGACCACCAAAAGCAAGAAGGCTATTCGAAGAATGAAAAGCCTAAAACGCCTGCTAGTCTTAGCGAAGACAAGAGTCTCAATGAAGACTTAAATGATGGCTCACCGACTGTAGCAGCTCAGCCGATCATCACCAAACCATGGGAAAACATGTGGTTTCGACTGGGTAGCTACGACAAAGCCCGCCGTCTACCTCCAGCGCCACGCCTGCCTAACTATCAAGCCGATATCTTATTATATACACAGCCAGATACTCTAGGTAACACAGCATCTACTCCTTCATCGACAGAGTCTGCACCCTTAGATAAAAAGGAGGTGGATGAATGAATTTATTTAAAGGGCGAAAAAGCCGACAAGAAAAAATAGACAGCGCAAAAGACGGTGACTCTGACGACGGATCCCACTCTCTTGCTGATATGCCCATCACGGAGCACTTAATCGAACTGCGCTCACGTCTCATCAAAATTTGTGTGGCAGTGCTGCTGATATTCTTGCTATTGGCAGGGTTTTCACGTGATCTGTACGACTTTTTATCAGACCCTTTGGTTGCACAGCTGCCCGCCAATTCAACCATGATTGCCACAGACATTACCTCGAACTTCATGGCGCCGATACGCTTGACGATATTTGTCGCTGCATTTTTGGCAATGCCTTATATTTTGTATCAAATATGGTCGTTTGTCGCTCCAGGCTTATATAAAAAAGAAAAAAAGGTCGCGATTCCTGTCTTACTGTCGTCGATTGTGCTGTTTTATACAGGTGTCGCTTTTGCCTACTTTGTGGTACTCAAAGGGGTGTTGAAGTTCTTCATCATGTTTGCACCCCAAAACGTGCTGCCGATGACCGATATTGATAGTTATTTGAGTTTTTCCTTAAAGCTATTTATGGTGTTTGGACTGACCTTTGAGATACCTGTCGTCACCTTGCTATTGATATTGGCGCGAATTGTCTCCATTGAAAGCTTAGAAGATAAGCGGCGCTATATTATTGTGGGCTGTTTTGCTATCGCTGCGGTAGCCACGCCACCTGATGGTGTCTCTATGCTGATGTTAGCGTTCCCGATGTGGTTATTATTTGAGTTAGGGTTATTCTTGGCAAAAATTCTGATCAAAGAAGAGAAAGAACCTGAGTTATTAGCAGATAATGGTTAATGCTGCATCTTATAAGTACTAAAACGCAAGTGTGACTCTATACTTATATTTTGACAGCCCGCTTACCCTTCACCATAGCGTTTATTAATACCACTCAGTTGTTATTATAACTTTCGCAAAAACTAGCCATTGTGTCAGCAATGGCTTTTTTACCCCCGCCATTTTTAGTTTTAGGTAGCTTTTTTATGTCTGCATCTATGCCCGCTTATATGAGCGACCCAACCGATGAGCAGTTAAATGCGCTCAATATGGCGATGGATCACAAATCGTTCAAAGTTGTGGCCTATGCGGGTGCCGGTAAAACCACTACCCTAAAGCTCATTGGTGAGCGCTTGCGTGGGCGCGGATTGTATTTGGCGTTTAACAAAGGGATTGCCAATGATGCACGCGCAAAATTCCCTGGTCACGTCGATTGTCGCACCTTCCATTCACTGGCTTATCGACATGTCGCCCGTGATATTACGGCTAAGTTATCTTTGCCACGCTTTTCTCCAAAGCGTCTGGGCGATGATTTGGGATTACAACCAGTGCAAGTGCGTCGGCAAATGGATGGCGTTAACAAATACATTACTTTGACGCCCGCAAGGCTCTCGCGTTTTGTCAGTGATGCGGTCAGTAATTTTTGTAGCACCCATGCCAGCTATCCTGCACCAAGGCATTTGTTATTTCCCAGCTGGCTTGCTGAGTCAGATAGCGAGCAGCTACGTGAAATGCTCTACCCTGCCGTTGAGCAGCGCTGGTTACAATCTATTGATGCGCGTCATCCCGCTGGTATCGGTCACGATATTTATCTTAAATTGTGGGCGCTATCTAAGCCAAGCATTCCTGCTGACTTCATCTTATTTGATGAAGCACAGGATGCTGATCCCTTAATGATGGGGATTTTGACTCAGCAGCCACGGCAAGTGATCTATGTTGGCGATGCCCATCAGCAGATTTATGAATGGCGCGGCGCGGTGAATGCGATGAAAAAACTGCCATTGCCGCAAACCTTACTTACCCAATCTTTTCGCTTTGGCGAACCAATTGCCGAAGTTGCGAATACACTGCTAAAAGCATTACAAGAAGACGTGCCGCTCAAAGGCAATCCCAATAAGCAGTCCTCAACGGAAAAAGGCATGGTACATAGCAAAAAAGACGCCATCCTTTGCCGTACGAATGCCGCAGCAATGGCACAGTTACTGACAGGGCTTAAGCTTGGCCATCGGGTGGCTTTACAGGCCGATACCGATCGTATGCTGAAGTTCTGTCAGGCAGCAGAGAACCTTAAAAACGGTAAGTCGGCTTATGGCGTCCCTGAGCTGGCGTATTTTTATAATTGGAGTGATGTACAAGAGTATTCAGAGACCAATGAGGGGAGCGACCTTAAAACTCTGGTCAAGCTCGTCGATGATCACGGCACTAAGGTTTTGAGTCAAGCAGTCAATAGCTTGACCAGTATCGCCAACGCTGACTATGTCATCTCAACAGCACATAAAGCCAAAGGGCTTGAGTGGTCTCGCGTACAGCTAGATGATGACTTTTATTATGATGTCACGACTAATGGCATTAAAATCAATCCTGAAGAATTACGCTTGCTGTATGTCGCCTGTACCCGTGCCAAGACCAATTTAGACATTCATAATATTAAGGACTTGATATCGGGATTACAGACGGGCAAAAAGGTGATTTTTGGAACTTAACAGCCCTTCCATCTACCCATCTACTGTCAAACCCTTTAAGCCACGCCACTTTATAATGATGACTAGCCGCTAATGAAGAATGATACTCAGCAAGCTCAGCTTTTAGGGCAACACTCTCATATACAGCAGCTATTTGCACATCCTGTACGCCTCCTCGCACCAATGGAAGGCTTGACCGATCCTTTGATGCGGCAAATCTTAACGCAAATAGCAGCGGATTTAGGCCGACCTTATGATTGGTCCGTCAGTGAGTTCATTCGTGTCACCCAGAATGTCCTGCCAGCGCACGTATTTTATAAATATGTGCCCGAGCTGCATCATGATGCCAAGACCGCTTCTGGTACGCCCATTCATTTGCAACTATTAGGCAGTGAAGCACAGCTAATGGCAGAAAACGCTGCTTACGCGTGTGAGCTTGGTGCACCCGCTATTGATATCAATTTTGGTTGTCCTGCCAAGACCGTCAATAATCATCGTGGTGGCTCAGTTCTGCTTGATGAGCCTACTGTCATGTATGAGATCATCAGCGCGGTACGGCGCGCGGTGCCTGCCCATATTCCAGTATCGGCAAAGATTCGTTTGGGTTATACAGACACCAGTAGAATGGATGATATTCGCGGGGCAATTGCTGACAGTGGTGCTGATTGGCTGACCATTCATGCACGTACCAAAACCCAAGGTTATAAGCCGCCCGCTTATTGGGATAAGATTCAGAGCTTTAATTCGCTAGATATTCCAGTCATTGCCAACGGTGAGATATGGGATGCAGAGCAAGCACAAAACTGTATGGCACAGTCAGGCTCGCAGCATCTTATGCTTGGCCGCGGTGCAGTCACCCGTCCAGATTTGATTGCGCAGGTTGATGGCTTCAAAAAGAACCTAGAAAGTTTAGATACCTATACAGAACTCTCATGGCAAGATTTGATAGCGCATCAGATTAAGTTTTTAGAAGGACAAGCCAAAAATGATATCGTGTTGGTAGGACGTTATAAGCAATGGCTAGGGATGCTCACTAAAGGCTATCGTGAGGCGCAAATATTATGGGAGAGCATTAAACGCGAAAAAAACAAAGCAACGATCATTAGTGCCCTGCAAAGCAGCGTGCAGTAACGCCGCCTTGATGGGCTTCTACGGTAATGAGTTATAAATAACACCTAAACAACTAGGTACTCATGCGAATCGCTAGATAAAACAACATAAAGCAGCAAGCCATTGACAGCGCCCATAATATCGAACGAAATATCGATAAATTAATAATATAGGCTACGCCATAACCAATCCGAATAAAGACATACAACCAGGCCAAGTTGTTAATTATTGACTGTGGCACAAAAAACAGCATCGCTACCAATACCGCTACTAAAAACACGGGCAAAGTCTCAAAGCTGTTTTGTTGGGCGGCGTTCGCTCTGGCCGCCTTCCCTGTAAGCTTTGCTAATGCTTCTCTAGGGTGTGCATTGTCTGCCAGTTGAAAATTTCCAAACATTTTTGCCAGCATCGCAAACACAAACGGTAATATACTGGCGATTACCATGGCCCAAATTGCGGCGGCAGCAGTATCAGGAATAAACCCAAAGAGTGTACTCATTAGTGTATTAACCCCTACCCTGCAATGACTTCAAAATCATGGGTAACATTCACCCCACCTTGTACTAGCATGCGACTGGCTGAGCAGTACTTATCGCTTGACAGCCTGATGGCACGCTCAACTTGCTTGTCTGAAATATCCTGACCTGTTACCACAAAATGCATATGAATATCGGTATACACCGCTGGGACAGTCTCTGCACGCTGAGCCGTCAGCTCACAACGCACATCCTGTACCTCTTGACGCGACTTTTGCAAAATCGCCACCACATCATAACTGGCACAACCACCAAGCCCAAGCAGGATTAGCTCCATCGGGCTTGCGCCTTTTTCTTTATCCGCATCAATCTGTACATTATGACCAGATGGCGCCACGCCCATAAACGCTTTATTTTCTTGCCACGTCACGCTTGCTTTTAACTCTGCCATTTCGCTGTCCCTTTTCTTAATTGCTCTTTGATTGTGCCAAGTCGGCTAGATGTTTTTGTATTGAATGATCTTTATTGGATCTTCTTTATTGAATGACCTTCATCGAGTGATACAACCGCACATGGCTAGTGTAACATAAGCCAAAACAGGATTTTATAGCGTAACTGTCATTCGTTATAACATGCTAGCAAAAATCCAGTCACATAACCCCTATAAGCGCCGGTAAAACCCTTAAGCTAAACCTTTGATTTATAAGGTTTATATTTGTGAAACATTTTATAGCAAAATAGGGTTACACATTTCGACCAATTCTTGGTTTAATAACGGTAATGAATCTTATTTTGAAATGGTATTGATGACAATCGACTTATAATAATTATGATTGTGGTCACTGTATCAGTTCGAGATAAGCTATTTTTAAATAAATTAAAAGGGTTAGTCATGATAGATGCAGACGGCTTTCGCGCCAATGTCGGCATCATCTTGGCAAATACACAAGGGCAAGTTCTGTGGGCGAAACGTATTGGTCACAACGCTTGGCAGTTTCCTCAAGGCGGTATCGACCGTGGGGAGACGCCGATGGATGCGATGTATCGCGAGCTCTGGGAAGAGGTCGGCTTGCATCCGCGTCACGTAGACTTATTGGCAGTGACGCAAGATTGGCTGCGTTATCGTCTGCCAAAACGTTACGTGCGTCAAGGACAGTATCCTTTGTGTATTGGGCAAAAACAAAAATGGTTTTTGCTACGCTTAGATGAGCCGAATACTCAACACATCCGCTTCGATGAGGGCAAACCAGAATTTGACCATTGGCAATGGGTCAGCTACTGGTATCCACTCGGACAAGTGATTCACTTCAAACGCGGGGTATATCGCAGAGCTTTGCAAGAGCTCGCACGTGAGTTACCTCTTAGACAAGAGCTTATTATTCCTGAGCAAGACAATCATTTGTTGATGGAATAAACAGCTGACTTGATATACTTCACACAATAAAAACGCCCACTCTGATATCTAGAAACCCTAGAGGCCAGAGTGGGCGTTTTTATTGTGTTTTAACTCAGATTTATTTCACGGCTCATAAGTTTATTAACTTTTGAACCTTTATCACTGTCTAAGCTATTATCAACACCCTGACGCAACGTTAAAATGCTTTGAGTACGCGTCCCATAAGTGGGTACATTCTGTTCCGTATTTCCAAAAGCTATGGGCTCGATATAGATAGATGATAGTGCTTGCTCAATCTCAGTAGCCATACCAGTATCCGGTAGCCTGTCTGCTGGTGCTGGAGTCGTATCTGACAATACATTAAAGGCTGCATCTTGCCAGTATTCAAGAGAGCTATCTTCTGCAATCAGAGGCAGTACCTCTTGACGTAGCCGACCGCGTAGTCTCTCAGTCTTAAACCAACTGTCCTCAGGTTGACCATTAGAGACTACATGTAGCCCTGCATATAATGGCGTGGGTGCATGACCGCGATTATTGACCATGACCGCTTGCTGGCTATCACCAATAATCAAGTTAAACCCAGCATAGTCTTGCAAGCCAATCTGCCGTGCAAATGCCATCGGACTTAACTCACTGGTCAAAAAACCCGTGACCAACTCGCCGCGTGAGCGCTCATCAGGTCTTGCCAGCACACCATCGCGAAAGTTCAATACTGCCGCCCAGCGTCCGTTTTGCTGATGAAAATCCGAATGCAGCTCTTGATGTATACCCAACCAGGTGCCGCCACTTTGGCTATCACGTCCAGCATAAATGGGCATGTCCGCCCACTGGTGCAAAGGCTCGGTTGGACGCTGCAAAAACTCATCACGGTTTGATAACAACACCAGTGGCAGCTCATCAAATAGTTGCCAAGCGATGGCGACGATACACATAAGACTCCTTTTTGTCTAATTAATTGCCAGTTTTTTACTAGCAGGATAGCTCACCTGAGAGGTGGACTGTATGACTTTCGATTGTTTGCTTGGCAAATCAAACTCCCATGCCACCATGCCTTTATTGTCATTCCAGTCGCGCTCAGTCACTGGCGGCGTATGGGTAATGGTCACTTTAAGGTTGTCATCACGGCTGACAGGCTCGCTACCCAATACTTGCAAGCGTATATTACGATTGTGTTGATTGGTGAATTGATAAGCTTGGGTTTTGGTCAAGGTTTGCGTGCGATTAAACGCGCCTTTATCACCTTGCTTATCTTCATCAGTGATTTGCTTCACAATGGTATTGGGATCAATACCGAAGCCAATACCCTGCTCTTTTAGGGTCTGATAACTGTATCGTGATTGGCCAATATAATTGTCATCACGGTATAGCTGTAGCGAACCATCGACCCAGGCTGGAGTCAAGAATGGCGCAGATGCGTACCAATAACCAGCGGTTTCCACACTGGGCGTACTACGAATCCAAAGCTTGCTGCTGCCAGACTGCTCATCAATGACCGTACGTACATGTCTGCCATCGCTCGGAATACTGACCCGCTGCGGTAGCTTGTACTCAGTGATGCCGTTTTTATTTTGGCTACTAACCGTAAAGCTTGGCAGCGGTGCTATATTTGGTGCAGATGCAGCGCCACCATAACTATCCATTGCAGAGACAACTACTGGAGCAGGTTCCATCATTGGCTGTGCAAACTTGGCAAGCCTTTGTTGGTCTTCTTCATATAATGAGAGACGCTCTACATTGGGCAGACGGCCGGTAGTATTTTGATTGGGATTAACCGAGCTGAGGGTTAAGGGTATATTTAGCCAATTCTCCCCTGTTTGTTGGGCAATGATGGCCGATGCGGTAATGTTCAACTGCTCAGTCGTCGTATTTAGACGCGCCTGATAAGTCGGTTGCCAACCAGCACCGCGCACTTGGTAATGTAGTTTTACTGAGCTTGGCGTGCGGCTAGCGGTACGCACACTCACCTGCGTTACACTATTATGGGTCGAAGTGGCACTGCCCGCCATTAGCTGATTAAGGGCATCTTGAGCACGCGCTTGGCGCTGCTGAATATCTAAAATTCTTTTATTAATGCTTGCCGCTTGAGCTTCTATATCGCGCGCATTATTGGCCAATGTACCGTCTGTGCTGATTTGCGTGACCTTGGTCAGATTTTGCAGATAAGCTTTTGCCAGACGTGCGGCTTCTAGCTCAGCGCTGATATCAGCTAAGGTCGCCTGCTGCTTCTGCACGTTGGCATCGCCTTGATATTGACATTGGGCTGCTTGCTCACCGCTTAGCGTCTCGATACTGACTTCACCCACATTGACAGCATTGGCCGCTTGTACGCTCAAGCTGTCTTTATCAATATAAGGAGACAAGCAAGAAAACACCAGCGTCTGCTCACCACTGCCATTGATTGGCAGCGCACGGGTAACACTGGCCAAGCCTTGATAGATAGTCACTTGCTCGATACTACTATTTGCTGCATAAGTCGGAGTCACGCTGAAAGCAGCTAGGCTAAATAAACTCAGCGGTGCAAGCATTTTTTTTGATACTCGCTTACTAGACTGAAGTTGCACTGAACGCTGCTGATCCGTCAAAGCGGCTGCTTTTAACCATTGAGACTGCATAATTATTCCTTAAAATTATTATTAATCCATTACGGCGTGTTCGATAGTCACTATGCTAAGTATGTCTTGAAGCCTTCTGTATCTTAGCCGTTTTTTTGCCAATATTCTAGATAATCGCAATGCTGTTAGATAAGTAATGACGAGTGCTCATTCAAGTAATCTAGTATGCCTAAGTGGCTATTTTTGCTATCATAGTCAGCACTTTATTATCAATATTTATGATGCCCTTATGATGATTCACCCTCAGTATGATCCCGTGGCGCTGTCCTTGGGCCCAGTAGAAGTACACTGGTACGGCTTAATGTACTTATTGGCCTTTGCCGCCGCTTACGGTCTAGCATGGTATCGCAGCAGCAAGCGTGATAGTTGGTCAACCGATATGGTCTCCGACTTAGTGTTTTATGGTGCGCTTGGCGTCATTTTAGGTGGCCGTGTTGGTTATGTATTGTTTTATCAATTCGGCGAGCTGTTACAAAACCCAGCCTATCTTCTCAAGGTTTGGGAAGGTGGCATGTCATTCCATGGTGGTTTTTTGGGTGTGATGCTCGGCATGTGGTTCTTTGCCCGCAAATACAAAAAGAGCGCGTTTGAAGTATTTGACTTTGTGGTGCCTTGTGTCCCAACTGGCTTGCTATTTGGCCGTATCGGTAACTATATCAACGGTGAGCTGTGGGGTCGAGTGTCTGACGGCGGTTATAATTGGTTGAATTACTTTCCGCAAGCTGCCGCCTTTGATATGCAACAGCTGCAAGACAACCCAGCACTGCAAGAACTGATGATTGAAGTGAATGGTCAGTATTTATTACCGCGTCACCCATCACAGTTATACGAAGCCTTTGCCGAAGGCTTATTGTTATTTATCTTCCTTTGGTGGTACTCATCTAAGCCGCGCCCACGTATGGCAGCGACCGCTGTGTTCCTACTAGGCTATGGCATCAGCCGCTTTATCATTGAGTTTTTCCGTCAGCCAGATGCCGACCAAGGGTTTGTGTTATTAGGTTGGATGACTAAAGGACAAATACTCAGCGCTCCGATGATTATCGTTGGCTTTATCTTGCTGGTTTATGCTTATAAACGCGGCATCTATGACTGGGGTAAGCAAGCGGCTTATTGATTCGTCAAATGAAATTAGTTTTTATTTAAGTTGAATATCATGATTACCACAAAGAATGAACAGGCTTATCTAGATTTGCTACGTCACGTTATGAGTGAAGGAACCGAAAAAAGCGATCGTACGGGTACTGGTACGCTAAGCCACTTCGGTGCGCAGCTGCGTTTTGACTTAGCGTCAGGATTTCCGCTGTTAACCACCAAAAAAGTCCATTTTAAGTCTATCACCTATGAGCTATTATGGTTTTTGAGTGGCAGCACGCACGTCGACTACTTACAAGAGCATAATGTGCGGATATGGAACGAATGGGCAACCGCTGAACAGACAGCACGCTTCAATCGTCCTGCGGGTGATTTAGGGCCTATTTATGGTCATCAGTGGCGTAATTATGGCGCTACTAAAAGCGATGACGGTAGCTATAATAATGATGGCTTCGATCAAATCACCCAAGTTATTGAGCAAATCAAAACCAACCCCAATTCACGACGTCTAATCGTCTCTGGCTGGAATCCAGGTGAAGCGGAGCAGGTTGCCCTACCACCTTGTCACACGCTATTTCAGTTTTTTGTCGCAGATAATAAACTGTCCTGCCAGCTGTATCAGCGTTCAGCAGATCTATTCCTAGGTGTGCCGTTTAATATCGCCAGCTATGCATTGTTGACCCATATGGTCGCGCAAGTTTGCGGACTAGAAGTTGGCGAATTTATCTGGACGGGTGGCGACTGCCATATTTATCAAAACCATCGTGAGCAAGTTGAGCTACAGCTGACGCGCGAGCTTTATGACTTGCCAACATTGACGCTCAACCCTGATGTCGATGATATTTTTGCTTTTAAATTTGAAGATATTAGCGTCGATGGTTATGAATCCCATCCTGCTATCAAAGCCAAAGTCGCAGTATAAGCAGCCGTTTCTACTTCATTGTTTGATGAGAATAAAAAGGATACGTTATGAGTTATGCCCATACTGAAGTCGCCCAAATCGCTGCTATCAGCAGCAATCGCTGTATCGGTAAGGACAATGAGTTGCCGTGGCATATCTCAGCAGATTTGCAGCACTTTAAAAAGATGACGACCAAACAAAATGACGGTACTAGCGATAGTGCCATTCAAGGTATCGTCATTATGGGTCGCAAGACGTTTGAGTCGATGGGCAGCAAGCCTTTGCCAAAGCGCGTCAGCTTTATCATCAGCAGTCAGTTAGATTATGCTGAACAAAAAGGTTTGGTAAACAAAGACAATGCCTACGTCGTACATAATTTAGATGATGCCTTGACGCAAGCTGCCAGCCTTGCACATGGAGCGCACCTTGATACGATTTGGGTGATTGGTGGCGAGCGCGTATTTAGTGATGCTTTGATGTATACGGATCGCATTGAGCTGACTCATGTAGACATCGAAATCGCTGGTGGCGATGCCTTTTATCCTGAGCTACCAAGCGCATTTGCCGTATCAACAGAATCTGAGCAGATGCATGATGAAAAAAGTGCATTAGATTTTAGATCTGTGACTTATAAAAGAAAAGCGGCTGAATAATAGTCGCTTGATTAATAAGTTCAAAAAATCTAATAAGTTCAAAAAACTGGGGCTGCCTTAGATGATTCTAAAGCAGCCCCAGTTTTTTATTTTGAACCGGCTATATAAGAAATCCTCATAAAAATAAAGCCTCGACTACTCATGTAGCACCTTATAAATGGTCTTTGCTAACACTGGACCAATCCCCTGCACACCTCCCAACTCTTGTTGAGAAGCACCGAGCAGCTGTTGCATGCCGCCAAAGTGATTCAGTAGGTCACGACGGCGCTTCTCACCCAGTCCGGGTATGACTTCCAGCACTGACGACGAACGGCGCTTATCACGCTTCTTACGGTGCGCTGTGATGGCAAAACGATGTGCCTCATCGCGGATATGCATCAATAAATGTAGTGCCTTGCTATCCATTGGTAAATCAAGCGGCTCATGATCGATGAAGTGCAATACTTCGAGTCCCGCTTTGCGCCCCTCGCCTTTTGCAACCCCTACCAATAAGGTGTCGCCAAGAATACCCAGCTCTGTCAATACTTCTTTGGCGATTCCAAGCTGACCTTTTCCGCCATCAATGAGCAGTAAATCGGGTAGCGGCTGTTTTTTATAGCGGCGTGTCAGCGCTTGCTTCATCGCGGCATAGTCATCTCCGCCTTGAATATCGTGGATGGCATACTGACGATAGTCCCGCCTGCGCGCACCTCCTTGATCAAAGACCACGCAGCTGCCGATGGTCGCCTCACCCATCGTATGAGAGATATCGAAACATTCAATCCGATCGATAGCACGATCTGTCACTTCAGCCAATACATCTTTGAGGGCGCCGAAGCGCGCATGCAGCTCTAAGTAATCACCGAGCTTGGTTTTGAGCGCATTATTGGCATTGAGCTTTGCCAAGTCCAACCACTCTGAGCGATGTTCTCGCACACTGGTTTTTATAACGACTTTGCTGTCAAAATGCGTGGCCAGCGCTTCACTGACAGCAACCTGATCTGGCAATTCATGACTCAATATAATCTCTGCAGGCAAATCATCGGTCACCTGAAAATAAAATGAGCTGATAAAAGCAGACAAATTATCCGCTAGCGATTCATTACTATCGACATCAGGAAAGTAGTTTTTGCCGCCAAGTACCCGACCACCGCGTACCGTTAAGACGTTCACACACGTCATGCCTGCCTGACTGGCAATAGAGATTACATCCGCCTCACCCTGTACGGTATAGACAGCTTGTCTTGCTTGTACTTCGCGTAGCATAGAAAGCTGGTCGCGATAAAACACCGCTTTTTCAAAGTCTAGTACTTCAGCGGCACTCTCCATCTTTTCAATCAAAGCATTGTGAATATCACTAGAATCGCCCTTTAAAAAGCGAATGGTGTTGTTGACATCTTCCGCATACTCTTCTGGTGATACCAAGCCGACACAAGGCGCACGGCAGCGCTTAATCTGATACTCCAAACATGGACGCTTACGCTGTTTAAAAAAAGTATTGGTACATTGACGCATTTGAAACATTTTTTGCATCAAGACCAGCGTTTCTTTTGCAGCATGAGCAGACGGAAATGGCCCAAAGAAACGACCTTTTTGATGATTGCCTTTGCCGCGACCATAAGCCAATCTTGGATAAGGCTTGTCCGCAGATATAAACACATAAAGGTAGGATTTATCATCACGCAGCAGCACATTATAAGGCGGACGATATTCTTTAATCAGGTTCTGCTCAAGTAGTAACGCCTCAGTCTCACTACGGGTAATGATGGTTTCGATATTATGAATCCGCGCTACCAATGCCCGCGTCTTTGGGTGGTCAATTGTCTTAGCAAAATAGCTGTTTACACGACTTTTGAGTGATTTCGCTTTACCAACGTATAAAATATCACCGTTTTTACCCAGCATTTTATATACCCCTGGCAAGTTTGGCAGGCGTTTTATTAAATGATTAAGACGAACCTTCTTGTCATCGACAGGCGTTGTTTCTGAGACGTTTGTCATAGGGTTTTATTGCTCTTAAGCTATTGATATATAGTTATTTATGGGGCGATAGAGTGTGCTTTGCAAGCACCATTATAAGCTTATCTATATACATAAAAAAAGCCAGCACCATGGCTGACTTTTTATAATTACTGACAACTATCTAAGCTTATTAATGATCTAGGTTTTATTAATGACGGAAACTCGGTAGTAATGCTGGAATACCAGGCAACATACCAACGATCGCCATCACTCCTGTCAATACAATAAAAGTGACGACTGGAATAATCCAGCGGCTCATCTTGGACAAGTTTGCACTACGCTCTTTTGAGCCAATCAGCCCCAGGTTATCAAGCACCAACGTAATCGACCAACCAAACGCAGGATTCACCAGTGCTGAAGCAAACACCACAATGGCAGCAGACTGGGTGGTTTTACCTTCGCGTGTCATCTCCATACCCGCCTCAAGCAGCGGAATAAAGACACCCACGATGAGCGCCACACACATGACTGGCTCCCAAATCGCGAGATCCATTGGATAGCCCCATACACCTGCGATGATACAGAAGATACCAGTTAAGACAGCACCTGCTGGAATTGGACGCTTAGCAATCGCCGCTGGTACAATATAAGTACCCCATGACGATGCAAAGTTGGTACCACCAAGTACCGAGCCTGCTACCTGACGAATGGAGGCGCTGGTCATTGTATCATCGATATCCATCTGTACACGCTCAGTACGCTCAGGATAGCTGATTTTTTGGAATACCTGATGACCTAAGAAGTCTGGTGACCACATAGCTACCGCCAGCACTGCAAACGGCAGTACCACAATGAAACTCTCCACGGTTGGCAGACCTAGCATCCAACCGGTATTGTCACCCCACCAGTACATTGGATTCATGTTTGGCAAGCCTGGTGCTGTTTCAAATGCAAACGGTGCACCCATAGCAAAGGCGACCCCGCCACCTAATAAACAACTGAGTGGTACTGCAAGCCAGCGCTTATTGTAGTTTTCTAACACGGCATAAAGCACAATCGTCAATAGAATCACTGTAAAAGCAACGTGCCCCATATTGATGGCTTCTGCCCACGCAAATAGATTTTTGACTTGCGAGATGGTACCAATAAAGCCTAGGTATAGCAGTAAACCACCACACACGCCTTTACTGGTCAAGTTTGCCAGCAAACTCCCCCCTTTACTGATTGCCAGCAACAGACCAAAGGCACCAATAAGCAGACCAAAGGCCATTGGATGGCCGCCAGCAGCGACGACAATAGGGATTAAAGGAATTAGTGGACCATGGGTACCTGCCAGGTTGGCAGTAGGTAATAAAAACCCTGAAAATAAAATAACAAAGAACGCAACGATTAATAGCTCGTAACGCACGTTTTCTAATACAAAGGCATCACTTAAACCCAATGGCCCTGCAAAGGTTGCAGCAATGGCGCCCACCATCACTACTTTACCGATTGTCGCCGCCATCGCTGGAATGGTATCTTCGTATTCAAAACGATAGTCACGAAATGGCAGGTTAGCACGCCAACGTTTAGGCTGCATGATTTGCAGTTCATGATTTAGATAAGCATCACGGCTCTCAAAGCTTGAGTTTGGCTTGTGCAACTCAGCATAGCTACCTTGTAATTCTCTATCGTAATTAGATGGATTTGGTTGCTGGGGATTAGACCCTGAAGCGGGAATCTCATTACTACTCATCACATCTCCTTATGTCGACTAAGATTTTGACTATAAGTGACCATTTATATCATTTCCAAAAATTAGAGTAGCGCGAAAAACTTGTGCAAGTACTACTCCTAGTAGGGTTAGCAAGTTTGACAAAGTTAATCGCACTTTTTGGGTTTGGTATTACTTACCAAGACTTGTTGATAAATAAGTCACCGAACATAAATTGGCAGCCATTGTATGCTATCAAATAGTATAATGCGAGGTTTACTAGCTAAATACCGAACATTTATTAGTGCTTAACTGGTTTTTTTATCTCATCTACTCATTTTTTAGTATGGTTAATGTGCTTTTATATCTTGCTATACGCGAATACGTACTCAATACTATCAATATTGATATCGTAGTGATTCTTACGCTAAAACCTATAAAAACACCGTGAGTTTGACTGTAAAGAAGTGACTTTGCTTAGCAGTCGTTACGCTTTAAGACTGGTGACCATGGTTATTTTTAATTATGATGGTTATCTTTTGCTCAGCCAGTATCCAGTTGTCAGGCAAAAATTATAAATACTCTATAATCACACGACGCTATTTATGGATTATGGAACCATTACTTATACTGCCAGCATAACGGGCACTTCTGGCATGATCATCAAAAGACAAAAGGATAAAACATGAACTTGCTACCTAAAAACTTAGAAAACTTAAGACGCAAAACCAAAAAAAACGTGATGCCGTTACTGACACCACATTTGCTTAAGCTACGCATTAATACCTACGCGCCTTATGTCGGCGCTGGTATCAAGGTAGAGCATGTAGATTTAGATCAAGGCCTGTGTGTGGTCAGTATGGGGCTCAATGCTTGGAATAAAAACATTGTCGGTACTCAATTCGGTGGTAGTTTGTATTCTATGGTCGACCCTTTCTATATGCTCATGCTCATGCACCAATTAGGCAGCACTTATGTGGTATGGGACAAAAGCTCACATATTGAATTCATTGCACCTGGTACTAGCAAAGTAACAACGCGGATGAAGATACCCAGTACAGAGATTGGAGTTATCCAAGAGTTAGCCAAAGATGGAGAGGCTGTATTCCGTGAATATAAAGCCGATATCGTCGACAGTCAGCAAAAGGTAATTGCGACTGTGACTAAAAATATCTATATCCGCTTACGCAAGCACAGCAAATCTAAAGACCAAAGTAGCCGTATTGATATTCTTGATACTTAGATAACATAATCTGTGCAAGCCACACATACAAAAACCCCAATCTGGCATCTGCACAGATTGGGGTTTTGTCTTTTTTGGCATGCCTACTTATTTATAAATAAACCTATGAATAAGGGCTTGTATCTACTTTTGCTTCATTACCAAGCTGCCTAATAAGCAGCTTAGCAACTTCGGCAAGCTTAAGCGCATAGCTTAAACTTAAATACCAGGAGCAGTTTCAACCGCATCAGGTACACCAGCGTCAGTTTTTTTCTGAGCAGCTGGACGGCCGCCAAGCTTTTCGCGAATACGTGCTGATTTACCAGAACGCTCACGTAAGTAGTACAGTTTCGCACGGCGAACAGCACCACGGCGTTTCACTTCAATGCTATCAATGATTGGTGAATGCAATTGAAATGCACGCTCAACGCCTACACCGCTTGAGATTTTACGCACAGTGAATGCTGAATTTAGACCACGGTTACGCTTAGCGATAACCACGCCTTCAAAAGCCTGTAGACGCTCACGCTCACCTTCACGTACTTTTACTTGAACCACGACGGTATCGCCTGGTGCAAAGTCTGGACGTTCAAGCAGCTGCGAGTTTTCAATACTTTGAACCAATGGATGCTTGTTGCTCATGAGAGTTATCTCCTCACATTAGATGATTAGAGGCTTAACGCGTATCACCTGTTTGTAATAATTGATCGTATCTTAATGGATACGACATAAAGGGGGTTGGCAAACGGCCATTATGGTATGACCTGTTTTATTATTGCGCAAAATTATAAAATACTAACTGTGTATAAATGCTAGTAATTTTTTACTTAACTGTTTTTGACTCATTAATTAGTGAGCTATTTTGTTTTGCCAATGCCTTGAGCCATTTCGCTTGCTGCTCTGTCGGGGTAAACGCTTGCCATAATTCAGGACGCCGCGACTTGGTGCGCGAAACCTGTTGACAAAAACGCCACTGAGCGATGTTTGCATGATGTCCAGATAAAAGCACCTCAGGTACTGTTATACCGGCAAACTCATGCGGCTTGGTATAGTGTGGACAATCAAGCAAGCCATCGACGAACGAGTCTTGCTCTGCTGACTTGTCATCACCCATAATATCAGGCAAACGACGTATCACACTATCCATCAGTACCATCGCTGGCAGCTCGCCACCAGTCAGAACATAGTCCCCAATCGATACTTCCATATCAACATATTGCGATAATAGGCGCTCATCAATACCTTCGTAACGACCACATAACAGAATCATGCCGTCATACTCAGTCATACTGACCACACTACTTTCGCTGAGCGTCTGCCCTTGCGGTGACATATAAATCACAGGACAATGCTCACTATCAATACGGCAACCATGCTGGCTTGCTCGCAAACGCGCATCGTCAATGGCTTGTGCGAGTGGCTCAGCCATCATGACCATACCAGGGCCACCGCCATAAGGACGTTCATCAATACGGCGATAATTATCAGTGGTATAATCACGTGGATTAATGCACTCAATCGTGACTTGCTCCTGAGTTACTGCTCGTCCCGTGATACCAAACTCACGGATCGTCGCAAACATCTCAGGAAAAATACTAATCACGGCAAAATACATCTGACCTCTGTCTAAATAACGATTGTTTGCTAACAAGGCTCTGAATAACGACCATCACTCAACCAGACTGACGTCAAATTAATAGTCGCTTGGCCACGCCACAAGGACTGTTTTGCCAGTCATATCAACTTGCACTACAGTTTGCTTATGCCAAGGTATCAGGCGCTCTTCATTATCCAAACTGTCTGAGTTGGTAGCCACACGCATAATATCGTGGGCACCATTATCAAACATTTCAGTAATATTACCAAGATACTCATCTTGCTCGTTCACAACTCGCATGCCCAGCAGATCTGACCAATAAAACTCGTCTTCTGCCAGTTCTGGCAATACGTCTTGTGCGACCCAGATAGCAACACCGTTCATGGTTTCAGCAATATTACGATCAGGAACTTGCTCAAACTGAGCAACAAGCCCTGTTCCTTGCTGACGCCACTTACTGACAGTCAATGGCTTAATACCGGTAGCGGTTTTAATCCACCACGGCTGCATATCAAAGATAGCCGAGCGATCATCTGTGTCACTAAACACCCATAACCAGCCCTTAATGCCGTAAGGCTTTTTGAGCTGACCAATTTTCATGAGGGTGCTGGCGTCTGGTGCAGATGACATAACGGCTAACCTAAACGTAATTAAACCAATGACAGTTAGAACAGCGATTGCCAAAACAACAATCAAACTAACAATAAAATGGAGCAGCAAAAACAGTTAATGGCGTACACTGGTAATACCAGCTACGCTATGTCTTCTAAAGTCTACTCACTAAGGCAGCGCAGATTTCACGCCATCTATAGTCAATAACCAAAACTTAAGCAGTTTCTTCAGTTGTAGTTGCAGACTTATTGTAAGCTTTTGCCAATGAAGCAACGCGATCTGAAGGCTGTGCACCTTTAGCGACCCACGCATTGTACGCTTCCATATCTAAGCGTACTGCTTCTTCTGACTCTTTAGCTAGCGGATTAAAAAAGCCGATGTTTTCGATGTAGCGGCCATCACGCGCGCGGCGTTGATCAGCAACAACTACTTGATAAAATGGGCGTTTCTTGGCACCGCCCCGTGCTAAACGAATAACAACCATGTGAATTCTCTCTTTCGCAGGTATACCAAAAAGGGCATAATTATACCATAGTCTTGTTTTATTGAAAACATAAACTGTATTTATTTTATTATTTGATAACAATAACTTAAATAGCATCTGAACTGAAATAAAAATGCTGATAATTACGACTCAGCTTACATCAGCTACTATTCAAAATAGCCTCCTTGTTATCTTATAGACCACCTGGCACACAAGCCTTTTTTTGGCTCCAGACATCGTAGCGATAAGAATATTAGGCATTTATGCGATGCTTAAGCAATCTGGGCCTAAGCAGTCTGGCTATTTACTCAGCTCCTCTTATCTAACCCTTAATATTGGATTCTCATGACTACGCCAAAACCAAAGCGCTCTACCTCCTGGCTACCACGTTCATACTCTAATAGTTGGCTCACGACTTTAATGGTCGCTTTCATCGTGTTCATCAGTGTTGGTCTATCCATCTGGCTTTTTTGGCGCAGTCTGTATCTGCCAGAGTTAAAGAACCATGCACGCTATTTAACCACTGAGTTACAGCTCATGAATAGCGCCAAACAAGACTGGAAAGATAGCCCACAGGTAAAGCAGTGGATCTATCAGCACTCACATGTCGTGGTGGTAGAGAATCCAAGCGATTTTCCACAGGTTGAAGATAAGGCCTTTGTAGGTGTCTTTACAGATGTATTACAGCACGAAATTGGTGCGCAATTAGGGCGTCCTGTTGAAGTTTATTTTAAATTCAAACCAACACCGCAGCTATGGGTACAAGACAGCCGTGATGACAGCTTTTGGATTCGTGAGCCTGTTGTTTATTATTCGCAATACAGCCCGACTTTATTACTATTATTTTTATTAGGGCTGCCCATTCTGTCGCTACTAACGATTGTTTTGTTGGTACGACAGCTCAATCGCCCACTACGCCACCTACAACGCGCGGCAACCAACTATATTAGCCTAGGACATGCCACTACCTTGCCCACACGAGCAGGTCCTACCGAGATCCGTCAAGTTAACATGGCATTCAACCAGCTTTTTACCACACTTAATCAAGCGCAAAAAGAGCGCACAATCATGCTTGCTGGCATCTCCCACGATCTACGAACCCCGCTTACGCGCATGCGTTTGACCGCTGAGATGCTGCCAGATGACTTTTTTCGTGAAGGTCTTATTTATGATATAGAAGACATGGATGCCATCTTGGAGCAGTTTATTTCATTTATGAAGGATGGCTCAGATGAACCTGTGCATCTGACAAACTTAGACGTCATATTTAATGAAATCATGGTGCAGTTTGCACCCATGAAATTTATTTATCAGTCAGAACTTAATAAGGCCGTACCCGTCAGACCGTTATCCATTAAGCGACTGGTGATCAACCTTGTCAATAATGCTAATCGTTATGGTAAGCCGCCGATTTACTTGACTGCAACCGTAGAGCCATTTTTTTCAGAAGCAGCAGCCACGGAAGATACTGACGTAATAAGCGAAAGTGAGGTCAACAAAGAAGCGCAAGAGCAACTGATCATCTGTGTGCGGGATTGTGGTTCAGGAGTAGCAGAAGATCAGCTAGAGCGCATTATGCAACCTTTTGAGCGTGGTGAGACTGCTCGTACCACTCAGGGTAGCGGTTTAGGACTTGCTATTGTTAGCCGTATTGCGCGACTACATCATGGTACAGTGGAAGCGGTTAATCATCCAGATGGCGGTTTACAAGTTTGTATCCGTATTCCTCTCATCTCTAAAGTCGCTGGTGAAGAAGCTATTGCAGCCGATGTGCCGACACCTAGCAATGTCATCAATGGCGATTATTATTAATATCTATTAATCTTTAGTACCAATAAGTGGTGGCGCATGGGCAGCACTATTGATAAAGGTTATCTCATGCGTCAGCTCAGCTTGCGCTGACTGCACACTCTCTGTCGTGCTTGGCTGCTGTAAAAACAGATAGTAGCCAAGTAACAGTGCGTTTAGTACTACCAGTCCGCCAAATATATAAGGCATTCGCGACCTCTCTTAAGTTTTAAATGCATGGCTTTCAACCAATCCATTAATTTAAATACATCATGTTAAGCTTTCAAAAGTAGACGCTGTTGATGACTAAAACTGAAGACTGGATCAACTTCAGACTCTTAAAGCTACCTACTCATCACTGAGACTACGCTCGCTTTTTTCTTGAGTCAGCTGATCCGCTGCAATCGTTTGCGTGAGTGGTTTGACAGGCCAAGTCATGACAAATCTTGCGCCACCAAGCTCTGGGCTTTCATCAACTTTCATACTGCCGCTAAACCAAAAAGCAATACGCGACACAATGGATAAACCCAGCCCATAACCGCCCGATGCACGGGTGCGACTATCATCTAAGCGTGAAAATGGCACAAATACTTTTTCACGATCTTCTTCTGCAATACCCTGTCCATCGTCTTCCACGCTCACAAATGCATTGCCCTTTTTGACCCCAGCACTAATAACGATGGTGGTTTCAGCATAACGCAGTGCGTTACCAGCAAGGTTTTGAATCACGCGATGTAGATAACGTCGATCCGCTATTGCAGTGACTTTAGCGTTGGGCGGCTGACCAATGACTTCAATAGACTTACCTAAAGCCTTGGTTTCACGTACGACTTGCTCGACCAACTCCTTTAAGTTGACTGGCTCAAGGTCAAGCTTTGGAGACCCCTCTTCAAGCTTAGCGTAAGTCAAAATCTCATCAATCAATCCATTAAGCGCTTCAATATCTTCATCAATGAAGTCACGTTGCATATATCGTGAGTCTTCATCATCAGTGTCAGCCAGCATGTCTACTGCAAAGCGAATACGAGCCACTGGGGTGCGCAGCTCATGGGAAACAGCGCGGGTCAGCTCACGCTGTGACTCAATCAAGCGCTTAATATGTTCGGTCATCGCATTAAAGGTCGCTGACAGCCGAGCTATCTCATCTTGACCGATGACTTGTACTTGAATATCAAGGTTGCCTTGACTGACTTCATTGACCCCTACTTGGATTAGTTGCAATTTTCGTTCCAATGGAAAGATAAGAGCGTAAACGCCTAAACTGATCAAAAACATACTAATCAAAATCATACTGACGATTAGATTCAGTGGAAACCAGTTAAATAGCGGCACAGGCCCCATTAGAATTGCCATGTCATTGATTTCAGAAGGCACGACGACACTGATAGCAGATTGACTTTGGCTGCTACTGTCTTGCAACAAGATAACGACTTCATCACGGCGCAGCCGCATCATTTGATCATTATCGAGGTTGAGGGTGTTTGAGGCTTTTAGCTCAAGTGGATAGGAGAATCTTTCTTCTAATACTGCCAACCGTTCACGTTTAGCCGATAAGGTCGTATAGTAGGACAAATCATCTAACAAGAACACTGCCATTGCCCGTACTTGTTGCTCAGTAACTTGCGATATCCGAACCGTTAATACCTTATCAGCATCTGGTAATCGATGATATATATCAGCATAGTTATCTTGTCCGATATAGCGTACCACCGTCTCACCATTATCAAAACGCCGTAGTTCACTGGCGCTGAAGTCCACCTCATCAATGGGTATTATCCTAAAAGTCGAACCAAACAAACTACTGGCGTCCGTTAACCAATATTCGCGCTGCGTTGCATCCTCTTGACGGCTCACACCTTCACTGACCAGATAAAAAGCACCCGTTGCCATATTTTCACGATAGGATTGCACGCGCTCTTTGTTGATGGTATCCATCAATAACTGGGCAAATAAAGCCACACACAAACAGACGATTAATAGCCCTGCGTAAATTCGAACAAAGATACTGTGTTTTAAAGAAGAAACTAATGACATATGCGTCGTGACCAAACTGTTAAATAATGACTGCTGACCCTATCCAGCGCTTTGTATAGGGTCAAACTTGGTTAAATACAAAGAATTGACAGCTGCTATAGTCGAGCCACTACAAAATAAATACTGACTAGAAAATATGCTAAACCTCTTACATACAGAGCATTCACAGCTATGGCTTAATTAAACCACATAACCTCTCTATTAAGTTTAAAAATTAAAACCTAGCCACAAAAAAACCAGCTTCACGCTGGTTTTTAGTATAAAACTGACAATAAAGCACGACCATATCGGAGCAAGTAGAATTAATTGCCTTCTTTGACGAACAAATAGCCTTTACTACGGACGGTTTTAATACGTTTTGGATTCTCTGGATCATCACCGATTTTCGGGCGGATGCGTGAAATACGCACGTCGATAGAGCGATCTTGTCCGTCATACTCAATACCGCGCAGACGCTCAAAGATATCTTCACGTGACAAGATACGACCCGCATTAGAAGCAAGCAGCCATAGCAAGTCATATTCAGCACTGGTAAAGTCAACCAACTCATCACTAAGCGTGACTGAACGACCACCATTGTCAATAACCAACTCGCCAAACTCTAAGCGCTGAGGGACGTCTTCTGATGGCGCGTTTTCTGAACGACGTAATAACGCACGAATACGTGCAAGCAATACACGTGGCTGAGCGGGTTTGGCGACATAATCATCAGCACCCATCTCAAGTCCTAGCACCTGATCCATATCTTCTGTACGTGCAGTCAGCATCAAGATTGGGTTTTGGTAATGTGGACGTACCTCACGGCAGACAGTGAGACCATCACTACCAGGAAGCATGACATCAAGCACCACTAAATCTGGCTGTTCATTAACGATACGACGAATTGCACGATTACCGTCAGTTTCAATCGCCACTTCCAAACCATTTTTGACCAAATAATCTTGCGTCAACATGGCCAGACGCTCATCATCTTCAATAATTAAAATTCGCGGGGTGTTGTCTTCTTCTGTCATTGTTATATCCTCTAATGTAAAAATTAATAGCAGGGAAGTTCATAGCACAATAAAATGGAACAATGGATGTTCATATGGATGGTGCAAAGTTGGTAACACAGTATACTATCAAACATACGGCTACCTATACTATAGCTTATTGTCGTTAACAAAACCTATAAACAACTTCAAATAATCCTTTAATGTATACCCAATAATCATGTGCACTTTCCCATTAGTGCCTTTAATATAACCAAATCTATCAATTACTGCTAATGGTTTTCATCTAAATCTATTATCCAACTTTAAGCGCTGCCAATTTATAAATTTTTAGCAAAAAAAAACAGTCCAAGATGGACTGTTTTTTTTGATCTATAGACTACCAATACTCAAATCTTAACGTTAAATATTACTGATTAAAATTAAGCACGGTTTTTATATTTACGAATGGTTTGTAGCTGTGCTACTGACTCGGCCAATGATGCTAATGCCGCATTGGTATGAACCGTATCAGACTGGTTCACGAGCATTTGCTCAGCTTTTTTGCGTGCCTGAATGATTTTGCTTTCATCAAGATTGCTCGCACGTACTGCAGTATCTGCCAGTACGGTCACCATCTTTGGCTGTATCTCAAGCACACCACCTGATACGTAGATAACTTCTTCTTCGCCATCTGGTGTTTGCACACGCATCGCGCCAGGTTTGAGCAAAGTAATGAGCGGTGTATGACCTGCTAGTACACCGACTTCGCCTTCAGTACCCGTAGCGATCAACATGCTAATTTCCCCTGAATACAGCTCTTCACGGGCACTTACGACGCGACATTGAAACGTTGCCATCCCTAACTCCTTACAATCGAAACTGCGATGCGAACTAGCAAATGGCTTATATACTCAACCACTTGCTAATTAACGATTACTTTTCTCGCTTACGCTGAAGCAGCTTTCATTTTTTCTGCTTTAGCCACTACTTCGTCGATACCACCAGCCATATAGAATGCTTGCTCTGGTAAGTCATCATATTCACCTGCGATGATGGCTTTAAAGCTAGCAATGGTGTCACGCAAAGAGACATATTTACCAGGTGCACCAGTAAAGACTTCGGCTACGTGGAATGGCTGTGATAAGAAACGCTGAATCTTACGCGCACGATAAACAACCAGTTTATCTTCTTCTGACAGCTCATCCATACCCAGAATAGCGATAATATCTTTAAGCTCTTTATAGCGCTGCAATACTTCTTGCACACCACGAGCAACGTTGTAAAGCTCTTCGCCAATCACTAATGGATCAAGCTGACGTGAGGTTGAATCTAGTGGATCAACCGCAGGATAGATACCCTGTGAAGCGATATCACGGCTCAGTACCACTGTCGCATCCAAGTGAGCAAACGTCGTTGCAGGTGATGGATCCGTCAAGTCATCCGCAGGTACGTATACGGCTTGTACTGAAGTGATTGACCCTGACTGAGTTGAAGTAATACGCTCTTGTAGTAGACCCATCTCTTCTGCTAGTGTTGGCTGATAACCAACCGCTGATGGCATACGTCCTAGCAATGCTGATACTTCAGTACCGGCAAGCGTGTAACGATAAATGTTATCAACGAACAATAACACGTCACGACCTTTACCCGTTTCAGGATCTTTGGTATCACGGAAGTATTCAGCCATGGTTAGACCAGACAGTGCAACACGTAAACGGTTACCTGGTGGCTCATTCATCTGACCATATACCATCGCAACTTTAGATTTGCTAAAGTCTTCAGTATTTACAACGCCAGCTTCTTGCATTTCGTGATAGAAGTCATTACCTTCACGCGTACGCTCACCAACACCAGCAAATACTGACAAACCTTCATGCTTAAGAGCGATGTTGTTGATCAATTCCATCATATTGACGGTTTTACCAACACCAGCACCACCAAACAAACCAACTTTACCACCTTTAGCGAACGGGCAAAGTAGATCGATAACTTTAATACCAGTCTCTAACAGTTCAGTACTGTTTGACTGCTCCGCATAGCTTGGCGCTTCACGGTGGATAGACCATCTTTCTTCAGTAGGTACTGGACCTTCTTCATCGATAGGACGACCAAGAACATCCATAATACGACCAAGCGTACCAACGCCTACAGGCACTGAGATAGGAGCGCCAGTATTGGTAACTGGAAGGTTACGTTTCAGGCCTTCTGTTGAGCCCATTGCGATAGTACGTACGATACCGTCACCTAGCTGTTGCTGTACTTCTAGGGTGGTTTCGGTACCATCTACTTGCAGGGCATCATAAATCTGAGGTACTTCGTCACGGTTGAATTCAACGTCAATAACCGCGCCAATGATCTGTACAATACGACCGCTATTCATTGCGTTCTCCTTGAACTTCTATATATAGGTGTAGTCAATTATGAAACAGCAGCAGCACCGCCAACGATTTCCGAGATTTCTCGAGTAATCGCCGCTTGACGCAGCTTGTTATAAACCAACTGTAAATCGTTAATTAGGTCACCAGCATTATCTGTTGCTGCTTTCATAGCGACCATACGCGATGACTGTTCAGAGGCAATGTTTTCCATTACCGCTTGATAGACAATCGACTCAATGTAGCGCCCTAGCAAGCCATCAACCAAAGTTTTGATGTCAGGCTCATAGATATAATCCCAGCTAAGATCAGTGCGCATACCACTGTCTTCACCAGTAAGCGTTCCCTCAGGCAAAGGTACTAACTGACTAACTGTCGGCTGTTGGGTCATGGCATTAACAAACTTGTTATATACCACATAGATACGGTCAATTTTACCGTTATCATAGTCCTCTAGCATCGCTTGTACAGATGAGTTCAACTGTTCAAACGTGGGGTTATCGCCATAGTCAGTGATTGCTGAGGTGACTTTACCGCCAAAGTTTTTGAAGAAGCTGACGCCTTTAGCACCGATAACAGAAAACTCAGCCTTTACAGACTGGTTTTGATAGTCATCAATACTATTAGTTAGCGCTTTGAATAAGTTGATGTTCAAACCACCCGCAAGTCCACGGTCTGAGGTGATAACGATATAGCCCACTGTATTAATTGGACGCGTTACCATATACGGATGTTTGTAATCTGATGAAGCATGCACCAAATGTGAAATAACCCGGCGCATACTATCAGCATACGGGCGACCCACGTCCATGCGCTCTTGAGCACGGCGCATCTTACTCGCCGCTACCATTTGCATGGCACGAGTAATTTTCTGGGTGCTTTTAATACTGGTGACTTTGGCACGTATTTCTTTTAAGCTTGCCATAATGATTCCAATATAAGAGGGTTAAAAAAGCATTGGCGAATGCAACAATAACTTGTGGCACTACGCGGTCACATGCCGTTGATTGTGGATGGAGCGGCGCGACTGTCATGAGACATCGCGCCACTGTATTCGCTACAAAGTAGCCTCTCTACAATCAACCAAACCGGCTTAACCCGTTAACTTAGTCTTTATTAACTTAGTAACTGTGGTTTTGTTTAAAAGTCTCAACTGCTGACTTTAAACGACCTGCAATATCATCATTATAATTTGCAGTGTCATCAATCTCACGCATCAGCTCGCTTTGTTCGTCACGCATATAACGTAAGAACGACTCTTCAAAAGAACCAATCTTTTCAACTGGTACGTCTGCTAAGAAACCTTCGTTTGATGCATAAATAACCGCTGCTTGTTCAGCGACAGACATTGGCTGGTACTGTTTCTGCTTCATTAGCTCAGTAACACGCTCACCATGGTCTAGCTGTTCACGAGTGGCATCATCCAAATCTGAGGCAAACTGCGCGAATGCTGCGAGTTCTCGGTACTGTGCAAGTGCGGTACGAATACCACCTGACAGCTTCTTGATAATCTTAGTCTGAGCAGCACCACCAACACGTGATACAGAGATACCAGCGTTAACTGCAGGACGAATACCTGAGTTAAATAGGCTTGATTCTAAGAAAATCTGACCATCGGTAATAGAAATTACGTTGGTTGGTACGAATGCAGAGACGTCACCCGCTTGGGTTTCAATGATAGGTAGTGCGGTTAAAGAACCCGTCTTGCCTTTCACTTCACCATTAGTGAAGTTTTCTACATAGTCAGCGTTGACGCGTGAGGCACGCTCAAGTAGACGTGAGTGTAAATAGAATACGTCACCTGGATATGCTTCACGGCCTGGCGGACGACGTAGTAGTAGTGAGATCTGACGATACGCTACCGCTTGTTTTGATAAGTCATCAAATACGATTAGTGCATCTTCACCGCGGTCACGGAAGTATTCACCCATCGTACAGCCTGAATACGGTGCAATGTACTGTAGTGCTGCTGGCTCTGACGCAGAAGCAACCACAACCGTGGTATATTCTAAAGCGCCTGTCTCTTCAAGCTTACGCACGACGTTAGCAATTGTAGAACGTTTTTGACCAACCGCTACGTACACACACTTAATACCAGAAGTTTTCTGTGCGATGATGGTATCGATAGCCAGTGCCGTTTTACCGGTCTGACGGTCACCAATGATAAGCTCACGCTGACCACGACCGATTGGAATCATGGTATCGACCGCTTTATAACCGGTCATTACTGGCTCATCAACCGATTGACGGTCAATAACGCCTGGAGCGATTTTTTCGACTTTATCAGTCATCTTGGCATTGATAGGACCTTTGCCATCAATAGGATTACCCAAAGCATCAACAACGCGGCCGAGCAACTCAGGACCCACTGGCACTTCAAGAATACGACCAGTACAATAGGCTTTTTGGCCTTCTTGTAGTTTTAGATAATCGCCTAGTATCACCGCACCGACGGAGTCACGCTCTAAGTTTAGAGCCATGCCGTAGATTTCGCCTTCAAACTCAATCATTTCGCCGTACATGGCATCTTCAAGACCATGAATCTGCACGATACCGTCAGATACTTTGACAATCGTGCCTTCATTCTTTGCAGTTGCACCCGCATCAAGGTCTTGAATACGCTGCTTAATCAGGTTACTGATTTCCGCTGGATTCAATTGTTGCATTGCCTTGTTTCCTTTAATTTATGATAACCCGCCCACTGACTTAAATGCTCTTATTTCACACAGCCTTCAGTTAGCAAGGCTGAGTTAATGAATGGCATTAGGCAGTTAGCTGTGTTTTTAACTGTTGTAACTTGCCGCGCATTGAATCATCAATGACCTTGTCACCGACTTTGATTGTAGCGCCTGCCAAAAGACTAGGATCAACCGACTCATGAATCACCACACTAGCATTCAGTGAGGCTGCGAGACGTGTTTGAAGCATCTCACGCTGTGCGTCAGTCAATGGATAGGCCGTGGTCACATAAGCGTCAAGCTGTTTTAAGCTTAGCGCTTTGTGACGACGATAATGCTCATAAACTTCAGGAAGCAGCGCCAGACGCTCTTGTTCTGATAGCTGATTAACGAAGTTGCTAAGCGCTGCTGATACTTTTGGGTAGCTGGCGTCGGTATTCTGATGCCCTTTAGCGTCATTTAATAACCGCTTAAAAGCAGAATCACTAGCGCTTGCTACTTGTGTATCATAAAGATCGACCAAAGCGGCTGACTTATGCTCAGCAGAAACGGCTGGATTGTCTAGCAATGTGTGGAACGATTTGTCATTGACAATCGCACTGGCAATAAATAAGAAGTTTTCCCATTCATTAACCACCCCGTGTTCATTGGCATAGTCAAACGCGGCTTTAGCGTAGGGTCGTGCTAAGGTTGATAAGTCAGCCATTATATCCTCACAGTTACAGCTTAGCCGCCAGTTGGTCTAACATGCTGGCATGTTTTTGCACATCGACTTTATCTTGCAAAATCTTTTCAGCACCAAGCACAGACAGTTCAGCGACCTGAGCACGTAATGATTCGCGTGCTTGATTGATTTCTTGGTCGATAGACGCTTGTGCTTGTTGACGAATGCGCTCGCCTTCTATTTGTGCTTGCGATTTAGCGTCTTCAACCAATTGGTTGGCACTCTTGTTCGCTTGCTCAATTAGTGCAGCAGCTTTCGCCTTAGCAGCATTAAGCTCCTGCTCTGCATCTTGCTCAGCGGTAGCCAAGTCTGCTTTTGCTTTTTCAGCGGCATTTAAGCCGTCAGCAATCTTACGCTGACGTTCATTGATGGCGCCAATAAGTGGTGGCCACACGAATTTCATGCAAAAAACCACAAATATTGCAAAAGCAATGGCTTGACCGATGATGGTAAAATTGATATTCACGTGATCACCTCTTTGTTAATGAAAAATCAGTTTCATTGATCATGTTTGGCTCTCAGAAATATGACAACCAAACACTTACAACTGAGCTTTCTGATTAACCTGCTAGAGGGTTAGCGAATAATAGTAACATCGCGATACCAACACCAATCATTGGAATAGCATCCAATAGACCTGCTACGATAAACATACGTGTTTGCAACTGTGAACCAAGCTCTGGCTGACGTGCAACACTTTCTAGGAACTTGCCACCTAAAAGAGCAAAGCCAATACCTGTTGCAATAGCGCCTGCGCCGATAAGCATTGCAACTGCGATAACTGTAGAACTACCTAATACTGGATCCATTGATGTATCCTCTTTACCTATTTATTGATGAAGTGTCTAATTAATGTTCAGTTGACGAAGCTAATGATAAGTAAATTATCGTCAGCATCATAAAAATGAACGCTTGAAGGGTAATAATTAAAATATGGAAGATAGCCCATGGTACTGATAGTGCCCACTGAATCCAGAATGGCATCAAGGCAATCAAAATAAATACCAACTCACCAGCATACATGTTACCGAACAGACGTAAGCCAAGTGAAATTGGTTTTGCAATCAAAGTCACGACTTCTAGGATGAAGTTGACAGGGATTAAGATAATTTTCAATATAATATTATTCGAGCTAAATGGATGTAGCGTCAGTTCAGCGAGAAATCCACCGATACCTTTTTCTTTAATGCTATAACCGATAATCAGTGCGAAAACTGAAAAAGCCATACCTAGGGTAATGTTAGGATCAGTTGTAGGTACAATTTTGAAAAAGACGTGATGTGGATCACCTCCACCCGCTCCCATCGCAGCACCGATCTGGCCAGCCAAACCTGGGATGAAGTCGATAGGCATTAAATCCATCAAGTTCATTAACCAAATCCAGACGAAGATGGTTAACGCTAGAGGTGCTATTAGCTTTGAAGTACCGCTATAAGACTCGCGCACGCTATTATCGACGAACTCGACAATCATCTCAACCGCTGCTTGAGTCTTGCTTGGCACATCTGAGGTCACTTTTTTCGCCACCTTCCAGAAGAACCAGCAGAATAAGATACCTAGACCGATTGACCATAGCATAGAGTCAAGATGGATAGCATTAAAGCCCATCTGTCCCGCTTCTTCTGCGGTATAGGCAACCTTCCAGCCTTCGCCAGGCAGATAGCCATAGGTCCAATTGGTTAAATGGTGAGAGATATAATCTGTTGATGATTGTTCGGCTGCCATAATGTAAGCTTCTTATTAATCAAATATTTAATCAATTACCAAAAATATGGTTGTCATCTGATGAGTGAATTAGCGATATCAATGACACAAGGTCAATCAAACTTTTAAAAAACGCAGCAAGCGCATTACTAGCTTGACCTATTGTGTGCGAATTATGATGCTAAGGCACTCATGTAAGCAACAACATCCAGCCCATTGTTTTTTTGCGGTACTAGCTTCACTCATTTTAATAAATTCTAGCTATCAAAAAAGGGCTTATGAGTATTCATTACTAGCCCTTGGTACCTGCATATAACGTGATATCTGAGTATTTGCTTATGATTTTGTCAAATCGGCGCTCAATACAGCGGCTATAAGCGAAATTATTAGCTGAGTATCTTAAAGCAGCGTTGCATTTATGTAAAGTCTATTGTGTGTTTTTTATTAGCTTTATGAGTAAGTTAGTCACGTTCATCGTTTGTCAGTATGGTTTTACACCAGTAATTTAATTGTAAAAAATTGTTTCTCTAACAATCAACTTATATCCGTTTTCTGTCTATCATACTAACAGCGTGACTTTTAATGAGCTCATTTTAGCTATGGATAACATTTTTAATATACTTAGCACCTTCGTATAACGGTGCTTTTATTATTTTGAATGAACTAAGGAGGTTTTAAATGGGGATTAACAATCAAACAGTAATGTTGTGGCTAACGTACGTACATCAACATCCAACTGTGGCTAATCTGCATTACTATAAAACCGATGAACAGCGCAGGCGCAGACAGAGGTCGTATGGTAATAAAAATTAGTGCAAAGCCAAACACCGTCAGTAGCCATTTGACCATCTGACCACGATATAGCTGGCTGACAATATGTCGGCGCGCGCGATAGCCAGTATACCAAAAGACAAATGCTGCAAATATTGCTTGAGAAGTAAAGCTTAACAAAGCACCAAGAGCGGTGCTTTTTGCTACAATCAGCTCACTATGCAGCCAAACAATATCTAGCATCGAAACGCTAACAATCAGGATAAACAGTATCCACGCTTGGCGTTTGATGTAGAGGCCTATTTTATCTTTTTGCGTGCGTTTGGCAGGCTTGGTCATCAGCTATCCTATGATATAGCGGTGGAATAAAAGCAGTGCATCACAAGCCTGCTTATCCGTGAACGGCTCACTATACAAGTCTAACCTTTTAACCAAAATAAAACGCCACTTATTATAAGGAGCAAGTCATCATTAAGCAAGCAAAATGTGACCTTTGTTTGTTATTTTGAGCGCTTCTTGCTTCCTATACAATGAAGACAAGATAGTAAATGCTGCAAACCTCACTGTTTCGATAAAAAACTAGGGAAAGTTGCAGCGTCTATTACAGTTCAAGATATACAACTGCGTATCTGCTGTGCCATATTATACCATCCGTCAACGAAGGTTTTACTACCACTCATATCTTCAGCTTGCACTGTGGTGTTGACAGGTTGCAGTTTGGCAAGTAACCCCTTCGCAGGATCACTTTGAGCCACCAAACACATTTGTTTAGCAGGGCGTTGCTCGTTTAACCAGCGCAGCTGACTGGCTTTGGGAGAAAGATGGTGATCAGCACTTAAGCTTCCAATCATCTGCAGCCCTAAACTTGCTTCAATATATTGATAAGCGTCATGATAGGCCCAGTAAGGGTATGTTTTTTGACTGCCTTGTTGCATGGTCTGTACCGTCCTATCCATGCGCTGAGCGAATTTTTTTGCATTGGCCTGATATAGGCTTTTATATTGTGGATTGGCATGACTATGAATAACCGCCAGTGCACGGGTAATGGCTTTGGCGTTTTCAGGGTCTAACCAAATATGTGGGTCTAGCGTATTCGCAATAGGCTTGCCTTTGACATCACGCAACGGATGGCGATTGAAAGCATTAAATGCAAATAAGGAGATGGCATTGGGCGCATTATTCAAACTCGATGCGAGGTTATTCTCTAGCGACTCACCAAACCATACGACAAAGGTGCTTTCTTGAATGGCTTTGATGTCACCAGGACTGATACTACCATGATGTCCCACCTCCCCTGCTTGTAACAATTGATTGGCAGAAGGTGCGCCTTCCGTCACTGCTTGACTCAATAAAAACAACGGATAATTACTCACACTGACAGTGGCTGCATGCGCACTCATCATTATTGAGCTAAACAGTATCAGGGTCGCGGCCATCCAACGTTTAGACCATCTAAATACCCTTGATACAGAACCAGACGATGTCTTATGACTTTTTTTATTGTGTGTTTTGCTAAGTGCACTGATACAGCGACGATAATTTACATACATGCGATAAGTGTCCTATCCGTTTTATTTTAGACCTGTTTTTTTAGAAAAGCCTAGCAAGTTATGAATAGTAGTATGTTATACTATAACAATTAAAAACGCACTATTAATTTTGGGAGTTGGTGTTGTGTCAATGATCTCATCTACTTGTGAACACTTACATGATGTTCAGCACTTTACGCCGCAGGATGTGGCTAAGCGTTTAGAGGCAGCAAAAGAGCAGTCTCGATTGCGTGGGGTGCGCTTTACTCCGCTACGTCAGCAGATATATACACTGGTGCTGCAAGCCAATAAACCAGTGGGTGCGTATGACTTAATCACACAGCTTCAGCAAATACGCTTAGAATCAACAGATGAGAGCGCAAACAAGCAAACGCAAAAAAACGTCGCACCACCAACGGTCTATCGCAGTTTGGAGTTTTTATTGAGCGAGGGCTTGATTCATCAGCTCACTTCACTCAATGCCTATGTTCCCTGTTGCCATCCCCGCGCACAGCATACAGCTGCATTTTTGATCTGTCAGCACTGTCAACGTGTACAGGAATGTAGTAGTTTGCCAGTACAGGAAATGATGAGCTTTGCAGAACAGGATATAGGATTTGTCGTCGATCACAGTGTCATTGAACTGAGTGGACGCTGCCAAAACTGTCAGTAGCATTTATGACTTATCATTTTTATAACCTTTAACCTAGTGATTGTGAGCGCATGAGCCTTTTATTATCAGCCCTAGAACAACCACCAGCATTAAGCGTAAGCAGCAGTACACCTCTGCTCAGCTTAAATGACGTGAGTTATTATATTGGTAAGCAGCGCTTGGTCGCCAATATCAATATTGATATTGCCGTCAATGAGACTGTCAGTCTAATAGGACCAAATGGTGCAGGAAAATCGACACTGGTTAAACTCATTTTAGATTTAATCCAGCCCACGCAAGGTCATATCACTGCGCATCAGCCGCTACAGCTTGGCTATGTACCGCAGCGCTTCACTGTGCCGCCAATCTTGCCGTTAAGGGTCAAAGACCTATTAGAGCAAGCGGACAAACGGCGGTTGAGCGCTGAGCAACGGCAGTTTATTTTTGATAACTTATCCCTCAATCATCTACTGCCACGGCAAATGGGGCACTTATCAGGTGGTGAGACCCAGCGCGTGCTGCTGGCACGAGCGCTATTGGATAAGCCCAATCTGCTGATATTGGACGAGCCTATGCAAGGGCTTGATCCTGATACTGAAGTCTGGCTCTATCAATTCATCGATGAATTGCCAGATTTTTTACGCTGTGCAATGTTGGTCGTATCGCATGATTTACATTGGGTGATGAAGGGCAGCCGCCGAGTGATTTGTTTGAATAAGCATATTTGCTGCGAGGGACAACCCAGCGAGCTTGCGATCACAGCAGAGTTTCAAAAACTGTTTGGTCATCATTATGAGCAGCCCTATGTGCATAGACATCATGCCTGTGAGCATCAAGCCCCAAGTGACTTGCTGTAAAACAATAATCTATAAAATAATAATTTAACGGACAACACCTGTTATGACTGCTTGGTTAGCCATCATTGCCCCTGCCTGGATTGCCGGCAGTATTTTAGGTCTATTATCAGCGCCGCTTGGCTGCTTGGTATTATGGCGACGCATGGCGTTTTTTGCTGATGCTTTAGCACATGGCACTCTACTTGGAGTCGGGCTTGCCGTCTGGTGGCAGCTACCAATGGGCATGGGTATTGTGCTCGTCAGTGTCATGGTAGTCGCAGGACTGGTTTTGATAGACGATGAGCGCCTGCCCATTGATGCCGTACTGGCAGTGCTGGCCGTTTCATTATTATGTTTGGGTCTCCTCACCTTAACCCAGTTGACTGACCAACAAGCAAATGTATTAGGCTTCTTATTTGGAAACTTACTTGAGCTTGATTGGGCTGACTTGCCACTCCTTGCTGCTAGCATACTGCTAGGCTTAGGGTTCTTAATTTATATCTGGCCTGCACAGTTAAAACTAGCAACCCATGAAGCCCTAGCCCGAATCCAAGGTATCAACCCCACCAAACAACGACTATTCTTTATGGGCGTACTAGCAGGGTTTTGCGCGATTGCCTTGCAAGCAGTTGGTAGCTTACTGATCAGTGGCTTACTGGTACTACCCGCACTCACTGCCCGTTTATGGTCAACCGCCCCCAGACAGATGGTCATCTTTGCACTCATCATCGCACAAGTAGGCGTAACCTTAGGCGTTTGGGGTAGCATTTGGCTAGATATACAGACTGGACTTGCCATTGTATTGGTGCTGGCTATCTTGTTTTTTGCCGCGCTTATCCTCTCTAAGCTCGGGACGCAGCAACATTAGAGCCGCTATCTCTGTCTTTAGGGCTTTGTCCTTAGAAAAGTAGTTTAGGAAAAGTAAACTTTATTTGATAATTATCACTAGAGATTTTATAAAATATATGCTATAAACTCGCTTATATAGCGCCGTATATCAGCAGTAGCCGCTCATACAGCTATGACTGATAAAACTCACGATGATAGTTTTACGGTTTATCTCCATTTTTGAGGGCGTCTTAGCTGTTTGAGCCTGTGATATTTTCTAGCTCATAAAGGATAAAGTCTATGCCACAGTACCCTGCTCGCACTATCTTATCACCTGACGAGCAAGTGAATGTACTGCAGATCACGGACATGCATTTGGCGAGCATTGACGATATAACAGATGAAGATGTAGCATCTAAACGTCACTGTCGACAGAGCTTTGAAGCTGTTATTGAACAAGCGTTAAGTGAAGATATTCGTTGTGATTTGATTTTAGTCACTGGTGACTTAGTAAATGAAGTTAAGACCTCTATTTACGATTATATTTTCGAGGTACTCAGCGCCACAAACATCCCCTTTGCTTGCATTGCGGGTAATCATGACGTGACTGATGAAATTGATAGTCATCTTCCATTTTCTCAGCGTAAGCTCGTCGCAAAAACAGCAGATAAACGTCTTTTAAGCCAGCATGTCATTGATACTGAATACTGGCAATTGCTATTAATTAATTCCGCAGTCGCTGGCAAGATAGCAGGTGAGATTACTGACCTTGATATTGATTGGCTGTGTACGCAATTGAACACCTGTGATAAGCCAGCTCTGATAGTACTGCATCATCATGTGTTGCCGATGCAGTCAGAATGGATAGATGCCCATATCGCAGAAAACACCGCCGAGTTTTGGCGAAGGATGTCCGCATTTAAACAGTTAAAGGTCATTGTGAGTGGTCATACGCATCAAGAGCAAACGCGCGACTATAATGGCGTGACTGCCTATACTACGCCGTCAACCTGCTACCAGTTCCAGCCTTATGAAGATGACTTTGCTTATGATAAGGATGCCCAGCCTGGCTACCGTTGGTTGCAATTAGCCAACACTGGACGGGTTGCAAGTTGGATTAAGAGATTAGATACTTGATGCCCAGTCTTATGGGATGGGGTCAATTTACCACTGTGCTAAAATGCTAGTAAGCTCTTGAAAATTAACATAGAATGACCCGTTAAAAATAGTACTAGGCAAGCAGAGTAAAATAACCGATACTGCAAATATACTCACGTTATACAAACAACTAAGAAAACAGGAAGGTCTAACGTCAAATGTTAGGCAACAAAATAATGGCTAGGATAGCTACGACAACCACCAGCCAAGATTTCGCAATCGGCAATCACGATAAGTGATACACCGATATAAACATATCATGAGATCCTCTGTGTTACTTGCGTTACCACGTGGTGAAACGTTCTGTAAGAGACAGACTATAGTATTCATTGAAAATGCTGAGTTCTTGTCTTTTGTAAATGTCGTTTTGTTGAATTAATTTGAAAAACTAGGATACCCATATGAGCACTGTAACTACAAATCCAAGTGATGTTAAATTCACCCCTTATGTGCCTGCCAAAGACGAAGAATATATGTCTGATGCGCAGTTAGAGCACTTTAGAACTATTTTATTGGATTGGAAAAGCCAGCTTATTGGCGAGGCTGACCGCACTAAAACTTATATTCAAGACGAATCCAGTGCGATGCCAGATATCAATGATCGCGCCACTCAAGAAGAAGAGTTCGCCCTCGCGCTACGCACACGTGACCGTGAGCGTAAATTGATTCGTAAAATCGATAAGTCTATCGCTGAAATCGAAGGTGACGACTATGGTTTTTGTGAGACCTGCGGCGTAGAGATTGGCTTACGCCGTTTGGAAGCGCGTCCAACAGCGACTCAATGTATTGACTGCAAAACTCTGTCCGAAATGAAAGAGCGTCAAAACCAAGGTCATACCTAGAAGTACGCTGTATTTGTAAATGCTTCATATAAATATGACGAAAGCGACCATCATGGTCGCTTTTTTGCATTCATATATATGCGGTTATTTATAGAATCGACTAACAAAACAGATAAGTTTAATAAATAGCTTTTCATAACTGTTTTATTTATCCTGTTGTCATACTTTTTTTTGATAGCTACTCACTTTGAATTCATTAAATATCAATACAAATCACTCACTCCAGTCTATACGTCCTGTAGGCCGCTTCGCTCCTTCGCCGACGGGCGAGCTGCACCTTGGCTCACTGACCACAGCGCTGGCAAGCTTTTGTCATATCAAATCCTTGGGTGGTAAGTGGCTATTGCGTATCGAAGATACCGATACTGAACGCTGTGACCGACAGTTCAGTGAACAAATTCTAATGGATTTAAAAGCGATCAGTTTACACTGGGATGATGATGTCATTTACCAGTCTGAGCGTATCGATATCTATAATGACTATCTATCATCACAGCTTGCACCATTAACCTACGGCTGCCAGTGCTCGCGTAAAAGCTTGGCACAATACTGGAAACGGCATGCTATATTAGAAAATGCTAACTCGCATAGTAGCAGCAAAAATCCTGCTGATACGCAGCGTTATCCTCGCTGCTGTATAGATGCCAACCTTGATAAAAATAAGCATAAGCAGCGTATCCAACTGCCTGATTACGCCATAGGTTTTATGGATGGTATCCAAGGCATGCAATGGCATAATCCACAGCAGAGCTTGGGTGACATGGTGGTACGCCGCCAAGATGGGATGATCAACTATATTTTGGCAGCAAGTATCGATGATGGGCTACAACAGGTCAGCCATATCATGCGTGGGTTAGACATCTTACCGATGACCACTGCTCAAATCAGCATCATGCATGCAGCTAATCTGCCTGCAATAGACTACTGGTACCATTTGCCACTGATACGCAACCCTGATGGGCAAAAGCTCTCTAAACAAAACCTAGCTCAGCCCATCGATACAAGTAGGCCCAGCGAGCTTATTGCCACCGCTTTGCAATTACTGCAGCAACCCACCGTTGAGATGGATACGCCAGCACGTATGCTAGAGCAAGCTATTGAACAGTGGGATAATACCCCTTTACAAAATAAGCTGTCTTTAACTATAGCCAGCTCCTAAATAGAAAAACGCCGCTGATAGCGACGCTTTTTTATAACCAAATTTTTTAAAATCTGCCTATTCAAACCATTCTCTTTAAAAAACAGTTTTTTAAAAGTAGCGACACTGGCTCTTTTCTATTTGCGGGCTTTCTTTATTGATCTTGAGCAGCAATGCCACCATCACCAGACTGATGAGCATCGAGGAGCCACCATAACTAAAGAATGGCATAGTCAGACCTTTGGTTGGCATCGCACCCATGTTCATTGCCGCGTTAATAATCGTTTGCGCAATAAAAATAATCCCAATACCAAAAGCAGTATAGCTCATACGCATTTGCCGGCGTTTTAGCGCATTATAACTGATGCGCATGGCGCTACCGATGATAAGTGCTTCTAATATGAGAACCATCGACACACCGACGAATCCTAACTCTTCACCCGTGATGGCTAATAAAAAGTCTGTATGTGCCTCAGGTAAATGCGCGAGCTTCTGTACACTTTCGCCATAGCCCACCCCTGTAAACTCCCCGCGTCCAAAGGCAATTAAACTGCGTGCTAGCTGATAGTCAGTGTCTTGAATATCATCAAAGGGATCTAAAAAAGATAATGCCCGTGTCAGGCGATACTGCACCATCGTGACTGCCAGCACACCCAATACACCAACGACGGCTGCAAGTGCGACAAACTGTTTATACGGAGCACCAGCAATATAAAATATCGCGAATACTGTGCCCACAATCACAACTAAAGAACCAAAATCAGGCTGTAATAATAGTAAAAAGGTGAGTAAGCCGATGACTAAAGAGATCCGCAAAAAGCCATCCCAGCCGTTACGTACTTCAAAAGAGCGTCGCACCACAAAGTCGGCCACAAATACCACAACGACCAGCTTCGCTAACTCTGCAACCTGAAAGTTAATCACTCCTAAGTCTAACCAGCGTTTTGAGCCATTAATCGGCGTACCAAAGAGTGTTGCCACCAGCAGCGCACCCGTCACTGCCAATAATATAAACTGTGTCTCGGTTTGATACAGTGTTTTTAATGGTACAAAGTAATAGGGTATCGCTGCAGCAAGCAAGCCAATACCCATATATAGCAGTTGGTTCTCAAAGAAATGCAACTCTGTCATTCCGCGACTGAGCGCGAAAGGAATGGAAGCAGAAGCAACCATTAACAAGCTGAGTACCATCATACAACCGACACTAGACAATAATATAGCGCGGGCTGAAGGCCAAGACAGAATACCATCTGAGTCAGAAATTGAGCGAGAATTTTGCGAAAAACGAGAAAGAAAAGAGAGCGCCATAATATTTTAAGTACACTAACAAACAAAAAACACGGCGTTTATAAAACGCCACCGTTGAGACTTTAAAAGTCAGCTATTCCGTTGTTGACAGTAGCAGTAATTCATAACCAAAACAATCATTTATACTGCCATTATTAATATTCAATAGCAGTATCAGCAGGATTGTTATTAGCAACCAACCACTCGCTCGACCAGTTGAATAAAGTGTTCGCCACGTGCAGCGTAGCTGGCATACTGATCAAAGCTGGCACAGGCTGGTGATAGCAGCACTGCTTTTACTTGCGACAAGCTACTAGCCGTAAGCTGTTCAATGGTTGCAAACGCACTCTCTAGCGTTTGACACTGATGTAGCACCACCTCATCGCTTAACTCTGCAGCGCGTAGATGCTGCTCAATTTGCTTGCCGTCTTCACCGATGCATAATACTTGGCTGACATAGTGGTTAATCAGAGGCGTCAACTCACCAAACTGCTGTCCTTTGCCTTGACCACCTAATATCAATAGCAGCTTACCATCTTTGGGAGCATAGACTGCCCCTAGCCCTTCGATGGCGGCCATGGTCGAACCAATATTGGTGCCCTTTGAGTCATTGAAGTAATCAATACCTGCAGCGCTCGCCACGTACTGACAACGATGTTCAAGACCTGTAAAGCGCTGTAAAGTACTAAGCATACTATCAAGAGGCAGTCCAGCAAGCTCGCCCAATGCAAGAGCCGCTTGCGCATTTAACAGATTATGGCGGCCTTTGACTAGCAGCTTGTCAGCGGATAATAAACGCTCTGTGCCACGCGCCAAATAAATCTGACCGTCAGGATCCGTAATCAAGCCATATTGACCTTTGTCAGGAGCATGGATACCTGTGCTTATTCGCGGCAAATTGTCAGCGACCAAAGGCCGCGTCAAGGCGTCTTCACGGTTAATCACTACCGACTTGGCACCTTGAAAGATGCGATGTTTGGCTTGATGATAACCCAGCATATCGCCATGGCGATCCAGATGATCAGGCGACATATTGAGAACAGTCGCCACCTGTGCACCCAAATTGGTCACAGTCTCTAACTGAAAACTGGATAGTTCAAGCACAGCCAAAGTCATATCACTATTAGACAGCAGACTCAATGCTGGCACGCCAATATTTCCGCCAACACCAACATTGATGCCGGCATCAGCAGCCATCTCTCCTACCAAAGTCGTCACGGTGCTTTTGGCATTGGAGCCTGTAATAGCTACTATGGGTACCTCACAGGCTTCACAAAACAGCTGAATATCGCTTACTACAGGAATATTAGCTTGCCGTGCGGCAGCAACAGCGTCCGTTTCTAAAGAGATACCAGGGCTGATAATAATACGTGCCGCTTGTTGCAGCAGCTCTGCATCAATCGCACCGAACAGCCGAATCTCAACCGCTGCAGGTAGCTCTTTCGCCAATGCAGGTGCGGATTGCTTATCGGTGACCGCTACTCGGTAGCCTTTTTCGCTCAGATAACGCGCAGCTGACAACCCTGACTGCCCTAATCCGACCACCACTTGTAGACCATCGCCTTTATGGATGAGTGTTTCTGGTGTTGCGAGGGTTGTCATATACTTTCCTTTTATAGTGCTTTTTAGCTATAGTGCCTTATAACGCCATGTCATCCGCTATCGAAAATCAGCGATTGTCTAAATCTGTATGCAACCATTATAAAACAGGTGTGGTAAACACAGAATTATTAAATTGACAGTGAGCATCATAACGGTATCGTTCATTTTTCGGTACTGCTTTTTTGCCACTTTGTGCTATTATGCGCATAATTTTATATTAAGTTACTGAAGTTTGAACTGGACATTTCATTTTGTGTGCCAGTTTAGCATGATGTGACCTTTATCATGTGATGGTCTCGCCATATTCAGCAACTGCTCACTACGTCATGACATTGCGGCAAACGCATGTTTATGTTTGTTTTGCCTACCTTATCTGACACTCTATCTACCACGATCATTCATCGTGGTCATTTATGCACTACCTTAAGTTTTTTATCAAATTTTACTATCGGCAATACGGTAAATGCTTCAGTAGCCATTTTAGTTACGAAGCTTTGATAAGCTTTATATAACCTCTGAGGATAATGCAAGTGCAAGACCGCTTAACAGTATTGATTTGTTAAGCGACGTGGTAATGAAAGTCTGAGTGGTCGGTATTGTCCATAGACTATTATTGTCTATGAGTGATACGCCTACCAGATAACGATTACTTTTTTGCCCTTAACTATATGTAGTTTAATTATGACGTCTCTTTTTGATAATTTGCATGACGAATGGTTCTCCAATATACGCGGCGATACTCTGTCGGGAATAGTGGTCGCACTGGCATTGATTCCAGAAGCCATTGCTTTTTCTATTATCGCTGGTGTCGATCCAAAAGTTGGGCTGTATGCCTCGTTTTGTATCGCGGTGGTGATTAGCTTCGTCGGTGGTCGTCCTGGGATGATTTCAGCAGCGACAGGGGCTATGGCACTGGTCATGGTAGATTTGGTTGCTGACCATGGTCTACAATACTTGCTTGCCGCTACGTTATTGTGCGGTGGTATTCAAATTGTAATGGGTATCTTAAAACTTGGTAACCTGATGCGCTTTGTCTCTCGTTCAGTGGTGATTGGCTTCGTCAACGCTTTAGCGATTTTGATATTTGCCGCGCAGCTACCAGAGCTGAACCCAGCGACTGAACGGGTTGGCATGACAGTATATATGATGACGGCAGCAGGCTTGGCTATTATCTATCTGTTTCACTGATTCCCAAAATTGGACGCGTCGTTCCCTCGCCGCTCATCTGTATCGTGGGTCTAACCGCAGTGGCTCTATACATGGGACTAGATATCCGTAATGTCGGCGATATGGGCGACTTACCAGATACCCTGCCTGTATTTTTGTTTCCAGATATTCCGCTCAACCTCAACACACTATTAATCATTGCACCCTACTCTATTGCACTGGCTGTTATCGGTTTGCTTGAGTCTATGATGACCGCTACTATCGTCGATGAGCTAACAGACACGCCAAGTGATAAAAACCGTGAGTGCCGTGGTCAAGGTATTGCCAACGTCGTCTCAGGCTTCTTTGGCGGTATGGCTGGTTGTGCGATGATTGGCCAATCGATGATCAACGTAAAGTCTGGCGGGCGTACCCGTCTGTCGACCTTGATAGCAGGTGTGGTGTTACTGATCATGGTGGTATTCTTGAGCGACTGGGTCAGTCAAATACCAATGGCCGCGTTAGTCGCAGTCATGATCATGGTCTCTATTGGTACCTTCAACTGGCAGTCTATCCGTGAATTCAAAACGCATCCGATGTCATTTAATATCGTGATGTTAGCAACCGTTTTGACCACCGTATTTACTCATAACCTTGCTTACGGTGTCGGCGTCGGCGTGTTACTGTCTGCCTTGTCATTTGCCAATAAGATTGGGCAGTTCTTGACCATATTTAGTGAGTATGATGACAGCAATAATACTCGATACTACTATGTACAAGGTCAAGTATTCTTTGCCTCCACCACCCAGTTTCTTGATAGCTTTGATACCAAAGAGGCGCTCGATAACGTTCAAATTGATGTGAGTAAAGCACACTTTTGGGATGTGACTGCCGTGGATACTTTGGACAAGCTGGTCATGCGCTTGCAACGCGAGGGAATAGATGTCAAGGTGGTTGGCTTGAATAGTGCCAGTCGCACCCTCATTGATCGCTTCTCTGTCCATGATCGCCGTGATATCGGCCTATTAGACTAGAGCGTAATCTGCGGAATTTGACCGTGTTTTTATTATTGAGATAATGTGGTTGCCTTATGAGTAACTTAAAACCAGACAGTGTGATTGCTTGTTTAGATTGTCCTGATCATGTGCAAGCGGTATTGGATGCTAGCATGTGGGCGTCTACGCGCCTGCAAGCACCCATTGGGCTACTTCATGCCGTACCAAGCTTGCAACAAAAGGCCGCTATAAATTATTCAGGTTGTTTGAATATCGATGATGAAAGTGCGCTGCTGGATAACTTTACCAGTCATGAGCATCAAGGCAACTCTGAGCTCAAGGCGCAAGGTCGACTGCTCTTACATCAAGCAGCAGCCTATTGTGAGCAACATTTGCACAAGCGCAAGGTCTACAGCCTGCATCGACATGAAACCCTGAGCGAGAGCATTGATTATGTCGATGAAATGTCACAGCTCATTGTCATTGGCCATCATGTCACCTGCAGATCTACGTTGGGTCAACTCATACGCCCAAGTCTGTGCCCTATTTTGGTGACTCACACAACATTTGCGCCCCCAAAGAGTGCACTATTTGCTTTTGATAACCGTGCTACCTCCCACAAAATGTTGAATTGGTTATGTAAGACGCCACTTGTACGCGCGTTAACCATTCATATCGTCATGGTTGGTAAAGAAAACTCTGAAAACTGCGACGCGCTGCGTGAAGCTTATGCCCGCCTCAAGCAAGCAGGTATCAATTGCAAAAAATCCTTACTAGACTGCCGCGATGTTAGCGCTGCCTTAAACTACTATCAAAGCGAGCACGACATCGACCTTCTGATGTCAGGTGCCTTTGGTCAATCACGGCTACGTGAGCTGCTGCGAGGCAGCGACACTGAAAAGCTATTGGGTAGCACCAAAACCTCTTATCTACTGTTTCCTAAAACTTAATACTTTGGTTTCTCATCCCTTATAACCTCTAGCCTTCAGGCTTTGTTATCATAACTGCGGCAATCCCATTTTTAATATTCTTGTACATTCTGCTCTAGGTTTTTGCCATTAGAGCAGCGTACACTTTTCGCGTATCTTGTACTATCACCACAAACCTCTCTATAAGCTGCTCTATACTTGCTATTTTTTAGCAATTCATCACAGGATAGCCTCCCCGCAACACGAAAAAGTTGGTTATAATAAAGCCCTCGTTGAATCTAACGTCGCAGGCGACTCCACTGCACTTGTTCTATATTGGCTGTATTTTTATTGGGGTCTTCATCCGTCATTCTTGCATTATGTACCCATAACAGTAGTCATTTAAGAAGCAATTAAGCCCAAGCGATTCTCCCCCTTGAGGATCTTTGGCACATTTCTTGAATAACTTACTGTAAGCATGGTAAAGGCATGATGCTCTAAAAGTCTGCAATAACCTGCGACATCATTTAAATAAGGAAGTTTCTTATGAAGCTAATCACTGCGATTCTAAAACCATTTAAGCTCGATGACGTACGTGAAGCGTTATCTGACATTGGCGTTAAAGGCGTTACCGTCACTGAAGTTAAAGGGTTTGGTCGTCAAAAAGGACATACCGAGCTGTATCGCGGTGCTGAATACGTGGTGGACTTTTTGCCTAAAGTGAAAGTCGAAGTCGCCGTCATTGATGAGATGGTTGAGCCTGCAATTGAAGCCATCACTCGCATCGCCAGCACCGGTAAAATCGGCGATGGCAAGATTTTTGTCACGCCACTTGAGCAAGTCATTCGTATACGTACGGGTGAAACAGGTCCTGATGCTATCTGATAGCTTTCAACGCTATTAGACAGATAAACAGCCTTGCCCACTATTGGTGCAAGTATGATTTAAAGATCGCAACTGCTCAATGAAGGACGTTTAAAAGCACGCCTAACTATCGCATTGTCAATTCAAGGGGGAATTAAGATGCAAAGTCAGATTTTTGAGCTACAATACGCACTCGACACGTTTTATTTTTTGGTATGTGGAGCACTGGTCATGTGGATGGCCGCTGGCTTTACAATGTTAGAAGCTGGCTTGGTTCGATCAAAAAATACAGTTGAGATTCTCACTAAGAATATCTCACTATTCGCCACCGCTTGTACCATGTACATGATATGCGGTTATGCCATTATGTATGATGGCAACCTCTTTCTAAGCGGTATAGCAGGTGGTGAGACCTTGGTAAATGATGCCTTGATAGCGTCAGCTAGTAACGGCTTTGATGGGGATTCGGTCTACTCTGCAGCGTCTGACTTCTTCTTCCAAGTGGTCTTCGTCGCTACCTGTATGTCAATTGTCTCAGGGGCTGTTGCTGAGCGCATGAAACTCTGGGCTTTTTTGCTATTTGCCGTTGTAATGACCGGCTTTATCTATCCTTTAGAAGGCAGCTGGACTTGGGGTGAAAAGGACGTCTTGGGCTTGTTTAGCTTAAGCGAAATGGGGTTTTCTGATTTTGCTGGATCTGGTATCGTCCATATGGCAGGGGCTGCTGCTGCACTATCAGGTGTATTGCTTTTAGGCGCACGTAAAGGCAAGTATGGTCTTAACGGTGAGATTCGTGCGATTCCAGGAGCGAATCTACCACTAGCCGCACTTGGTACGCTTATTTTATGGATGGGCTGGTTCGGCTTTAATGGTGGTTCGGTTCTTAAACTGGGGGATATTGCCAGCGCCAACTCAGTCGCTATGGTATTCGTAAACACCAATGCTGCTGCAGCAGGTGGCGCCATTGGTGCTTTACTGCTAGCACGTGCTATCTTCGGCAAAGCAGACTTAACCATGCTCTTAAATGGTGCATTGGCAGGTCTGGTCGCGATTACCGCAGAGCCTTCGACCCCGTCAGTGTTGCAAGCGACACTTTTCGGAATATGCGCTGGCGCCATCGTCGTTGTATCCATCTTGGCTTTAGATAGAATCAAAATCGACGATCCAGTTGGTGCTATTTCGGTACACGGAGTTGCCGGTCTCTTTGGTCTGTTAATTGTACCTATTACTAATTCCTCAGCCAGCTTCATCGGTCAAGTCGTAGGTGCAGTCACTATCTTTGCTTGGGTATTTATTACCAGCGCCATTGTGTGGGCGATTATTAAAGCAGTGATTGGTTTGCGTATATCTGAAGAGCATGAATACGAAGGTGCTGATATAGCAGAGTGCGGAATGGAGGCTTATCCTGAATTCACCCATTAACTACTTGAATAGATAAAGCGACAGGCTTTATCTACTAAAAAACCCGCATAACCGATTGGTCATGCGGGTTTTACTATTCTTAACTGACTGCTTTTATCTGACTGGGTTTTTTATGGTATTTTTTAATACAATATATCAATCAAGCAGAGTAGACATCAAAGGCTTACTTCTTTTTCCACGTTTGGCTACGTGAGAATGGGCCTAGGTAACCTTTTAGATTGAGGGTATTACCTTCCAAACTTGCGGTCATACGATAGGTTTTGTTTTTCTCAGGATCAGTGATATTACCACCGCTATACTTACCGCCACCGTCAGCTTTTAGACCAGAAATAACTGTCATGCCAACGTGCTTTTTGCCTTTCTCTGAGACAGTGCTGATGAGCTTACCGGTCAATACACCATTCGATTCAGTGATTTTGACCACACCCTTAGGCTTGCCGTCATCAAAGGTCTGCCAAGTAGTATTGGCTAACGGATCAGCAGCGAATGCCATAGTGGCCATGCTGATACCAGCAACTGCTAACATAGATTTTGTAAATAGTTTCATAGATCGACTCCTTTCTTACAATGATTATTCAAAACATGATAGTTTTGCGTTTTCCTATGCTATCGCTTGCCGATTACTAATAGTTATTAGTCATTTGAATCACACAGGCGATATCATTGATTTATCCATTATAGACAAAATTTTTACTTTGCCTAGTAATTTCTTTATAGCTTAACACCTCTATAATTTATCACTATATCAAATAGTTACAAGAAGGGATTGTCAATACTTTCATCTGATTGGTCATTTTTTTCTTTTGACGAAAGCGATTTTTTCATATTTTCATCTGATTTTTCAAAAGCTTGCAGTATTTTACTGGTGAGCTCATGCAGCTGTTTGGCTTGCTCATACCCTGACGCATCAAGATATAAATCTATGTCACCATAGATAATAATTTTATCTTCTTGGTTCTCTATGACCAGCTCACCAATCTGCATACTTTGATGGTTGTTCGCAAATGGATCAATCATGGTACTCTCCTCTATATTGACGAAACTATGCGTTTCTAGCTTGCAGTTGCTCCATTAGCCATTCAAGTATGGCCCAGACAAACAATAGCCATATAGGCTCCTCACCTGAAGAGTCTGACTCGTCTATATCCTCACCTGCTTTTAAGGGTAGATCTAAAGCTTCTGCCTTGGTTTGCTGATCCAGCACAGGCAAAACGTCAATACCAGTCTCGGCGGCTAACGCGTCGATGCTAATAACTTCTATGCGCTCAGACTCATCATTTGGCGCGTAATACACACCTGCTTGATTAATCGCTGGTATATAAACTGCCTTAAAAAAATGACTGGGTACCAGTACACGTCCTGCTAGCTGCTTGGTTTTTTTATTGGTAAAGGCAACCCCTGTTACCGTATACACTTCACCATATTGCTGAGTAAGGTAGCGCGTTGCAGACTCAATATTACGCCAAATATAGCGATTGTTACGCGGAGACTGCGGCGCAATATTGGCCAAACTAAAACTGTCATACTGCTGGCTACGATTGGCCATGTCACCATTCGGCGCTAAGTGCCCGCGATCATAGCCAGAGCCTGAATAATCTGATAGTTTGGCGCGTGCTGAGGTTGGTAGGCGGCTCTCTTCATGAAAGCTGTCCTCACGGTCGATAGTCTTAGCTTGCTGTAAACGCTTGCGGGTCAAGTGCTCTGCTGACCAGAGCGGTGTACGTGAGACACCAGAGTACATGACAGCAAAACCATCAAAACACAGCGGATGAGTATTGGTATTGAGCTTATTATTGACGAATTCAGGATATATCCCAGCATAAAAAGACTGGTTGCACTGAGTAAAGTCATCAGCATACACCGATGACATGCTTAATATACCCAACATGACCGTTACTATTGTCATTATTATGCGACTTTTCAGGCTATCTATGAGCCCATTCAAACTTACCATGCGGTTTCTTACCATTTATACTTGCCAATACGAAGACGCTATCCTAGCAGGCGTTTACCAATAAAGAAAGATAAGGCGCAAACCGTGACATTTCAAATCTTATCCGCTATACTTAGCCATTCAAAAATCGGTGAAGTGGGTGAGTGGCTGAAACCGCACGCCTGGAAAGTGTGTATACGTTCATAGCGTATCGAGGGTTCGAATCCCTCCTTCACCGCCAATCTTATAAAATCTTAGTTTTCCTAGCTTGTCCTAAACTATCCTATATACATCTTAAACCCTTTAAATATAACGCGTCTAGCGTTTTTTTTATGTCTGTCGTTTTCCCAGTCTATCCGAACATAACCCATCTATCCCGTGACTTGTGTTGGTCTATCTGTTGGTCTATGATTTCATTAGACCTCAAAAAGACCAACATTTAGGCTTTATAATTCAGCTTTAGACCAACGTTTTAGTTGTAACGCTTGAATCATATGGCTTGTAGCCACAGGAATAGACCAACATGCTAAGCGATAGTAAGATCCGCAAGCTTAAACCAAGTGAAAAATGCACGCCTTCGCGTCCTGACAAATACAGCGATCAGTATGGCCTACAGCTTTTGGTACGCAGTACGGGCACAAAAACATGGATAAGCGCTTATCGCTTTGATAACAAGCAGACGCGTATGACGCTTGGCACCTACCCCATTATGTCATTGTCTGAAGCAAGACAGGCCAACACTGAGATAAAGGCTCTGCTAGCTGACGGTATCGATCCAAAAAATAAAAAGCGTCAAGACAAACTTGCTAATATCCACGCGCAGAAATTTAATGACTACGCCTTAGAATGGCTCGCTGAGCGCCAGCGTAACGTCAAGCCTCGTACTTATCAGCAAGACTATAACCGTATGCATAAAGACGTGTTGCCACACTTTGAAGGCATCGTACTAAAAGATGTGAGCTTTGAAGATTGCCGATCAATGGCAGATGAGATCGAAAAGCGTGTGAACAAAGACGGTGAGCCGCCACGTGAGGTGACCAGACGCACTATCGATCTGGTGGCTAATGTTTTAAGACGTGCCAAACGCGAACGCATCATTGACCAAAACCCAATCGATGATCTAAAAGCACTCTACCCTAAAGCCAAAAGTCAGCACATGAAGCATGTGGATATCCATGAGCTGCCTGCCCTACTCCAAGCTATCGAGGGCTATCATGGTCATGATCAAACCCGCTTAGGTATGAAATTTTTAGCCTATTCATTTTGTCGTACTATTGAGCTACGTATGATGAAATGGGCACATATCGATTTCGCTAACCGCTTATGGCGTGTTGACATCGATAATCTTAAGATCGCGCGTAAACACGTCGTACCGCTGTCAGATCAGATGCTCGCAGTACTAGAAGAGATGAAAGGTATCACAGGGCAGTATGAATATGTGTTTTACCATACAGGTATGCATCAGCCCTATAGTGAGGAATTCATTAATAATGCACTAGATATACTAGGATATGCTGGTAAACAAACTGGACATGGCTTCCGTCATATCGCATCTACCAACCTCAATGAGCTTGGCTATATGGGTGACGCCATTGAGAAGCAAATGGCGCATGATAAAAAAAGCAGCATACGTGCGGTTTATAACCACGCGCAGCATTTAGAGGAGCGCCGTAAGATCATGCAGGTCTGGGCAGACTTTTTAGACCTACTCAGAGACACAGGCGAGGTTGTAGACTTTCAGACAGCGCGGCAGCAGATTGAGAAATCACTTAACGAGCGGACTCAATCATCACTATCAGATATGGATAGCGATGCTTTAATAAAAGCGCTAATAGACAAGGGCCTAAGCGCTGAAGATATACAGCAATTAACTAGTCCAAAGTAGTCTAAACCGATCTTGCCGGATTCATCGCAACAATCTGTATCATAGAGCCCATCCCGAATTCTGTGTAACTGCCATTTAGATTAAATGCTTACTGATACGATCATCAAACATAATCATAAAGCGATTCAAAGCAGACGTCCAGTTACGAATCGGCATCGACCACTTTTTAGAGGCCTGCTGGGTGGCTAAGTACACCACTTTGAATGCTGCCTGATCAGATGGGAACACCTTACGCTTATTCACCGCCGTCCGAATCACACTGTTTAGCGACTCTATCGCATTGGTGGTATAAATCACTTTTCATTCGCTTAGCTTTCTGAACTGACTCTAGTGTCTCTTGTATTTATGTTTGTTCGCAGTAAGCTGACGACTCTTAGAATTCCAGTCCATTTGATTATTATTGTTCTTCTTGAGCGTTTTCTGCATTTGCTGCAATGGATTATGACTATCCTCTTCATTTATAATTTTTTCCTCTAGTTCTTCAAGTTTATCTAGTTGCTCTAGTTTAGCTGTTTCTTCAGGTTCAATAGCTTCGATAGTCTTTTCTGGTGCAACAGCTTCAATAGTCTTTTCTGGTGCAACAGCTTCGATAGTCTCTCCTGGTTTGGTAAGCTCTTTTTTAGAAGATCTTCTTCCACTAATATGCTTGCTGATTTTCAATAACTCATGCCTATCTTCCAAATTAGCACTTTTGATAAGTGCTTCAACAGCCTTCTTAGGTGTAGCTTTTAGTTGCTCAGATAATTTTATTAGAATAGCATTCGACTCTTTATTTAATTTGAAAGTGCTACTGTTCTTAGAGTTAGATTCTTTTTTTCTATATTCGCGTGAACCATGAGCTTTCTTTAATAAATCAATAATTTCGTCAGAAGAAAGAACTGCAAACTTCTTCCTTTTCTTGGTATTACGTTTGATACCTGCGTTTGCAGCTTCAGGTGATTCGGTTGCGAAGCCAGAAGAATAAGTCGTATATGGTTGTGACAATTCGTTATTCTTGTGATATCTATAACTAAACCCTTGTATATCTAAAGACGCTTTTATTACTTCGATTTTCTAAAATGGTAGGTGATGATCTTTCCTAGTTATTGGAACAAATATACCATAAAGTGATAATATTTTTTCTTCAATAAACCTTTCAAGAATAAGATCGATTTCGTCTTCAGGTAACTTATCTAGCCAGTTTAATTTGTAATCATCAATACGGTTTGAAACATAGTGGCCTCTATAGTTGTTGATAGCAACTGAATGAGTAGGGTCTAAGTACTGAATATTTTGATCAAAACCTTCTCTGATAATTAGAGTTTTATTACCCTTACGACTGCATCCACGAATATCTATAACTTTAATCAAACGGTCTGTAAATTCAATTGCAGATGTAGATCGTAGAAGATCCAAAAGTAATCGATTATCTCCATTCTCCATCTCAGTAATAAAATAGCTAAGCCACAACGCAGCTCGTAGCTCATTCCTGATCCATAACAAATCGTTATCATTGATAAGTATTGTATGTGCATTATCGCCGATTATTCGAGCAGCCTCACTTGGATTATTTTCCTTCTTTAAAGCATCCATTAAGCATTTATGTACTGCAGTTTTATCTGGTAAGTCAAATATACCTAGGGCTATAGCTATGTTGTTTTTCTCAAAATGCATAAGAGAATAGTAAAAAACATAGGCTTGTCTCACCGTAAGTTTCTTGACTACATTCTCCCAAAGCGGATTGCCTTTATACCTACTTCCGTACAACTCTTCGACGATATCAATATGATCACTCATTACAATAGACTCGGTAAACAAGGTTTAATTAGCATAAAAAAAACGTGAAATAAAAGCATAAAAACGTCCTATAACCGTAATAAAAACGTAGAAAAAATAGCCGTTAATACTAGGGCGTGTCATCAATTAAGCCAAACGACACAAGAAACTAAGTGAATGGCACTAAGGAAATGACTGGCTAACTTATCATAGCGAGTGGCAATCGCACGATACTGCTTAATCTTGGCAAAGAAGTTCTCTATTAGGTGCCTCGCTTTATAAAGCTCTTTATCGAAGTCTCTTGGCTGCAGCCGATGACACTTAGATGGTATAACTGCATTACCTTGCACTGCTTTAATCGGTTCAATAACGCGGGCATCAGCATCGTAAGCTTTATCGGCAAGCCACGTTTGGCTAATACTGACATCAAGCAATTCATCTGAGCCACACAGATCATGAGCTGCCCCACCTGTTAGATAAAAGCCAGTAGGATTGCCTAGCGCATCTGTTCGAGTATGTATTTTAGTCGTCAGTCCACCTTTGCTGCGTCCAATGGCTTGATCCCTTTTTTTCCAGCACTGTGCTGGTGGGCTTTAACAATCGTGGCATCTAGCATGGCATATTCGTCATCGGATTGTTCAGAGAGTTGATTAAAAACCTGCTCCCATACGCCTTTTTTTGACCAGCGACTAAAACGAGTATGAATCACTCTGAAGTCGCCAAAGCGTTCAGGTAGGTCACGCCAAGGTATGCCGGTCTTGTAACGGTACAGAACCGCTTCTACGAACAAGCGGTTATCCTTTGCAGTAACACCAACGTCACTTGGTTTACCAGGTAGAATGTCTTTAATTCTCTCCCATTGGTCATCACGTAGGGCATGTCGTCTTGTCATAGTCATTGAGCTCAAATTCCTAAATACGATCTAAGTTAGCTTATTCTGAAATATCTATGCTAATTGATGACACGCCCTAGATAGTATACGAGTTTATATGCCAAATATAGCTATTTAAATATAATAGTGCATTATAGTGTTCTAAATTATTTTTTTATAATTAATCCCGACTTATTATTAGGCTTCCTTACACAAGAGTTAAAAAACTTAGAGAGCATTATGGAATTGTTTGTGTTGTCAATTTTGACGATACTAGGAATTCGATAAATCGAAATTTATTTTCGGAAACACTCAACGGAAATGATCAATGGTTATCAACTTATAGCACTAGTCTAACCTTACCGATAATGAGTGGGTACAAACAAAATTCCTTTACTAAAAATGGAGGTGTACTGGGCCAAATTTCTTTACCAGGTTAACGCTACCTATAACTATTTGTTTCCAATTAACTGTAATTCATTTTAAGCTAACTCCATTCTTAACGCATTTTCATAATCTCTCGTCTCACTCGCATCCAAACATTACAACCCAAAAAAGCAACTTGCACTGGTACGCAACCTGCTTAGTGGGTTATTTATATTATTAACTAATACTCAATACCTACCAGTAAAAAATAACACACTTCATTGATGGTTATGAACAGCAACCTCAACCTTAAAATCAATGGAGCACACTCATGTCACATTCACTCATTAATCAATCACAACTTATTGCTAATATTGATAGGCTCGTTAGAGACGTCGTATTTCAATCTGTCAATTTTGACGATATTAGAAATCGTTTGAACGCTTTATATTCCCCCTTCATGGAAACTCTAAATCCTGATTTATTTTATTCACAAACCATCGACTCATTTGTGTATAGTACCGATGCTATTGTCGGTGATTTATACCCGTCTGATGTTATTTGGGATCACAGTAAAACACAGCAATTCGTTAATAACATAGCTTGTTATAAACAGGACATTGAGACCGAGGATAACGCTTGGCGCTATCAAGAGAGTCAGAATAGAAAGAAGCTCGAAAGCTACGTTAGAAACCTGCTGAATCACTACTCAAGGCTGTTGTTCATTCGAGTGGACTTGATGTATCTGAAAGAAACGAGTCATATGGTGACTATAGAAGACTTCAATGATCACATGACTAAGCTCAGAGATTTCATAGGAAATAAGAAGACATGCTTTGAGCATTTGCAAGGTAACGCTTGGGCTTTAGAGCAAGGGTATGAGAATGGCGGTCTGCATTGTCACTTACTGCTCATCTATGATGGTTCAGAAAGGAATAGTGATTATTACTTAGCGAAAGAAGTCGGTGAGAAATGGAAGAGCATCACTGAAGGTACTGGTACTTACTATAACTACCATGACGCTGAGGCTAAGCAGCGCTACGAGCGATATGGCAAATCAGGTATTGGTATGATCCACCGAGATAATCCGCAGCAAGTCGAGAATGCAGTGCGTACGGCATTATACTTAACCAAACCTGATAAGGTGGGTCAGCATTTAAAAGTATGGCTACCAAACATGCGTACCTTTGGTCATGGTATTTACCGTACAAATAAGCGTCGTGGATTACCGCCCATAACAAACTAATTTCAAATACATACTACATTCATGAGATACCACCGCTCACGCTTTGTGAGTGGTTGATCTAAATACTCCCTTTCCCAAGGTCTGCCTCGTGCAGGCCTTTTTTTATGCCCTAAATTTAAGGAGCACTTATGAAACCAGTATGTCCACGTTGTCAGTCCACTGCGGTCTATGAGGTGACAGATGCTACCAGTCACCCACTGGTGAGTGAAACAGTCTTACCTGCAGTACTCGTCCCTCTCAGTATTGGCTTATGTAAGTCACTCAATATCCACCCTGTCATCGGTGTTGTGCTTGGCAGTGTCTTAGCCACTGCTATTGAGCAGGCAGTACCTCATCACACACGACCGATCACTCACAAGCAGTATCGCTGTGATCAGTGTTCTCACGTTTATCACGCCGTGAATGAATCACTCTTTTACATCCCCTCAATTTAATAAACAACACAAGGAATATTCTTATGGCACATTTAATCGAAACTATGGCATACATTGGTGACACCCCTTGGCATGGACTAGGGCAAGAGCTATCGCCTAAGCAGCCTATCGAGATCTGGGCACGTGAGGCGGGTATGGATTGGCGTATTGAGTCGTCGGACGTCAGCTACATGGCAACCAATGACAAAGGCCAAAACCTCATTATGCCTTTTGACAACAATAAGGTATTGTACCGCTCAGACACACTTGAGCCATTATCAGTGGTCAGTCAGCGCTACCAAGAAGTACAACCGAATGAGATCTTAGAGTTTTATCGCGATCTGACTGAACAAGCAGATTTTGAATTAGAAACCGCAGGCGTTTTAAAAGGCGGCTGTAAGTTCTGGGCATTGGCTCGTACCGGTCAATCCGCAACATTACGTGGCGGTGATGTCAGTCATGGCTATCTGTTACTAGCAACGGCATGTGATGGAACCCTTGCCACCACAGCGCAGTTCACCAATATTCGGGTAGTGTGTAATAACACCCTAGCAATCAGTCTTGCTGATGGCAGCGGCGGTGTGGTGAAAGTACCGCACAGCACCACCTTTGATGCACAGAAGGTCAAGCAGCAATTGGGCGTGTCCGTCAGCCAGTGGGATGACTTTAACTATGAGATGAAGCAATTAACCAATCGACGAGTGACCCAAGCAGAAGCGGCCAATTACTTAAACCGTGTGTTTAACGATGTTAAAGACGATGGCCTGATTCTGTTTAATACCGCTAAGAAGGAGAAAGAAGCGGTGCCCAATGCCCGCGCCATGAATCAGGTAATGACGATGTTTAACGGTCAAGGTCGCGGTGCTGATTTGGCCTCTGCTAAAGACACCGCTTATGGGCTACTGTCTGCGATGACAGAATTTGTGGATCATGAACGCCGTGCCATGTCGCGAGACCATCGCCTAGATTCTGCGTGGTTTGGGGCTGGGGCGAAGCTAAAGGATAAAAGCTTAGAGCAAGCGCTATTGATGATCGCCTAAATCAGCGTATGAAACTTAATGATTAAACCACGCTCAAGGGCGTGGTTTTTTTATGCCGTCTATTCAAGACATTACAGCCATTACTCACCAATAATAAAATTGTCCAAGGAGTTCACTATGAACACGATCGCTTTACACAACACCAATCGCACTCAGCTAAGCGCTAAACGCTCAACGGTTAAGGTTAAGGTTAAGCCAACAGCAACACCGCTAAAGCAAGATAGGACTGTTGATAAAACCAATCAATCTAATACCTCAACCACGGCCAAACGTCTGATCAATACCAAAGACTTAAGTCGTGAAGAGTGGTTAGCCGTTCGCAAGCAAGGCATTGGCAGTAGTGATGCCGCTGCTGCTTGCGGTATTCATCCGTATCTCTCTATGCTTGAGCTATGGATGATTAAGACAGGACGCATGAGCTCAGACATCGATGAGAGCATTGAAGGGTACTCGCCTTTGTATTGGGGCAATACCTTAGAGCCGATGGTCGCTAAGTACTATCAAGAACACACAGGCAATAAGGTACGGCGCGTCAACGCCATCTTGCAGCATCCTGATGCTGATAAAGCTTTTATGCTCGCCAATTTAGACTATGCCGTAACAGGTAGTGACGAAGTACAGATACTTGAATGTAAAACCACAGGTGAGCATGGCGCTAAGCTGTGGAAGCATGGCGTGCCGTTATACGTGACTTGCCAAGTACAGCATCAGTTAGCAGTGACAGGTAAAAGCGCTGCGCATATCTGTGTGCTGCTGTGTGGACACGAGGCTAAGATTTATAAGGTCGAGCGTGACGAGCGTTTGATTGAATCCATCGTGGAGCATGAGCGTCTGTTCTGGCAGTATGTGGAAACCGACACCCCGCCCACCCCTGATCATTCTGAATCTGCAGCCAAAGCACTAAAACTGCTATATCCAAGCCCTAAGCCGTCAAGCAAGATTGATCTGACGGATGACGACGGTGCCAATAAGTTATTTGAGCAATTACTGAGTTATCGTGACTACATGCAAGAGTTAGAGCAGCGTCATGATCAGGTGAAGCACCAGCTGCAAACGCTGATTGCTGATAATGAAGTGGCAGTGTTTGAAAAAGGGGCTATTTCATGGAAGCGCTCGAAAGACAGTATTGGCTTGGATAACAAGGCAGTACTTAAAGCCCACCCTGAGCTGATGGATCAGTTTAGTAAAACCCGCCGTGGCAGTCGCCGCTTTGTGGTGTTAAATGATTAAGCACAAATCGAAGCCATCAATACATTAACCAAAATCAAATGCATAAACGCTCACCCTTCAAGGTGGGCTTTTTTTATGGCTTAAACAATTTATTAAATACACAAGGAATACCACTATGATTAAAGGTCTAACCATAACCCCACCCGTCTTAGGTCGAATCAGCATTGGCCGTGTCATCGTCAAAGATGGCAAGCGTCTGCCTGCGAAAGACGATCAATTCACCATTACCAGCCAAGTGCAGAATAAGGATGGCTGGGTCAATCATCCACTAGATGCAAAGCTGCGTAAGGGTACAACCGATAAGCTCAGACAAATACCAGTACGGATGCTCTTTAACGATCCTGAACTGAATCTACGTGCTGAATACACTTTGTTTGATCGGCAAACAGGCAGACCGTTATGCGTCGGCGATGGTGAGCAATGTCAGCGCCGCACAAGTAACGGCGTTGAGCAGTTGCCTTGCCCATCCCCTGATCGTTGCCCACTAGCACAAGGCGGAGCCTGTAAACCTTATGGTCGTCTGTATGTGAATCTATCAGAAGACGATGAGCTGGGTACCTTTATCTTTCGCACTACTGGCTTTAATAGTATTAGAACGCTTGCCGCACGCTTAAGCTACTTTGCGGCGGTATCAGGCAACAAACTGTCGTGTCTACCGCTGCAATTGACCCTAAGAGGTAAAAGCACCACCCAAAGCTATCGTACGCCAATCTACTTTGTGGACTTAACCCTGCGTGAGGGCGTCACGCTTAAGGATGCAGTACAACACGCTGGAGCGATTGATCGTGAGCTGAGCGAACACGGCTTTGATCAAGCGGCACTGGAGGAAGTCGCCAAACAAGGGTATGTGAACTCAGCCTTTGAGATCGATAGTGATGAGGCACTTGCCGCTATTGAAGAATTTTACCCAGCCGAGAGTAGTGACACTAATCAACAGCAGCAAGAACACAGGCAAAATGGGCTAGCCACTCATGAGGTGAGTAGCATTGAGCAGGGACTACGGCAAAGTGTGACAGCGGTGAGTTAAAGCGGTTAAGACAGATAAGCGGCATAAAAAGGAGCTGAGTAATCAGCTCTGTTTTTTTGTATGTGAGATAAACGGAGACGACCGGACGGTATGGGATGCGGTAAAAAATTATAGGTCTCCCTAACTGTATGAGAGGAAATGCTCTCATTAACTTATAAGGAGCAAGTCATGGAACAGTTAAACACAAGCACTCAGCAAAATGTAACAGTACCAAGCATGCCGCAAATACCGCGTATGCTACCGCTCAAGCAAGTCGTGCACTATACAGGGCTTAGCAGTACAACGATTTACGATATGCTCGATAAAAGATCAAATCGTTATGACCCTAACTTCCCTGTTCAGGTAAAATTATCAAAGGGACGTGTGGCTTGGGTTGAAAGTGAAGTTGCTCAGTGGATTGAAAGTAAGATAGCTGCTCGAGTTCATTAGATAGTAATATAAAGATAAGCCGCTTAGTGCGGCTTGTTATTTTTTTGTCTAAGTTCGTCTAAGTTCGTCTAAGTTCGTCTAAGTTCGTCTAAGTTCGTCTAAGTTCGTCTAAGTTCGTCTAAGTTCGTCTAAGTTTAGACTAACTTCCAAACCTTATCTTCAAAATAGATGAGCTTTTTTCTCTTCATTTTTTGGAGTAAATTTTTTATCTTATGAAATTTCTGCTCATCAGTTAGAACATCAGGAAGCTTATTAGATAAAAACTTATTGAAATCCGAACGTTGAGCTTGCCCAAATTGTTTCAGAAATTCTAGAATAGCAGCTTCATAATACTCATCGTTTAAACCACGCATTTGCATATACTCTGCCTGCTGTTCAGTATGCTTGGCAACATCAGCAGCGATAATATAGCTATTTTTACGCCCTTCAATTAGTGACTTTTTACGTAGCGCTTCGGCTTCGTTTTCAGTAATGATCTGACCTTTTTGTACTTTATCAAGCGCTATGATGTCGTGTAGCGTGAGGTTATCGACTGTCGCTAGCTGCTTGGCGTACTCTTGATCAAGCACTTTGCCTGTGAACTTTACGAGTACTCTTTCACGGGTCAAGTCATAATCTGGCAATGGAAAAAAGCGTTTGGACTGAATCTGATACATTTTTTTGATGCCGCTACCGATGGTATCCATCATATTTAGACTGACCATGGCATTGACCAAAAACGGATTACGGTAACTCGCTTCAGGCGCGCCTTGTAGCAAGACATTTTCAATAGTCTTAGGAATAAACGCTCCGCTATTTTGAAAAATCAGCGTTGAGTCCTCTTTTTCAACCACTGTGATACGTCCGCCTAGTCGGTAGTCTTGATGACCAATGGCGTTGCTTAACGCTTCACGAATGATATAAGGGTCATACTGCTGCACCTCTTCAGGAAACAGCGTGCCTGACGCCATGTAGCGATAATTGAGGTTACGGATCTTGTTATACACTTCGTCCAAGGCTAACAAAAATGGTGGCGAAAAATGCTCATAGTCTTTTTCGATGCCATCAACTCCCTTTAGAATCCATGTAATATGCGCTTGCGCTGGGCTCAAAAAGCTTGTGGATTCATACCGCCCTAATAAAATAATCGCTGTGTTGGTGATCTGACCGCGAATGGTGATTTTGGCTTTATTCAAAAAAGTAATGTCATCCCACTCTTTGATATCTTCAGCCAAACGCTTATTTTTATCAGCAAAGACTTGCCTAGCAACAGCAATGGCCTTAGGATCAAGGTCTTCAAGCGTTGCTTCATAGCAAATCTCAGCACTCCAATCATCCGCTTGATTTTGCCATAGCTTACGGCTTTGATCGGGATAGTGCTTAAGTGGTTTAGTTAGACTACCAATACGAATATAAGGCTCATGCAAAAAGCTAATGGGCGTATCTGTGGCTGCTGGAATCTCAAATAGTACCACCGCTTTACCATCAATCTGTAGCTCATGAATGGTAAAATGAATCTTAGGGCTTAAACGGCTTACCAGCCAATGCTCCAAGTCTTCGTTACCCTTGGCTTTTTTTGTCTTGGGGCTAAAGCCTGTACCAACTATGTTATGCGTGCCGTCCTCTACGCCAAACACTAAGTAGGCAAACTTCTTACCAGCCAAGCAAGCGCCGTTGGCAAGTGCAGATATCCGCTGCCCGATCTCTTCTGGACTATGGAAGTTGCGCTTGAACTCAAGCCACTCTTGTTCAGCGGGCTGCTGAGTTAGGCTCAGGATGAGGTTTTGGTAGTAGTTGGACATGGTCGTCTTTTAATTAGCTGATCAAAAGTTAGTATAGCGGAAAAGCTTGATTGAACAAAAGATGCATAAGAAATAAAAGAGTAGAGTCTGTTTAAGCCTCCGATGAAAAAATCCCCAGTGCATAACTGGGGGTTTTATTATCTGATAGGAGTCATTAGCTTTGAGTCTGTCACCTTAAATAAATAAGTTAGACTTTACATGCTGCACTGGCTTCTTTAGCTTTTTCATAAACACCATAAGCATCTAGTCCTAAGGCACTAACATCATCAAGATATTTTTTTGTACCTTTTTCAAGCGGGCCTTTCCAATCTGGATCATTAAGTGGATCTAGAATATCGATAACTTCGTCACCTTTATCAATCGCTGCTTGTAACTGTATCGAATAAGTCTTGTCCCACATTGCAACTACTTTTTTACTAAGCGCCATGCCTGAGTTATCATCAATAACTTGTTTCAAATCTTCTGGCAAGCCTTCATATTTATCTTTATTCATAGTTTCCATTAAAGCGGAACTATAAAATGGCATATTGGTATGGTACTTCGTTAACTCGTCAAGTTTGAAAGTGGCCATAGCTTCCCATGGAAAGCTTAGTCCATTAACCACACCACGTTGTAAAGAGGTATATATATCATTAGCAGGTAAGCCAACAGGAGAGCCACCCATGCTTTCAATTATGTCACCCGCAACTGCTGAAGGCCTACGAATGCGCATACCTTTCATATCTTCAGGTGTTTTTATCAATTTATTAGTGCTATGTAGAGTTCCAGGCCCAGTAGAGAACATAAAGAGTAAGTGTGAATCTTCGTATTCACTAGAAATAGTGCCATTTTCATAAAGAGTTTGCAGCATACAGCCTGTCTGTGTTGATGAATTAGACAAGCCAGGAAGCTCTGCAATCTGAGACAGTGGGAATCGACCACTGGTATAACCCTGCACTTGAGAGCCGATGTCAATCGTTCCTTTTACTGCCGACTCATAGGCTGTATCTGCCTTACTAAGTGTCGCTGAAGGATATACCTCAACTTTTAGTCGTCCGCCAGAGTCGGCTTCAATTTTTTTGGCCCATGGCTCAAAGATTTGTTCATTGATATCAGAAGTTGCTGGGTAAAAATGTGAAAAACGCAGGACAGTAGTTTCTTGAGATGGGACCGCCTCACTACCGCTATCAGACTGGTTAGAGCAACCAAGTAGATTTACAGCTGCCAATGCACCTATTAAAAAAAGAGGGGTTAACTTCATTATCAATTCCTTTTGATAGTTATTAGAAAATAAGAGGTCATTCTACTAGCTAGTTAGCTACGAGCTTCTTGATTTCATCTCTATTAGTATCACTAGCGTAGAATAAGAAAAATGAAAAACCTTCTAAAACTAGCAGCTGAAATAATATCTGTCAAATCATTTTATAAAGTTACTTAACACTCGTACATATCTAATCTAGCATCAACCTCTCTTAAGCTTCATCCCTGACTGTGTCACAAGACTTATTAAAGTGGGTTCCTACATCTTAATAGTGACTTTTTTGTAGGTACTTAATTTGTGCATGCTCGATGCACTTTAGTTTGTTACTATAAATCAGCTAATACCTGCTTCATCAGAATTCTTGCTTTTGTAAATGACATACCAAGAAATATAGACTAAAGTCTGATGAGGTTAATAATTAAGCACTATAAACACTTAATATAAACAAGATATGAATATCTCTATAAAGAGCTCATGGATATATAGAAGCAACACTCTTATATTGAGTTCATGGAGATTTGAAATAAACAAGGAAGAGTAACATGACAGGGATTGAATTCTATACTAATGGACATATCGTCAGCGAAGCTAACAGTATGCGCGAAAAGTTAGGTGCTTTAGCAAAGCAATACTTTGCGACATCAGCTATTATTATTACTGATGCAGGCATCTCTCAACTGGGTTATACCGATATTGCAAAACAGTCTTTAGAGGAAGCTGGTATTAATGTGGTTGTATTCGATTCAGTCGTAGCTGATCCACCTATCGAGGTAGTTGAAGGCGCTATTGCACTAGCAAGAACCAATCAATGTGACTTGGTTATCGGCCTAGGTGGCGGCAGCTCCATTGATACAGCAAAAATCGTTGCGTTATATCCAAACGACTTTCAATCCGTCAATGATATTTTGGATATCGATTTGAGTAGCTTTAAAAAGTTACCATTATTTGCGATACCAACTACTGCTGGCACTGGGGCAGAAGCCACTTTTGTATCAGTCATAACCGCAGAGGATGGTAGCAAAAAAGCCATCTATACGCCCAAGATCCTACCTGATGTTGCACTGTTAGATGCGACGCTAACCCTCAAACTCCCACGCCATATCACTGCGGCAACCGCTTTAGATGCCATGGTTCACTGTGTTGAAGCATATACAAGTCGTACTAAAAAGAATCCTATCTCAGATGCACTGGCGGTTAAAGGATTACAGATGCTCTGGGACAACTTTGAACGAGTAATGAACCAAGGAGATGACGTCGAGGCTCGGGCTGATATGTTATTAGGCTCTACTCTGGCTGGTATCGCTTTTGTGAACGCTTCTGTAGCGGCTGTCCATGGGCTCTCCTATCCACTTAGTATTAACTTCCATGTACCGCATGGACATGCGAATGCATTAGTCATGTGCGGCGTATTTACCTTCAATTTACCGACCGCAGCACCCCTTTATGCTGAACTGGCTCGTGCCGTAATGCCTAGCCAAACCGCTGACATGACTGACTTAGAGGCGGCTAGTCAATTTATAAATCAGCTAAAGTATTTCTTAACCTCAAGCGGTCTTCAATATCGCTTAAGTGAACTAGATATCACAGAACAGGACATTCCCGCTCTCGCTGATATCGTCATCAATACTTATTCTCGTCTCATTGCGACTAATCCAAAGGATATGTCATTAGAAGAGGTAACAGACATATATAAGGAGATACTCTAATAAGAAGAGCCGTTATTATCTAGAACAGTTGTATTTATTTATCAAGGAAGATAACCACTACTCAAGGGAAATAATCATGTCAGAATACAAGTTAGACGTTGTCGTTGATGGCTTTCATTATCTAGAAGGACCGCGCTGGTATAAAGATGCTTTATGGTTTGTTGATTTTTATACACAAGGAGTCTATCGCGTTAATGAACAAGGTGTGGCAGAAAAGATCATCCATATCGAACAGCAACCCTCTGGTTTAGGTTGGCTGCCTGATGGGCGTATGCTGGTTGTATCGATGAAAGATCGTAAAGTCTTACGCTTAGAAGACGATGGCGAGTTAGTCGTTCATGCTGATATCTGGGAGCACTGTGATGGGCATGCCAACGATATGGTGGTTGCTCCCAATGGCAACGCTTACGTTGGTAACTTTGGTTTTGACTTGATGGGCGGTGCTGACCATAGACATGCAGGTCTAGTGTTGGTCAAACCAGATGGAAGCTCGCAAGTTGTCGCAGAAGGTCTGTCCTTCCCTAATGGCATGGTGATATCGGCCGACGGAAAAACATTAATCGTCAACGAGTTGTTTGGTAATAGAATCTCACAGTTCGATATTAAAGAAGATGGAACGCTTGGTGAAAGGAGTGACTTTGCAAGCTTTGGCGAGTTAGGGAATGAGCCAAACCTTGGTTTGCGCATAGAAAGCGCAAGCATTTTACCAGATGGCCTTGCCTTAGACGCCGAAGGTGCCGTTTGGATCGCGGACACACTAAATCAACGTGCCGTCCGTATTGCAGAAGGTGGCGAAATTCTAGAAACTGTCGATACTGCACCTGATGGTGTTTTTGCTGTTGCCCTAGGTGGACAAGAGGGCAAAACACTCTTTATGTGTGCTGCACCTGACTGGGATGAAGCGTCTCGCAAAGCTGAAACCAAAGGTCGCATGCTATCTACACAAGTTAAAGTAGGGCATGCTGGTACGCCATAATATTTTATAAAGCTAAGAGCCCAAAAAGGATAATTGGCGTAGATAGAAGTGAAGACGTAGTATGGCTAGTATTCAAAATAGCTACGAGAGCTCATTAAGCAATGAGACTAAAAAAAGCCACTCCGAGTGGCTTTTTTAATCTCCTTTCATTCCTAAGTTGACTTAATTGTTGTTACGAACATTTTTAACACTAATGGTTAACTTACCATAGGTTTCAGGTTCATCTTCATCAGTATTTTTGACAAGGGCAACTTGTCCCCCGACCGCTTCACCTTTGGGTACTGTAAATTTAATGGATGCTTCACCATCTAAATCATCGCTAGACTCACTCGTACCTTCATATAACAAAGCTTTAACATTTACTAAGATACTAAAGTCTTGCAACAATGCAAAATGAATATCGTACTTAACTCTTACTTCACCGCCCCACTTGTATGTAAAGGACTTATGGTTTGTCAAACGATCAGGGCCAAGTTCAAATTCATAATATTCAGGAGCAGGGTCAGTAGTATCATTACTACCAAAAGTCTCATGATCACTACCATAGAAGTCAATATTTAGCTCTGCCAAACGATAAATATCAGCTGGAGGATCTAGGTCGACTATTAAGTTAAGACTTTCATCATGAAGCGAAACATTCAGTTTTTTAGAGTGATATACACCATCTATCACTTTAGACGCATCTAAGTAATAACTGCCGAAGTGCACATCATCTAAGGTAAAATTGCCATTATTATCAGTGATATCAGACATGCCATCATACAATGCGATATTAGCACCTGATATTGGCCGTCCATCTGACCTTACTACTCCTGAGATAGTTCCACGCGTTAGCACCTTTTTCCAACGACTTTTCGTGTACTCTTCTGCTCTTGGTTCGCGATAGATAAGCGGTTCAGCATAACCATAGATTCCCCCATTCAATGGACTATCCCAGAATAAGATGTTGTCTGGACTAACAGCATTAGCATCTTTGACGTCCTTCCAGTCATCGTTATCTTTACCCCATGCATTATCGATCGCAAAAGTATTCACTATCTGATTGCTTACTTGGTCTGCAGCATCTGTAATCAAATCTCCAAATACAGTTGCCTCATCATAAGCTTGATAATGAACTTCGTTAAATAGCCAAGTTGCCGCTGTAAGGCGTTCCTTAGCCGAATATCTATAAAGGCCATCACGTGTATCAGGTGATACTTCAGCACCCTTCTCTATATCTACCTGCTCTAGATCGGTAGGAGTTACCCAGTCGCTACTACCTTCCATACGAATGCCATTTTTTTTCATAGATCGCCAAATAAAGGAGGAACAAACCGAGGGGTAAGTATTTTTAGCCCATTCAACAGTAGGTCGGTACATAAGCCCTTCTGGATAAAGACTTGATGGAGGAACCGTAAGTGGTTCAATATCGGCAGTTTCTATGGTTGGGTCTGTATAGCAAAATAATCGATAATGACTTTTATATGGCCGTATAAGCTCCCCACTTTCATTAATTTCAGCTCCGTCATTACGGGATGATGTTGCTACTGCGTGCAACTTTTCTCTAATCTGGGTAGTTTCGAGTGCGGGATCAGGCTTGACAATCACTGGTGGCACTATCTCAAATCTATCATTATGCGTAGCGCCTATAGAATGTGGAGAAAACGACGATACAGAGTATTTTTTGCCACTTTCTGGGTCTGACCAATCCTCCCCATTCACTGCTGCCTCAACCCTTTGAGTAACTACGCCAGGCCACATCCACTGTAAAATATTAGCGCGGATACCGTCGGTTCCTTCGGCGAGCAAACCTACCTTGTAGTCATTTATGCGACTTTCACTAGCTGTGGAATGAGTCAGTTCGTCGTAATTACGAGTCATAATACCTGAATGAGAGTAGCGTTGCGGTGGATCCAGATTACGTAACAAAGAGCCTATCAAACCCGAACCACCAGGTGAAAGCACTACATCGCCACGATGAGCATTCATAAAACGGCCTGGCATGGTCACTGTATCTTTCTCTTCAGTCAATTGACAAACTAAATCGCCAGATTTCGCTAATGCCTTATCTTCATCAGAGATATTATCTGGATTACAAACACCTCCTTCTACCACAGGATCTATCTCGAGTAGATGACTACTCATGGTGGTATACATCATAGGTGCAATACTTGGACCTAGACCTGATTTAACTACAGGCTGATTTAAGTTCGTATTCGCAAGATTTCTTCTTGCTGTATCTAATTGCTCCTTATCAATTTTAGTATCCCATTTTATTTTTAGTCCACCAGCCCACTTAGTTATCTGTGCGGTCTCACCCGTCTTTGCCTTAAATAAAGAGCGTTTTTTTTCTTTCATTGCTAGGTTCTTTGTAGAAGCAGCAGTGAACTGAGGTAACAGTCCTGTACGTGCGATACTTCGAACTGTATTCAACAACTGTGTATTTTTACCTTTAAGTAACTGTCGATCTCCACTGACTGCAATGACACCCAGATTCTTTTCAATACCAATATCTAACGACAGAAAAGGAGTGCCTTTATTAGTTAGAACCTTTTCGATGGGATCGCCAAGATTATCTCTCCAATGTTCATAGATCCAGATTTTATCATCCTTAGGGTTTGGGAACAGTAACTTAGGATCTACCCACTTTATTTTTTGTTCATCCAACGGAATTTCGAAAACATGAGTAAAGCGAGCTGGCTTACCTGTAGCACTCTTACCAGAGAAATAAACTGTAAATCCAGTCGCATCAGGAGGCACGTCTCCTTTGGATTGGTTTGGTGGACGGTAACTTGGATACACTCCAATGACTGTTTTGGAGTTTGCAGGCATCAAGATCGGAGTTTCCAATAGGCGAAAATTAGGAGTTTCTGAGGTATAAGGACTATCCGTTAGAGGTACAATAGCCTGTTTGGTAAGAGTGATTACCTCTTCTTCTAGGTTAGTCACCTCCATCTCACCGTAAAATGAATCAAGATATTGCTTGTGAGCATAGATGCCAGCTTTGACCAAAGGGACGATTGTGCCTTGCTCTTTGCAAAGCACATAAACCGAGTGCAAGGCTATACTACGTTTTACCTCAATGTTATCGAACACTACCCGACACTTCACTTCAAAATTTAATATTGCGTCATTTGCAGTAAGCGCTTCACTATAGTCATGACTAACAAAAGGCGCTCTGGTGATTGTTGTGGTTCCATCTCCAAAGTCCCATTCAAAATAAGTTTGATTAGCATTGGTAACCTGATTAGGGTTAGATGTTTGCTCACTATCAATACTAAAAACCGATGTAGTTACCTCGACTTCGTTGAATAACCTAGGGCGGAGCCTAATCTTTGAGTTTCTGACCTTGATACTTCGAACACCATCATTATTTATAATGTTTTTTATCAAGCTTCTTGGTATATCCTCTCTCGATCTGTATATTTTTTCTCGTACAGACTTAATTGGTTTCATGCCAGTTGATACCGAAGCTTGCTCTGAAGTTTGCTGGGATGAGGAATCGAATAGCGGTAATCCCAATGTGAAGTTTACAGTGTAAGGATGGTTCATTTCTTGCTTGACAGACAATATGGCAAGCTCACGAACTCCTCTACTATTACGGCGGAATGTCATAGGGTCGCCAGTAATATTAACTTGAGTAGTTAATAGTTCCGATTGACCACCTACCTTCACCTGAATTAAAAGAGGTCTCGCACCAATATTTTTTGCTTGAAGATACCGCCGAGCGCCTAGTAGACCATCTATATATACTTTCGCACCGTTAATGCTGCTATAGCTAGTACCATTAAGATCAAGAACCTCGACCAAGAACGACTCCGCAGGACGGGGGTTTGTGGGAGTGATTCGTACATTTCCAATCAGTTTACTATTCATTGTAGCCACCTTTATTTTAGGGCGATTCCAATGAGCAAGCCTAATTCATGATTCACTAAGTTAGCTGATTCGTCACGTATGAATCTAATCTTGACTCATCATTGTCACCATACTCCTACTGAGACAACGTTAATCTAATTCGTGATCTACTACTCAAGTGTAGTAATGACAACTAAATCCAATTATAGGGAACTCTTAGGGGTTTATTGCATATAAAAAATAGTACCCTATAGATAAAATATCTTATTCTGCCTCACATAGCAAACATATATTTGTATGTTTTTATTGAATAAAAAAACGATAAACATAATCAAACATTAAAAATCAATAATAAAAAACCAACTATTGTTATCCATTTAAAAAATAAAAAGCCACTCGAAGTGGCTTTTTTGCTAGTGATAGATAGTATGCAGTCTTATTAATTGCGCTGCCGAATCATCAGCATAGTCAGATGACCAAACCATCTAATTTATAAATTAGGCTCGTACGATTATTGACCTCATTTTTCTCGTACATATTTCTTAAATGCTTTTTTACAGTATTAACAGTAATGTACAATTGGTTGGCAATTTCCATATTAGAGTATCCTTTTATGACAAGCCGATAGACTTCCAATTCTCTAACTGAGAGAGCCGCTTGAGAGCCCCTATCGGTATTCACCAACACATTAACTTTTGTATCTTCTTTTATCTGCATTGAGTTCTTAACTAAATGCTGCAGATGCGTGGACAGTGTTTGCAAGATTTTTTTGTCCTTTCGAGTAAAGAGTTTCTCTCCTTTAAATCTTACAAACCCAACACCTGCATAAATGGTAGTAGCCGTAGAAAGGTACATAACCATTTGGTCTATGATCTTATGGCGCTCTATAAACTGATGGTAAGAGGATTTTGACAACTCCCTTGGGGTTGTCACCTCTCCGATTCTATACACCGAATCTCTGCTATTCCCTAAGTTGCGTAAGTGTTTTTTTGGGTGCATCACGTCATTTGCTCTATGAACTTCTTTATAGTCAAACATCATTTGGTCGCTAAAATTATAGAAATTTAAGCTATGCATATTGCCTTCTTCATCTGCATGCCAAAGTAATGAGCGATCAAATTGAAAGAGCTCAGAAAACAACGATTGAATATTTTTGCAATCAGATAGTGAGCCATTAATGAAGCTTAAAATATTTTGATAGTCCGTTTTCGTTAAACTCATAAGTCCTTTTCCTTCTTGTTCTAATCCTACAAAACCTCTTCCTTGTCAAAGACAACTTCTATCAGTCTAAACTAAAAAATTATCCTTTTGGGTAATATACAATAGTTTAATTATTTGGAATGATGAGACTAACAATCACGTTACAAACCACGAGACAAGGAAGTCAAATGAAGACCACAGGTTTTATTTATGATGGAAGCTATTTCTGGCACGATAACGGCTCAGGTGCACTACACTTAGCCTCTGGCGGCTACGTGCAAAGCCATACATACGGAGAAGATCCTGAGACGAAGAGACGTTTTAAGAACTTAATGGATATCTGCGGCCTAACTCCTCAGTTGAAATCTATCGTGCCACGCCGTGCTACGAGAGAAGATATTGAGCTATTTCACTTGCCACATTACATTGATAAGGTACAGGAACTCAGCGCAGCGAATGGTGGCGATGCAGGACAACTCGCTATTGTGGGCAGAGGATCATATGAAATTGCTCTGTTATCTGCAGGTGGAGCAATGACCGCTGTAGACTCCGTTATGGATGGTGAAGTCAGAAACGTTTACGCATTGACAAGACCTCCTGGTCATCACGCAGAAGAACAAGAAGGGATAGGTTTCTGTTTATTCAATAACGTAGCCATTGCCGCAAAGCATGCTAAGCGCAAGTATAACTTAGAGCGTATTCTGGTACTCGACTGGGACGTTCATCATGGAAATGGTACAGAACAAGCGTTTTATGAAGACGACAGCACTTTATTTATCTCTCTACATCAAGATCGCTTATTCCCTGCTGGTCGAGGATATGTTGAGCATACAGGAGAAGGTAAAGGCGAAGGCTATAACGTCAATATTCCGTTGCCAGCTGGCACTGGTAACGCTGGATACATGCACGCATTTGAAAAGATTGTCGGTCCAATAGTTGATCAATTCAAACCCGAACTAATCATTGTATCTGCTGGACAAGATCCTAACTTCTTCGATCCGTTAGCACGAATGATGGTTACATCAGATGGGTTTAGACGCTTTGCAGACTTTATGAAAGGTCTAGCTGAAAAGCATTGTGACGGCCGTCTGGTCCTATGTCACGAAGGTGGCTATAGTGCAGCATATGTTCCTTTCTGCTCATTAGCCATCGTTGAGGCTATTAGTGGTATTAAAACCGATGTAGAAGACCCATTTATGGAAGGTTTTGGTGTTCCAGTTGAAACCCTATTCCCTCATGAAGAGCAAGCTGTTCAGGCAGTTATAGAGCAGCAGTCAAAATATTGGAATTTTGCATAACTTAACTCTTAACGCCTTTTAGTCACAATGATTAGAAGGCGTTTTCTTTTTGAGTTGGGTATCAATCACTCACAATTCAAACGTAGTTTATCTTTGGAATATTGCATAACTAGTCAAATACCCTACCCTCACTCATTCAAATACAGCTCCGCCATACCATCAAGCCTAGCCTTCACCTCTTTCCAATTCGGCATGACTTGCGTCAATAAGCGCCAAAAGCGCTCGCTATGATTGTGCTCAGCTATATGACACAGCTCATGCAATATCACATAATCAATGCATTCCTTTGGGGCTTTTACTAAATGCGGATTGAGTATTAAATTGCCTTTAGTAGAGCAACTGCCCCATTGTTTTTTCATTGCCATTAGTCTAAATGACGGCATGCTTGTGACCCATGAAGCTTTGGACAATACTGCGTGTAAACGTTCAGCAAAAATAATTTCGGCTCTATCTTGATACCATTTATCCAATAGCGCTTTTACTTTAACTGAACGTTCACTAGCAAACTGATTTGCTTGATTGCCGCTTTTTTGATTACTGCTTACTTGATTAACGGTAACGTTTAATTTACCACGTAATAACTTAACTCGAGCCGTTTGCTCTGCATCCGTTATTACTTTTAACACGTAACGACGACCCAGATAAAACTGAGTCTCACCACTGACATAACGCTTGGGCAACACATGATCTTTTTGCTTGGCAAAGTCTTGTAGGCTTTGCCATATCCAGCGCGCACGCTTTATCATGGCGTCATGTATCATCTCATCCGTAGCATCACTAGGCGCGGTGGCGACCACACGCTGATCAGGATGTACCTTAATGACCACTTTTCGGGGTTTACTCGGCTTGGTCTCTTCGATAATAAGCTTATCGTTTTTAGACTTATTTTTTACTTCTTTACGCACTACTTCATAATGGATTTTATCTTCACCATAATAAAAATCGCCATTCTCAGTCATTGCCTACTACCCTCTTGCTGCTCGTGGGCTACTTGTCTCTCTCGACAGCCCAAGTCGGGTAATCTTTAGCACTTCTTCAATGAGCTGTTGCGCTTTATCTATACCCAAGTCAGCAAACAACATTGGCAATAAGCGTCTATTAATCGCATTTTCAATCTCACTGGCATTGATGGAATATTCCGCCACATTCGTTTTGACTACTTCATCAATCTCAAAGGCGTAAGCAACTAGCTTGTCGTTATCTAGCTCTTTATCCGCCAAGAAATCAGCGTCAAATAAATGCTTAAACAAACCAAAATAAGCCTGAGCATGTTTATTTAATTTACCATTATCATCGATAAACGCGTTCGGCACATCAGCGACATCACGGTCTTTTACGGCCTGCTCAAAGTCAGCAAACATCATGTACTGCTTCACGGGCGCATCGAACATCGCTTTGGCTTCTTCAATGGCCTTTTTTAGGAGCTTAGAGAAGTACTCTCGCGCATACGGATCATCAGCCAAATCCTGCTCAATCATCTTAGTGACACGACCTGTAATTTTATCGGTTTGGTTGCGTGCTTCATCGTCACTCATGGCTTCAGGCTTAATATTTTTTCCTAGGTTATCGACTAGGTAAACGCCTTTTGCTTCTTTAACCTCAAGCCCCGCAATATGCTTGTCGAGTAAGCTGCGAATATCCGCTTCATACTCATCGTAATCAATGGTCTCATCAGCGTCTTCACGCACTTGCTTACGTAGATTAATAAAGGCTTTGAGATCCTGCTTATAGCGATCACGTTTGTTATCGAATGATTTGTCTTCAAAAAAAGATGCTGATTGCAACGCAATTTTCATGGCGTTAGAAAATGCGGTCAAGGCAGCATAAAAGTCGTCACGCGCTCTTAGCTGAGTATCGACTACTCTGCCATCTACTTCCTGCATCTTAGGTGCTAGCACTTGTCTTAGCGCTTGTCCGTCTTGCTTGTTTTTAACCGATGAAAATATAGCCCACAGCTCATTATGCAGCCTTGGTAGCTGCTTGTACTCGGTATCCATGGCGTTATACAGACCCTTAAGGTCTTCAATATCAAAGCCACCTTGCGTGCGCTCGGCTAAGTCTTGGTACTTCTCAATGGTGATATCCAGCTCTTTTAAGATGCCACGATAATCAATCAGATAACCAAAGCGTTTTTTCTCATGCAAGCGGTTCACCCGTGCAATCGCCTGAATCAGGTTATGCTGCTTTAGTGGCTTATCGATATATAGGACAGTGTTCTTGGGTTCATCAAAGCCTGTTAAGAGCTTATCAACGACAATCATAATGTCAGGACCATCATCCTGACTAAAGGCTTCAATAATGGCCTTGGTATAGGCTTTTTCATCACCGCCGTACTCATTAGCGACATTATCTTGCCACCAGTTTTGTACGATGTCTTTTGACTCACCATCAACGGTGTCATGCCCCTCACGAGTATCAGGTGGTGACATGGCGACTACTGAGGTCACTTTGCCAATCTTATCTAATGCCATTTTATAGCGGATAGCTGAGGCTTTAGAGTCACAAGCCAGTTGACCTTTTAGATGCTGCTGTTTAAAGTTTTGGAAGTGATCAGAGATGTCATGAGCGATCAGCTCAATGCGACCTTCAACCTGATAGATTTGACCTTTTTGGGAGAATTTACGCTTGAGATCATTCTTTTGATCCTCGGTAAGCTTTTGGGTGATACGGTCAAACCAAGCATCGATAGCGGCGTCATTGGTATTGAGCTCAGGAACGCGCTCTTCATATAACAATGGCGTAACGGTTTTATCTTTGACCGCTTGCTGCATGGTGTAGGAATGGATGATGCTGCCGAATTTGTTTTCAGTCTTATCATCTTTGAGCAGTGGCGTACCCGTAAAGGCAATAAAGGCAGCGTTTGGTAGCGCTTGTGCCATACGGATATTATTCTCACCGTTTTGACTACGGTGACCTTCATCGACCATAACAATGATGTTTGGGCTGTCGTTATAGCACTCATCGTATTTAACGGCTGAGCCAAACTTATTAATAATGGAGAAAATAACGCGCTCATTACCGTGACCGATTTGCTGCGCTAGACGGCGACCAGAAGTTGCCATGGCGTCACGACTATCGCGTTTACTGGTGATGACACCACCAGACTTAAAGGTATTGCTCAGCTGGGTTTCCAGATCGACACGATCCGTGACGACAATAATTCGACACTTCGCAAGCTCCTCTAACCAAATCAAAGCTTTAGAGAAAAACACCATCGTAAAAGATTTACCACTACCTGTGGTATGCCAAATCACACCACCTTCACGACTGCCCTGCTCATCAAAAGTACTGATACGTTCAATCAGAGCTTTGATACCAAAGACTTGCTGATAACGGGCAACGATTTTTCCTGCCTTTTTATCAAACAAGGTAAACAGGCGCATCATCTCAAGCAAACGCTCAGGCTGTAATAAGCTGACAATTAAGCGGTCTTGATCGGTAACGACCAGATCACCAGCATTAATCAACGACAGATATTCTTTTTTAGCAGAGGTAGGACGATGGTTAAACAAACTCTCAATCTGCTCATTATTAAGCTGTTGGTTTTTTAGACGGGCAAACTCAGGCTCAGAGATCTCTTCCTCAACCCATTTTGCCCAAAACTTTTCAGGTGTACCGCAGGTAGCATACAGTCCATCATGACCATTGACCGCTAGCAATAACTGGCTATAAGCGAATAGATGCGGGATTTGCTTTTGACCTTGGTTACGGATGTGCTGAGAGACGGCTTGCGCGTTGGTTGACTGCCACTCTCTACTGGAATCAGGGCGTTTGGCTTCAATCACTGCCAGCGGTAAACCATTCACAAAGCAGACGATATCAGGAATGACGTTGCCTGTACCCTCGGCATTTTGTACGACAAACTCTTCGGTGCAGTGAAAAGCGTTGTTATCTATATTGTCCCAATCAATCAGACCGATGGTTTGTGAGGTTTTTTTACCGTCGATAAACTCGGTCACGGTCACGCCATAAAGCATGGCGTTATAGAGCTTTTCATTGGCGAGCTGCAAGCCTAAGTTCATAGCAGGATTGAGCTCGTGCATAATTTTATCAGTGGCGCTGTCTGATAAATGATGCGGTGTGCCTTCAAACGTAAAGGTTTGCTTGGCTAAAAACGCACGCATGATGGGTAGCAAAACCACTTGGTTAGTGGCTTTATGTGACACTGATTTTGAGCGCATGGCATTGCATTGGCTGGGCGGAATAAACCGATAGCCCAGCGTGCTAAGCAAGGTTAAGGCAGGGATTTTTGAGCTGAATTCTTCTGCAAAGTTGATGCTGGGGTTGGTCATATCTGCCCACTTTAGACATAGCGTTTGTTTGGTTATTATGATTGTAGCCGATACCACTATAAAAAAGGCAAAGAAAAACCGCCAAGGTTGCGCGTTACCCAAAGGGCACTAAGCGTGGCGGTTATGTTGGATACAGACTAATCGATGATGGTTACCATGTCAATATTTATTAACTCTTGACTACGGTTAGGTCGAATGAATATAATTGCCATATGCTAATGCTTTTGTATGACTTATTAGCAAATAACTATCACTGTATTTGGGATTACACTCTGTGCTCTCTTACTGATTCCTACGACCCTACCATTTGAGACGCAAGTCAAAATATGGTTGTTTGTACTTAAGACCTACAGACTTATCTTAAGGAGAAATAGCGATGAGGATAAATAAGATGAAAAATTACGTAAGTTGGAGCGCGGTATTCTGGGAGTGCGACCTTAAGTAGGCATAGAGTGCCAGATAACATATAGAGCAATACCGTAAGGCTTCGGCCTTAGCTCCCACCAAATTTAAAACCGCCCTAAAGGGTAATGCCAGTCAGTTAAGGCTGACTGGTATTTTTTTTGGGATATTTTTGTGGTTTACCCTTAACCACCCTCGGGCAAGATCGCTTTCTGCGTTCAGGAATGACAAACAATTTTCCTTCCTCTAAAACTGCATCTAACAACTTAGGGAAGAGTCCTGCAGCCTGTAAAGGCGCAAACCGTAAAAGATCAACAATCGTAATAGACACCATATGAAAGCTAATTCGTAGAGGGCTAACCTTAGCTCTAACTGCCATATATCGCATCAAACGTCTTATCAGATTATAAGCAATCATAAGCCCCCAGAACTCTTGTAACACAAGCTGTGGCAGCTTACTTCTTAACAACAGCCCCTGCTGTAGATCAGACTTAATTTCCCTAAAAGCCATCTCGATCTCCCAGCGCTGCAAGTACAGCTGTGCCACTTTATCCTTAGTAAAGCGTTTATCATCTATTAAAGAGGTGATGTATCGTCTTATCTTACCCTCATAACGACACTCAATTAATCGAGCTTGCCAAGTATCGGGTAGGTTTGGATTTTTCTTTTGAGCTTGGGGAGAAACCGGCATTTGTATCAAGTAGTCCCCTTCACTAAAGGTTTCAATCACAGTGTAACGCAGATTATCTTTAGCCCGCATGAGCCAGTGACTGTTTGGATGGGTTTGTTGCCAACTAATCAGTAGGTCTGCTGAGAAATAGGCTCTATCAAAGAGCGTAATGCTGTTGTCTTGAATATTTAGCTGACGGGCTAATGTGATCTCTCCTTGACCCATATCTCCAAGGGTTGTGTCAATGATCTCATGCGTGTCAGTATTGATCAGGCATACCGAACGCATTGGGGATAGGGCGCCTCTTTAGTTCTGCCTTTGCTTGAACTAAAGTACTGAAGGTTCTCATCAGTATAGGGTAGTGAGTATACGACACCGTCTACAGCTTGGACGCTAAGTCCCATAAAGTCTTGCTGCTGGGCTCGTGATTCTGTTTGGTAGTGAGCACTTAGTTGATGAAATAGCTGCTTTAGAGGCTCATGCCCGAGGCGTTGTCTTGCTTGTACGACTGCACTGGGTACACAGGCCTGTGAGTCTATATTAAGCCGCATCTGCTCTGTGATATACCAAATTGAACGGTTTCGATATAAAGCTGTGCCGATGACTATCCAAACAACGTGTTCGGCAGGTAGCTTACGCCTTCTAATGCTCGCCTTGCCGGTATACTCTAAAGCTTGCTGTATCCACTCAGGGTCTATTAATTCACTAAATTGTTCTAGGGTGTCTGGAATCCTTTTATGCGTCTCATTAATAGCGTCTTGTAGTCTCATAGTAAAATAGCCCATCTACTTATTAGATGGGCTATTTTATTACTTTTATTGAGTTTTTGCCTTAACTGACTAGCATTAGCCCTAAAGGGCGGTTTTTCTATTTAAGCTACCAATTAAACTAGTTTTCATCATCAAATAATATGGATAATTGGGCTTTCGCATCTTTTTTATTCGCTTTATATTTCTTGCCCTGACTGGTTTCCGTATAACCTGTTCCATGGGAATATTCTAAAACAGTCTCTACAGAATAAGTTCTTGAAGTTTCATCACCTGAAATATCAAGCTTTATCTTAATGTTTAGTAAGGCTTTAATCGTTGAGCCATTCTTGAAAATTATAGTACCATTCTCAACATACTCTTTGAACTCTTTATCATTCATACTAAAATCGATAATTTTATCTTCTTTTTCATAAAGCCCTCGCCATTTATACCGACCAGATACTAAGTTGGGAGAGAAAATATAGATTTTCGCATTTTCGTCAATTTCTTCATATTCATCTAAATCAATTACAAAGTCTGAAAAGTTATTTCTCTCAACTTTTCTTTCTAGAATTATAGGATTAAAATTCCTGTCGTAAGGTATGTATCCTATAGCTTTTACTTTTTCATAATCAATCAGATTTTTATAAAACGACGACAAGTTCTTTCTAATTTGAAAATTTTCGATCAGTAAATTATAGATATCTTCCTTCAAACCACATACTTCATCTTTTACGTTTTCTGCCTTTTTATCTTTTTCCTTAATTTCACTTAGCTTTGCTTTTAATAGCGCTTTTTCATACTTTCTATTATCAAGGTCGCTTTTCTTTATTTCATTATCTAGCTGTTTACCTGCGTTATCGAGTCTCTGTCCTTCGATAGCTAGTTTTTTACCCTCAATATCTAATTCAGACTCTCGTGGTTTAGGAGGTATTCTCGATGAAACTAAAGCAAGAAACGCAATGGTTGTATTGAATAGGTCATGCCCTTCAGGAGTAGCTAAAAACTTTAGAATTTCAACTAAACCACCTTCGGATAAAGGTAGAACTTCGACCTTTAAGTTTTTAAACCAGCCTAACTCTTTGTTTACTTCGTATACTAAGTTCAATAAAGCCTTATCACATTTATTCTTAACCAATGCATCCATAGAATGACTGTTATCATAGAAATAATAGTGAGTCTCTAAAAAACCATAATTTTCATTATCTTTACTCATCAAGCAACCTCCCCATCAACCACCACCCGCTTCTTACCCGTCAACAAAACCTGCATCAACGCCTTTTTCTCTTGCTACAAATCAGCCAATTGCTGCTCAAGTAATTCAATTTCTTTATCGGCATTGGCTAATACGGTGGCGATTTTTTGTTGTTCTTTGAGAGGTGGCATTCTAAATCTCATACTTTCGAATGAAGTTTTTGAAAGCTCTAAGAAGGTTGAGCCACTCGCTTTGCTTATCATTCTGTGTTTGTTATACGTTAGGAGGTAATACACAAACACAATATTGGTTTTGCTATTAGGAACGATATTTTTAAAGCCTTGGTTCGTACACATCTCATTAGAAGTAATTGCCATTGCACCAATTGTTGCCCGTGTACAGATAAGTAATGAACCTGCTGGCACTAGCTTAGCTGAGCTATTTTCTAGCCCTTCTAGCGTTATTTTTCTTAGACTAGAGTTTATATAACGACTATCTTGTTTGGTAATATCAGTGGGTGTAATCCAGTTTATATCGCCATCCCAATATTCAGTATTGGATGTACTAGGCGTACCTCCTGAATAAATCTTGCCCAAGCTTGAAACTGCTCTTTCTGCCCACTCACTCTCAAACCTTTTCCCCTCATCATCAAGCAACCGTTTTTTACCCGTCAGCAATTGCTGCATCAAGGCTTTTTTCTGCTGGGTGCTATTGTCAATCAAACGCTCGGTGGTGTTAATCGCTTTATCCCAAGTGGATAGGATTTTGGCAATTTTTTGTTGTTCTGGGAGTGGCGGAGAAGCTACTTTAAGCTTTTTAATATCAGCAATATTAATCCTAGAAACTGTGGAACCAATTGAAAGACGATAAATATCATTTTTCGTTCTTTCAGTGTTCAGAATCATAGATAAAAAAACAGGATCAACCTCGGACTTATGAGGTCTTAGCATAACCATCCTTTGACCCATACAAACCTTTGTATCGCTAGGAACTAAACAGCTTTCTCCTGCTGGGGCTTCACGAGTAAAAAGTACGTCGCCATGTTCTGGAACAGCTCTAGACGTCCACTCGTTATAACCTTCAAGAGTAGTATATTTCATACTCTCCATAACTAGCTGACCATCACGAACGTTACTCGTTCTAACTACTAAATATTCTGACTCATCAACATATGGAGCTGTTTTATGTTCACAATCAACAACTTTGCATAGCTCCTCAATTGGCTTAGCTTCAAGTAAGCTATAAGGCATAACCCAACTCCTTTAAAAACCCTGCCATCTCAGTCTCTAAACTCTCCAATTCAGCTTTTACCTCAAGACGCTCAGAGCGCACCGCAACCAGATCAATCTCCGCCTCTTCTTCAAAGGTATCGACATAGCGTGGAATGTTTAGGTTAAAGTCGTTTTCCTTAATTTCATCAAAGCTCGCTAGATACGCATATTTATCGACGCTTTCCCGCGCCTTATAAGTCTCAATGACCCTAGCAATATTGCTATCGGTGAGCTGGTTTTGGTTTTTACCTGATTTAAACTCATTACTGGCATCGATGAATAACACCGTGTCATCGGTTTTATTCTTTTTAAAGATGAGAATAGCCGCTGGAATACCCGTTCCAAAAAACAGCTTTTCAGGCAGACCAATCACCGTATCGAGCAAGTTTTCTTCAATGAGTTGCTGACGGATTTTGCCTTCGCTAGACGCACGGAACAGCACGCCATGCGGTACGACCACACCCATTCTGCCAGTGCTTGGTTTCAGCGTTTCGATCATATGACTGATAAAGGCATAGTCGCCCTTAGTCTTGGGCGGTACACCGCGATGGAAGCGACCATAGGGATCGCTACTGGCATCTTCATGACCCCATTTATCCAGTGAAAACGGTGGATTGGCGGTCACCACATCGAACTGTAATAAATGCTTGCCGTCTTTATCGAGTAGCAGCGGATTACGGATGGTATCGCCCCACTCGATACGGTGATTGTCCTCACCGTGTAGGAACATATTCATCTTGGCCAGTGCCCATGTCGAACCAATGGCTTCTTGACCGTATAGCGCATACTTCTTAGAATTTGAGTTTTTGCGTACCATCGCCCCGCACTTAATGAGTAGAGACCCTGAACCACACGCTGGATCGCATATTTCATCACCTTCGACAGGCTCAAGGATAGTCGCTAGTAAGTTCGATACCTCTGGTGGCGTATAGAACTCACCAGCCGTCGCGCCACTACTGGCGGCAAAATGCTTGATTAAATATTCGTAAGCATTACCAATCACATCTAGGCTACCGACCCGCTCGGCACTTAGATTGAGGATGTCTTTGCCAAAGTCTTCTAGTAGGTGGCGTAGTAGCTCGTTCTTCTGCTTTTCTTGACCCAGTTTATCCGTATTAAAGCTGATGTCTTGGAAGACGTTTTTAAGCTTAGTGCCGTTGGCTTCTTCAATGGCATGGAGCGCTTCGTCAATACGTTGACCGTTACCCGGCTGATGACGCTGCTCGTATAAATCCCAAAAGCTGGCGCCCTCAGGTAATACAAAACGCTGCTTCGACATCATCGCGTGGATCAGCTCAGGGTTATCGCCGAACTGCTCAACCAGCTTGATGTATTCATCTTTATAGACATCAGACAGGTACTTAAGGAACAGCATGGTTAAGATAAAGTCTTTATAAGTATCGGCGCTGATGACCCCACGGAAAGTGTCGCAGGCGTTCCAGACGGCTTTGTTGATATCGTCTTGATTGATTTGAGTGGTGGGCATTTGTTATTCCTGAATACTGTGGGAAATTACGAATAGTTATAGTGAGGTAATGATAGCAGGAATGGCAGGAGTCGTTGTCTTGAAATCCAATTATAGTAGTTATATAGAGAAACTAGAAAGTCAGATAGCCAACAGAGAGTTGGCTGTATTAAGATAGTGATCAGTACTTAAAAGAAACAAGAATAGCTTTATGCCTATATAAAACTAAATTATTCAGCCTGACTCAATTGAATTAATGCCTTTCTGTGATGGTGGGAGTTTCCTAAAAAGTGTGTAACTGCTTATAATCCCCTAACAGGAGAATAAGCAATGACTAACCAATCCGATATCAAGAAACTGGCCGAGCAAATGGCTGGTAGTATGAACAGCTTCGATGACATCAAAGACTTTCAGAAGCAGCTCATGCAGTCGTTTATCGACACCGCTCTTGAAGCCGAGATGGAAGACCATCTTGGCTATCCCAAACATGAGAAGGCGGATAAACCTAATAAGCGCAACGGGCACACTAAAAAGACCGTCCGCAGTGACACAGGCGATCTTGAGATATCCACCCCAAGAGACCGTGATGGCGCTTTTGAACCTGCCTTAGTGCGTAAGCATCAAACCCGTATTAGTGGCCTTGATGACAAGATCATATTCCTTTACGCCAAAGGTCAAACCACCACCGAGATTGTAGAGAGTATCAAAGAGCTCTACGATGTCGACATTTCAAGCAGCTTGGTTTCAAGAGTCACGGACAACATATTAGAGGACATCACCGCTTGGCAGAACCGGCCGCTGAGTAGTGTTTATCCTATCGTCTATTTGGACTGCATCGTTGTGAAGATACGTCAAGACAAGCAGATCATCAACAAGGCGATCTATTTGGCGCTGGGTGTGGGACTTGATGGTAAAAAAGAGCTGCTTGGCATGTGGCTCTCAGAGAATGAAGGCGCTAAGTTCTGGCTAGGCGTTCTCACTGAGCTACAAAACCGTGGGGTACAAGACATCTTAATCGCTTGTGTTGACGGTCTAAAGGGCTTTCCTGATGCCATCAACACCGTTTACCCCAAAGCCAAGGTTCAGCTGTGTATCGTGCATATGGTGCGCTATTCAATGAAGTTCGTACCGTGGACGGATAAAAGGGCGGTAGCCGCTGATTTAAAAGCCATCTACGATGCTAATACTATAGAGCTTGCAAAAGCTAACCTTGAGAGGTTCGATGAGACTTGGGGTACACAATACCCGCACGTAGTTAAGTCGTGGCGCAATAACTGGGAGGGCTTAACGGTGTTCTTTGAGTACCCTAAAGACATCAGAAAAGTCATTTACACCACCAATGCGATAGAGTCGCTAAATAGTGTCATTCGAACAGCGGTGAATAAGCGTAAGGTGTTTCCCTCCGATCAGGCAGCATTCAAGGTGGTGTACTTAGCAACTCAGCAGGCATCCAAAAAGTGGTCGATGCCAATCCGTAACTGGACGTCTGCTTTGAATCGCTTTATGATTATGTTTGATGACCGTATTAGTAAGCATTTAATCTAAAGGGCAGTTACACAGAATCTGGGATGGGCTCGATGGTAGTCGGATCTGTAGCATTAATTGTTTGAAGTCTTAAAAGACAGATAAAAAAACAGCCTATAAGAGCAATCTCTTATAGGCTGTTCACCACTAACAGGTATTACAATGCCCCAATCCCACTTAATAATAACTGCCCACCAGCAAACAATAGCAATATACCAAAAGCACGCTTAAGCATTAGTGCAGGCAGTACATGTGCAAGCTTGGCACCGACTTTTGCCATAGCAAAACTAGCAGCTGAAATACATAGAAACCCAGTGATATGCACAAAGCCTATCGTACCTTCAGGGAGATTAACTACATCTTGACCAAACCAGGCAAACCCTGCAGCTCCAGCCAGAGCAATCGGCAAACCGCAAGCTGCTGAGGTTCCAACCGATTGTTTCATGGGCAGCCCTGCCCAGTTCAAAAACGGAACCGTCAAACTACCACCACCAATACCAAAAATAGATGATGCCATACCAATGCCCGTACCTGCACCAAACTGTACACTAGCAGGTGGTAACGCCTTACCCAACTGTTCTTTATTAGATAAGAACAACATCTTTAAAGCCATCAACAAAGCGCCTACACCAATAATAACCTGTAATGCATTACCATCAATCATATCAGCGATACCCGCACCTACTAGGCCACCAACAACTAAACCTAAAGCCATACTGCGCCAAACCTCCCAACGTACACCGCCACGCTTGTTATGTGCCGTTAGCGAACTAATAGAAGTCACAACAATGGTCGCAAGAGAGGTGCCAATCGCTAGGTGAGTGACTACCTCAGGAGGAAAGTTATATGCAGTAAAAATCCAAACTAGTACTGGCACAATAATCATGCCGCCACCCACACCAAACAAACCGGCACTGGCGCCTGCAAACGCACCTGCAATGACAAACCAGACATACAACATTAAAGCCTACCTTTTATTTATATTAAAGCGCAAATTACTAGGGTGATTTTTATATAGTAGACTCTTTAAACTTACTCTAACAAACTACTTATCAGCTTCTAGATCGTTAAAACCCATACACTAGAGCCTTAGCTATCTTCTTTCTATCCACTCTTTTAAACCATCTAAATTACGAAAATCATCCCAACTTCTGCATGGTACATGGGGTAGTAGATTATTGACAATCCTAGATAGCGCATTTCCTGGGCCTATCTCTATAATCATACTAGGCTGATATTCTTCAACATTCTCCATACAGAAATACCAGTCTAGTGCATGATCGATTTGGTGTGAAAGAATATGAAAGCCTTGATCTGCCTTACTATACTTTATTCCGTCAGTCGCACTGATAATAGGCGTTTTCATAGAAGGGAGAGCTATTGAGTCAGTATATTTACGGAATTTTTCTGCAGCACCTTGCATCATTTTAGTGTGTGAAGGCACTGATACGTTCAATAACTGAACATTCTGTGCGCCTACTGTCTGGGCAATTTTTGCTGCGTGCTCGAGATTGTCTTTATTACCACCTATAATAAATTGGTCTCTATTAATCTTAATAGACAAATAGGTTCCACTCTTTTCAAGCAGCTCCTCAAGTTTGCTATCAGGAACACCTTTCACTGCTAGCAGACCGCTAGACTCTGTCACTTCCTGCTCCATCAACCTAGCTCTTTTATTAACTAGATCTAAACCATCCTCAAATGTTAACTGGCTACTACAACAAAAAGCACTTACTTCTCCCAACGAGTATCCAGCAAATGCCATTGGTGCTGAAACCAATTGACGTAAAGAGTGCCATCGATAATATTGCAGCGTATAAATGAACGGTTGCGCCACTCTATTATTAAACAACTGTCTCGTATCAGAGTTTTCATCAAACAACTCTGGCACAATGTTTTTTAATATTGATTGTTCATGATCTGAAGTATAGTTCAGTATTTCATGTACATGCTTTTGGCTTTGTAAACCTTGCCAACTAAATAGGATAATTAAATTCATTTTCCACCTTATATAAGAAGATTGTGACTGCCAATAGATCAGCACTACCACCTGGGCTGAGGTTATTACGAATAAAATACTGATTAATATTGTTTACTTTTTGGCGCCAATCCAGTTGATGAACGCCTCCTTCTTGTAAAAACTGTTTCGCCAATACTTGTGCATTTTCTAAATCTTTTATCCCGCCTCTCCAGACAATATTAGTATCTGACAAAACAGATATTAAAGTCATCAATGCTTGCATGCTGGCTTTTTCAAAGTCTTGAGTCCTATAAACAGTGTTATAGAAACATGGTAGTACTTTACTTTGAATGACTTCAAAGCCCTTAGAAACCATTTCAATTGCACCTGTTATGCCATATTTCCTAAACATTTGCTGTCCATGGCTATTAGGTTCCCGTTCAAGACGATTAGTTAGATCAAACTGCCATCTTTCAACTAACTGCTCACAGATATTTTGAGCTGTTAAGGGTATTTCTGCTTGTATACACCTACCAATAGCAGCACACACAAAGCCCAGATTAAATATTGCACCTTTGTGGGTATTAATGTTATTTGTAGCCTCTCTCATTTTTTCTTCTTGGTAAATTCCCATATTCTTCAAGTCATCGAATGGTCTATTTTCATACCCAAACTGACTCAATGTAGAAAAATAACCTCTTAAAGAATTTATGCTACTTATAAAGGTGTGATAGTTCATATCCTTGTGACTACCATTGCCTGAAGGACAGACAAGTCCTGGCTTATTTTCAAGACTTAACTCGTCGTATAGTGCTTCAAGTGCTAATTCATCAATCTGCTGCCAAATTGCCTGTTTGGAAGATACAAATTCATTTGTTTGATCTAATAAAGTGTTCGAATTCATCAGTATTCCATCCTAGTAATACGTCTATATTTTGAAGCTCAATATCATGAAGGGTTTTAACTAAAACTGTTGGGATATCAAACATAATGGCGTAAATGAGTTCATTAAAAGATATATCATTACATCCGTGTAATCTTACCTCCCCATCAACTTTCAAACTTATGGTAGAGTTAGTAGAGCGTTTGAAGGACTCAACTGCTAATAATACTTGTGAAATATTATTTCTCTGTGTAACTATTAAGATATCTAAATCTGAAGTAGGTCTTACAAAAGGCAAGCCTGTAAAGTATTGATTAGCAAATGATCCATAAACATGTACTGCACAACCTAAAGTGGAGCAGTGATCTATAAATTGTTGAGTTTGTTTTTGTATTTGCTTAGGTAGCTGAGGTATCAAAGTCTCAAGCTCTAAAGGTGGGGTTATTACTTTAGGAGCTTTAGAAAGCTTTAATGCCAACCTATATTTACGATTGTTTTCTATATAGCTAGTAGCAACTTTTATTGTGTTTTTAATATCTTGTCTACAAACGGTAAATGGCTGTTGAGATTCAATCATCTTACCAACAGCCATTGTCACAGATAAAGGTAAGGATGTACTCATGAAATCGTATGATTCATGCGGTTGTAAGTAGACCAAATCATGACGCTGCATACAACTTACCCCTATCAAAAACTATTCAAAATTAAGCCGTTAGAACCGACTGAACGATGTCGTTACACAACAAACGTCCTTTTCTTTCTTCTGCCAACTGACGACGGCTATCTGTTAGAAAATCATCCATATGCGTCAATTGGGCTTCAAGAGCATTAGCTACAAGATGTTCATCAAGTTTTTCCCAGATATCATCCACTGCACCCATTGCATAATAATTCTCTACACCTGGGGCAAAAATTGCTGATGTCTGTGATAATGACTTTAGCTTATCTAGAGGTATTTTAGTCACTCTGGACATGGCGTTTAGATCCATTACTTTAACTTGGCTTGATTGCATAGCAAATACTTGATTTGCCATGAGACCATAGGATAAAAATCCACCACTGACTGCCTCACCCAAAATAATGGCTATATTGGGGTGTCCGCTACGTTTGAGTAAATCAACACAAGATGCTAAATGAGCAAATGTTCTATTTAAACATAAAAGTTCGTCAGCTCTAGATGAGTCTTGCCCCATCGTATCTACTATAAATACGATAGGCGTTTTTTGACCTTTTTCTATGACACTTAATATTTCATTTGAAAGCGTCACTCCAATCAACTGATTCATAGCGGCGGAGTCGACAGTACCAATAATTTCAACCTTACCAATTTTAGTTTCTGCACTACCTCGTATCATCGAATTATCAATATGATACTCAAGCTCATTAGGAAAAAGCTTTTCTAATATTGTTTTCGTTTGCATGATATTATCCTTTTTTAATAGCTCTAACCTGTTGAGCGCTAAGCATGGAAATAGACTCAGGATTGTCTATGTTCATCGACTCCCAAATCTGTATGCTATCTTTCTCTCCAAACCACTTATCATATTGGTTCTTCAACGAGGCTTGCTGTTGCTTTAAATAATCTAAATCTAAATCTATAGTAGGTTGCTGAAGTGCCTCAACAATTCCTTTAGTAATATCACTTATATCATCTTCCACCAAAAACTTGACATGATCGAGCAGATAACGGGTTTTACCACCAGTAACTCGCCATACCAAAGCTCTGTCTTTAGAGTCAAACTCCTCTACACCCTTAATAGTTTCGATAACCTCAGGGCCTGAGAGAGATAAACGTCCTTCTTCTGTCATGATAACGTGCGTACTTAGGCATGCACATATACCCATGCCACCAAAGGCACCATTGGTACCACCAATTACTGTAATAATAGGGATTCCTGAATTACGAACCTTTAACATTGCTCGCATAATTTCAGAAATAGTGATCAAACCAGCGTTTGCCTCATGAAGGCGAACACCGCCTGAGTCAACTAAAAATACGACAGCTTTAGGTCTCTCTTCAATAGCTTTAAGTAAGAGGCCGACAATTTTTGCCCCGTGTATTTCACCTACAGCCCCACCCATGAAGTTGCCTTCTTGAGCAATGATAAATATTGGATCATTTTGAATTTTTGCTTTGCCGATAATAACACCATCATCAAAACTGCCAACAATGTCTAATGAAGCAAGGTTCGGACTAACAGGTATACTGCCTGGCTTAAGAATTTCTTGAAAACTGCTCTTATCAACTATACTGGCTATTCGATTACGCGCAGTTTTCTCATAAAAGCTTTCTTGAATGTATGAGTTATCCATGTGATTTATCCTCCAAAATGTTAATGGCTTGGCTTAAGCGTAAACTCACTACTGCAGGAGTTGCACCCATATCATTAACTTTGAACTCCAAACCACCCACTGCATAGCGATCAGAGAAATCCTTTAACACAGCTTCCCAGATATGATCGAAGCCTGTGACTGAAGTATCAACAATAAACTTGCTACTTTCACTATTCTCTAAAGGTGATACTAATACCTCTAAATTTCCTGAGCCAACAACACCACAAATAACCTCTTTATTGATATCTGCAACTGGCTGTGAAGTAAAGTCGAAATTAAGTACATTCATAGTTCTATCCTTAGTATTATTTTTACCAGTTTCTAAAACGACTTGGTGGAGAGTAAGTTCCATTGGACCATTTCACTAAGTCTTTAATAGATTTTGCCGCCAATAGATCCCTACTAGCTTTTGAAACGTCTATGCCCAGATCTTCTGGTCTTTGGATAATCCTACGCTCTCTCAGCTCTTTGACTTTTTCATGGTCTCGTTGCATGCCAATAGGTGTGTATCCCGCTACGCCACGAATTGCTTGCTCCCTTTCTTCCGGTGTACGGCACAATAGTAAATTCGCAATACCTTCTTCGGTAACAATATGTGTAACGTCATCGCCATAGATCATTATAGGTGGGAAGTCACTGCCCATTTTTTCTTGTAATTGCCATGCATCAAGCTCTTCAACAAATACAGAATCCATATGCTCACGATAAGTCTCTACCATCTGGACAACTAATTTACGACCTTTGACCACTCTTCCATCTGTCGCTTCTTTACCTGCTTTAAGATATGCGTAGCTAGAATGTCTACGTCCATGTGGATCTGAACCCATATTTGGTGCACCACCAAAACCTGCAATGCGATCGACTGTGGCTGTTGAACTATTACCTTGTAAGTCTATCTGCAAAGTTGAGCCAATAAATAGATCACAAGCGTACAAACCCGCCGTCTGACTAAAAGCACGATTAGACCTCATACTTCCATCTTTACCTGTAAAAAACACATCAGATCGGCTCTGAATATATTCATCCATTCCTACCTCTGAGCCAAAGCTATGAATACTATCAACAAATCCACTTTCGATAGCTGGGATCATAGTAGGATGAGGGTTTAGCGCCCAGTTAGTACAAACTTTGCCTTTAAGGTTTAACTCAGCCCCATAGGTAGGCAAAAGCAACTCGATTGCTGCAGTATTGAAACCAATACCATGATTTAAACGTTTAATTTGATATGGAGCGTAGATGCCTTTTAAAACCATCATTGCCATCAATATTTGTACTTCAGTGATCTGTGCTGGATCGCGTGTAAACAAAGGTTCTATATAGTTAGGCTTAGGTGCAACGATAAAAAAGTCCACCCAATCCGAAGGAATATCAACTCGTGGAACGTTATCCACTAATTCATTAACCTGCGCAATTACAATGCCACTTTTAAATGCAGTCGCTTCTACTATGGCTGGAGTATCTTCAGTATTTGGGCCTGTATATAGGTTACCTTCTGCATCCGCAGAATGCGCTGTGATCAAACACACGTTAGGTGTTAGGTCGATAAAGTATCTGCCATATAGCTCTAGGTAGGTATGAATGGACCCAATTTTTATTTTTTGTTGCTGAACTAGTTTCGCTAGTCTTAAAGCTTGGGGACCAGAAAAAGAAAAGTCGACTTTACTTGCAATGCCTTTTTCAAATATATCGATATGGCTAGGTAGTGCTAACACTGACTGCAGTATGTGTAAATCGTTTAGCACCTCGTTATTACACTGTGATAAACATTCAGATAGAAAGTCAGCTTGTTTCTGATTATTGCCTTCAATGCAAACTTTATCTTCAGGTGCAAGTACCGTTTCTAATAACTCAATTGCTCTACCACTCTGAACTAGTTTTTCAAACCCTTTATCTTTGGCAAGCTGAAGCTTAGCCGTGCGTCTGTTTTTTTGTAAATTCCATGTTTTTTCTTCATTATTCGCTTTCATAAGATTCCCTTTATGTGATTATTAAAAAAAGGCGTTTACGGTCAAGAAAAATACAGATGGGCCTAATAAAGCACCTAGTCCTGTATAGAAAGTAGCAACTAAAGCTCCATATGGAACTAACCGTACGTCAGTACCTGCCAATCCAGCCGCTACACCACTAGTAGTACCAACTAAACCACCAAAAATCATGGCCGATCGTGGACTTCTAAGTTGCATAAACTTAGCTAATAAAGGCGTTGAAATCATAAAAAATACAGCCTTAATCAAACCAATCGCAATAGATAAAGCAATCACATCAGAGCTTGCGCCAACTGCAGTTCCTGTAATTGGACCTACAATATAAGTCATTGCACCTGCACCAATGGTAGTCATAGAGGCAGCATCTTTATAGCCTAATGTCCATGCAACTCCAGCTCCTACAGCGAACGGAATAACACTACCTAATAGCAAGGCAACAACACCGATTTTTCCTGCACGTTTTAGTTCTTTAACATCTACTTCAAATGCCGTCGATGATATTGCAAGATCGCGAAGCATGGCTCCACCCAAAAGGGCGAATCCAGAGAAAATTTCTATATCTGAGATCCCTTTAGATCCAGTTGTATATAGACCTGCGAAATAGGCAGCAATTAGACCAAGTGTAATTGCAATAGCGGATGATTGTAGCTTACCTTTAGTAAGATATTTAGATAGTATTTGAGAGAAAAGCATCACAAGGCCGGTTACTGCGAGAGCAGTGACAAAGGCATTTTTAGTGAGCGTCTGTATAATTAATTCCATTTAATTACTCCGTTTCGCGCTTAAGTTAGAGGCGTAGGCTTTTGTATATTATTAATAGTCTTGGTTAAAGGAAAGATATCAATCGATAAGAACTTCACTATCTTCATCCCATTCGTATGTATCATAATCATTGGCCATTTTATTAAGCCAACGTACAACGAAGACAGTTGCAGTAAGAGCAATAACAGAAACAATTGCTGCTACCATGCCACCAGATAATGCAGCAACTACGTTTTGCCCTGCTGCCATAGCGACAACAATAGGGATATACATTCCTGCCCAATACAAAACACCAAACTGAGTAGCTTTCGGGAGAAGTCCTCTTTTAGCAAGCATCTCCTTGCCGACGATTAACAGCACCATTGCGATAGCTACACCACCAATATTAGCGTCGACACCTAATATTTGCCCCAACAGCCCTCCAATATAAACTCCGAGCAGATAACTAACTGCTAATAGAGCAGTACCATATATGATCATAACTACCTTCCTTGGATATAGTTAAAAATATTTATATAAATCTAAATCATTGATAGCTAGATATATTCTTAAGAATCAATATTAATAGCTTTGAAACAATATTAAGACTCTTAAAACCCTCTTACCTATCATTCTTTGCAAGCGTTACGAGGCTGTATAGAACTAAAAGTCTTCGTATAACTCATAACTTATTTGCGACTTGTTTGATATAATCTAATACAGATGGTTTTAAAGTGCAACCATATTGTATTTATTAAATTAGTTATTGTATACAAATGGAGATGTTATGAGTTTAATTGATGATTTACCGTTGTCCGTGCAGATAAGCAAAAAAATACAAGATGAGATTGTGTATGGTCATTTGACACCAGGTACTAAACTTGATGAAGTAAAGCTTTGTGAACAGTATGGGGTTTCAAGAACACCTATCCGTGATGCATTGAAACTTCTAGCATCTGAAGGGTTAGTAGAGATCCGACCTCGTAGAGGCGCAGTAATACCTACCTTAAACATCGTAACGCTGTTTGAGATGTTTGAGGTTATGGCATACCTTGAGGGAATGTGCGGTAGATTAGCTGCTAGAAGAATAAATGAGGAAGAAAAAATTGAACTACTAGCTTTACATAATCAATGCAAAGAATACTTAACCGAAGATAATACAGAAAGCTATTATGAAGCTAATAGAAGATTTCATTTTTTCCTGTATCAACTTAGCCACAATAGTTTTTTGATAGAACAAGCAAGTAATCTACATAATCGGCTACATCCATATAGACGACTGCAACTGCGAGTAAATAATCGGATGCAGCATTCTTTTGATGAGCATCAAAAAATTGTAGATGCGATTACTAACTCTGATGAAGATTTAGCTGAAAGTTTACTCAAAGAACACGTATCAGTTCAGGGAGAAAAATTTACTGACTTGATGGCAACTATGAGTCCCAATGATGTTTAAGAAGGAGCTTTGTAAGTTATTCTATAATATCAAATAATCCTACTAAAAAATTCCTGAGAAACTTTAAGTCTGAATTGTGAAAGTTATGTTTGCGAGAGCATATTATCCGCTTTACAGGAACTAGATAAGATGTATGAATAAAATATGCGTGAGGCTAAAGCAGGCCGCTTGCCTCTGGGAACCTACCAATATAAATGATCGCTTGAGCTATTTGGGGGTGGTGGCGAGTAGTATTAGGCGATTTAAGCGGTGAGGTAGAAAAAGAAACCTAACCTACTAGAAATGGTTTTTTAGTGATAATATGTATTTGAATCAAACTTATGCACTGAAATCTTTACTTACAATTCACTATGAGATAAATCCCATTATTTGTCTTGCATCCAACACTTGAAAGGTGCTGGTCTAATAGTTGGTCTATAACAATACATTTAAATAATAAATCTATATCTATCAGCTACTTACGAACAGTATTTGACTTCCTCCTTCACCGCCAATCTTAGCTATTCATAAAAGCGCCTTAATTTTCCTAGCTTGTCCTATCTCTTTCTATACACATCTTAAGCCCTTTAACAGTAAGACTTTCAGTCTCTACTCATTAGCTACTGCTGTCCTAAACATTCCTTTTTAACCCTGCGCCTGACGCTTTAGTAACTTGGCCTGCCGTTTCGCCTCTAGTGCACCCTCTTCAATCTCTACTGGCGTCAAACCCTTCTTCTTTTCTTTAAGATAATTTAGATAAGCGGGTATGTGCGTTTTGCCCATATATTTGTCTAGATAAGGCAAAAATCCAGCGTAATTACCCTTGAATTTGGCATGGTGAAAGTCATGATACACTGGCCCTTCATAGACAGGTAATAGATGCACTGGGTTCCACGGAATATCATAACCAATGTGACCATCAGCGCCTTCGATCTGACGCAGAATAACCCATAGCCAGACGACGTAGATATGAGCGCCTATCAGGATTGGCCCGACCAATGTCAGCGTCGCTGTTAGCGAATACTCGACCCAATGCATGTAGTTACCATTGATGGCGCAAGTATTATGAATGCGATGATGTACGCTGTGGATGTGTTTTAGCAACCACTTATTCTCATGCATGTAGCGATGCATCCAGTAGTAAAGAAAATCATCGAGCAGCACAAAGAAAATCAGTTGAGCAATGACGATATACCAGACGGGCAACTCACCACTATGCACGCCTGTCAGTTTGAGTAGGGGCCATGCGATGACCAATAACGACGCCAAGATAATATTGTTAATCACGATACGGCCAATGGATGGCAGCAAGAACTTTTTCATCTCAAACGGTTTTTGTTGAATCTTATACCAAACCCAAAATATATAGTATAATCCACTTATGACTATACCAATACATAACCTAGAAGACCATGACTTTGGCAAACACTCAAAGACTGAGCGCAATCCCAGAGCCCGACTACGCCTGCTCATCTTATACCAATATAGTATAGGCAAAGCCACCAACGATATTGCCAAAGACCTCTGCATACATCCTGAAACTGCCAGATGGACATTGAAGCGATATTATGAACGAGGACTTGAAAGTCTCTACGATCGTCATCGTCGAGGTCGTCGCAGCAAATTGGCAGAAGCAGACACAGCCGCTTTTAAAGCCATGATAGTCTCTGAACAAGAAAAGCGCGCTGGCGGTCGTCTAACCGGCAAAGACATTCAGCAATTGGCTAAAGAACACTACAACGCTCACTACACCGTTAACGGTATCTACGAGCTACTCAAGCGTATTGATATGAGTTGGATAAGTGCTCGTAGTCAGCATCCAAAAGCCGACCCACAAGCTCAAGACGCTTTTAAAAAACTTTATAGCACAGGTTAAGGCGTCACTGCCTACTGATGTGAGCCTAGATCAAGTGGACATCTGGTTTCAAGATGAAACTCGAATAGGACAACAAGGCTCATTGACCAGAGTTTGGCATTACCGCGGTGGGCGACCTCGACTGATCAAGCAGCAACAGTTTCATTCCGCTTATCTGTTTGGTGCCTTTTGTCCAGCGACAAAGAAGGCTGTCGGCTTAGTACTGCCTTTCGTTAATAAACACACCATGTTATTGCATATGCAAGAGATTAGTAAAGCCGTTCCAAAAGGACGTCATGCGGTGGTGGTGATGGACGGCCGTTAATCAGGCTAATGTCACTATGCTTAAACTACTTATTCACCTGAGCTAATCCCTCTGAGAGGGTATGGCAGTACCTTAAGCAAAATGAGCTATCTAATCGTTGTTATGACAGTTATGAGGCAAAAAACTTTATAGCACAGGTTAAGGCGTCACTGCCTACTGATGTGAGCCTAGATCAAGTGGACATCTGGTTTCAAGATGAAACTCGAATAGGACAACAAGGCTCATTGACCAGAGTTTGGCATTACCGCGGTGGGCGACCTCGACTGATCAAGCAGCAACAGTTTCATTCCGCTTATCTGTTTGGTGCCTTTTGTCCAGCGACAAAGAAGGCTGTCGGCTTAGTACTGCCTTTCGTTAATAAACACACCATGTTATTGCATATGCAAGAGATTAGTAAAGCCGTTCCAAAAGGACGTCATGCGGTGGTGGTGATGGACGGCGCATTATGGCATCAACCAAGCTTGAATCAGGCTAATGTCACTATGCTTAAACTACCGCCTTATTCACCTGAGCTTAATCCCTCTGAGAGGGTATGGCAGTACCTTAAGCAAAATGAGCTATCTAATCGTTGTTATGACAGTTATGAGGCTATTGTCGATGCCGCATGCTTGGCTTGGAATAATCTACTTAAACAGCCACAAAGGATTCGGTCTTTAACTGCTCGTACCTGGGCGCAACTTTAATTGTTGGGTTTGGTATTATATTTGCGTAGCGAGACAGGATCTTGCCAAGCCACGATCGTCCATGGAATCGCCACCGTCAAAAACGCCGCCATGCTAATGGCTAGTGTCGCCATTGGAAACTGCCAAAACCAAGGATCGTTATAGAAGCCTTGCCAATATGAGAACACATCCATATGTCACCTATTGTTTGATCGCAAATATAACAGAGTAATAGAACTTTGACCGATTAGCCAGTCATTCACTATCCAGTCACTACCAAACTAGTTAGACCTATCAGTCATTACGTTCAAGTAAACATAGCAAGTTAAGGAATATGGCAGATGCGATTGATTCAAAGTTCAATTATAGTGGCTATTAATTAATAAAAATTAACCAATATAGATATTTAAACTTTTAAAAAGGAAGTCAGGCATGGATTGGGCAGGTATTTTTATTCACGACACCACTTGGACATTTGCCGTTGAGGTCGCTCTACGCGCAGCGGTTATGTTTGGCCTTATTATTATGTTTTTGCGCTTTACGGGTAAGCGCGGCGTGCGTCAGCTGTCTATCTTTGAGCTGACCATTATTTTATCGCTAGGCTCTATCGCTGGTGACCCCATGTTCACCGAGGACTTACCGATTATCCAAGCCGTGATTATCATGAGTGTAGTGATTGCCATGTACCGCTTGTCTACTTGGTTTATGATGAAGTACCAGCCTTTTGAATATCTATTGGAAGGCAAGCCAATCTATATCGTCGAAAACGGTCTGTTGGTACTAGAAAAAATTAAGCAAGGCAAGATGTCGCATGATGAGTTTTTCTCTGAGATGCGCAGGCAAGGAGTTGAGCATTTGGGTCAAGTTCGCATTGGTCTACTTGAGACCGATGGTAACTTTAGCTTGGTATTATACCCTCTAGATGACACTCTTTATGGCCTGCCGCTGTTCCCCAAACCCTACAAAGCCGTCACGCAAGTAGAGCCGAGCTTTCACTACGCCTGTATGTATTGCGGCAACGTCGACCGTCTCACGCGCGCTGATGAGCTATGTATGCGCTGTAAAAATAAAAGCAGACGTTGGGCGAAAGCCATTAATAATGAAATCGTGACTTAATTTAAATGAATTTCCAGCATTCCTATAGTGAGTCCTAAATAAAAAGAGTACAGCTTTTACAGCGTGCTACTGGTATAAATTTTCTTTGCTTGCTGTGCGACTTCGTCACTCCAGAGGCTGCAAAAATTCATCCCAGTAGCACTCTATTTATTTCATAGTGGATCGACTATATTATCGAAGCTTATCAAATCCTTACTGTTAACAAGGCTTTACTAAAAAGGCTCACTATATACAATTGAGTGCTGGCAGTTACCCTTCTTCATAACTCTCAAACACTCGTAACCTATATATAGCCTATACTAGGGCGTGTCATCAATTAGCATAGATATTTCAGAATAAGCTATACTTAGATCGTATTTAGGAATTTGAGCTCAATGACTATGACAAGACGACATGCCCTACGTGATGACCAATGGGAGAGAATTAAAGACATTCTACCTGGTAAACCAAGTGACGTTGGTGTTACTGCAAAGGATAACCGCTTGTTCGTAGAAGCGGTTCTGTACCGTTACAAGACCGGCATACCTTGGCGTGACCTACCTGAACGCTTTGGCGACTTCAGAGTGATTCATACTCGTTTTAGTCGCTGGTCAAAAAAGGCGTATGGGAGCAGGTTTTTAATCAACTCTCTGAACAATCCGATGACGAATATGCCATGCTAGATGCCACGATTGTTAAAGCCCACCAGCACAGTGCTGGAAAAAAGGGATCAAGCCATTGGACGCAGCAAAGGTGGACTGACGACTAAAATACATACTCGAACAGATGCGCTAGGCAATCCTACGGCTTTTATCTAACAGGTGGGGCAGCTCATGATCTGTGTGGCTCAGATGAATTGCTTGATGTCAGTATTAGCCAAACGTGGCTTGCCGATAAAGCTTACGATGCTGATGCCCGCGTTATTGAACCGATTAAAGCAGTGCAAGGTAATGCAGTTATACCATCTAAGTGTCATCGGCTGCAGCCAAGAGACTTCGATAAAGAGCTTTATAAAGCGAGGCACCTAATAGAGAACTTCTTTGCCAAGATTAAGCAGTATCGTGCGATTGCCACTCGCTATGATAAGTTAGCCAGTCATTTCCTTAGTGCCATTCACTTAGTTTCTTGTGTCGTTTGGCTTAATTGATGACACGCCCTAGAGGTAGTGAAGTTATTTGGATCAATCGTAGTCAATCATAAATAAAAACCCTAAGAAAAAAGCATCACCACTATAACGTATCGATTTTATTTAGGATTGACGATACCCATCCACTCACCCTTCATCATTAAATATATATTTAAAATAATAACTAAAAAATAATGCAAGATATAAGGAAAAAATCATGAAAAAATTATTAATGACATCAGTAATCGCTGTCTCCAGTTTATTTACTATCGCTGCTTGCTCTCAGGGTGGAGGAATGACAAATCCTGCTCCACACCATAATATGAATATGCAACATTACAGCCAAGCACAAATGCCACAAAACATGATATCTAACATGGCAACTGAGCTTAACTTAACTGCCAGTCAGCAAGCTCAGATACAGGCTATTAGGCAGAATAACCGTGGTACTGGTATACAGAACCACAATGCGATGATGCAAGTACTGACTCCTGAGCAGCGTCAAAAACTTAGCCAAATACAATCGCAGCGTATGAACCAAGATGGCCGTATGTTGAATCAGGATCATGGTAATCGTATGCATCAAGGCGGTCATATGATGAATCAAAACAATCGCATGCATAAAGGTGGACAGATGAATATGAATCAAAAGCAAAATATTCAGAACCAAAATAGAAATATGAACCAATAACGTCTAAAAACGAAAAACTGTCTAACCTGAATAATAAAAGCGCATCCGTTGACTCTGATGCGCTTTTTCCTATTAAGCTGTGTTGAACATATCTAGTCTACAGACCTAAACCTTCTTTAGGTGATATAAGCCTCTTTTCTTCTCTCTGAATATGACAACTTCCCAAATGGCGATGCCAACCGTACCCAGACAGCATTGAATTATAATTGATGTATAGTAAGGTTTGTTTATACCTCAAATAATAACAACGGATTGCCCTTATGCTGTTAGACATCCTGCTAACCATTCACTTTATATTAATAATACTAATCTCCCTACGCGTGCTTGCCCGCCAAGACTTTACGTCTCCTGCACGCTTAGCATGGCTGGTGGTATTATTTATCTTGCCTTATCTTGGCGTGCTGGTTTATTGGATGTTTGGCGAGCTGCGTCTGGGTCGCGGCTTCACAGAGCAATCGCAGCAAATTATTGAGGACCTGCATAAGCACAATCCTGAAGTACTCGGTAATGATAGCGCCCTGATAAAGTCCGTCAAACCTGAGTATCGGGCTGCTTTTGCTTATGCGGCTAATATCACAGGCTTTCATACCACAGTGGGCAATCATGCTGAGTTGATGGCAGATGCCGATGAGACTCGCAGACGTATGATTGCCGACTTCGATGCGGCGACTGAACAGATTCATGTGCTGTATTACATTTGGCTCGTCGATGGAATGGGTATTGATACAGCTCAAGCTTTGATGCGAGCGGCACGGCGCGGAGTCACTTGTCGGGCGATGGTCGATGGGATGGGTTCACGTAAGCTAGTGCGCTCCAAGCTATGGCAAGAGATGCAGGACGCGGGCGTAGAGGTCAGTGTGGCGCTACCGATTCGCAACCTCATAAAGGTATTCTTGTTTAGCCGTATTGATTTGCGTAATCACCGCAAAATCACGGTAATCGATGGCAAGATTGGCTATTCTGGCAGCCGCAATTGCGCCGACCCCGAGTTTCGCGTAAAGCCAAAGTACGCGCCATGGGTAGATATCATGCTACGTATGCAAGGCCCTGTGGTGGCGCAAAACCAGATGTTATTTGCCAGCGATTGGCTGATCAAAAACCCTGATACGCCGCTAGACAGCTTTATTTATCATACTGATTCTGATACTGAGCTTTATACAGTGTCTGATAAAAAGACACAAGAAGCTGGGCAGTTGAAGAATAAACAACCAGAGGATAAACAGATAGAGGATAGAGAGATAAAAGGCTTTGCCGCGCAAGTCTTCGCTGATGGCCCAACCAAGCGTCATGGGACAACGCCGCAGTTTTTGGGCGCATTGATTAGCCAAGCTCAGCGCACCTTGATTATCTCGACCCCCTACTTTGTCCCCGATTACTCTTTAGTCAGCATCCTATGTGCCACTGCTTATCGCGGTGTAGAGGTGACGATGATTTTCCCCAAGCACAATGATTCTTTCGTCGTCGCCGCCACCAGCCACAGCTTCTATTGGCAATTACTTGAAGCAGGGATAAAAATTTATGAGTATAAGCCAGGCTTGCTTCACGCCAAGACCTTGACCGTCGATGGAGAGATTGGTCTCATTGGCTCAACCAATTTAGACTTGCGTAGTTTTGATTTAAATTATGAAAACAACGTGGTTTTTAGCGATGAAGCGCTGACTGCCAAAATTGTTGAGCGCCAATACCAGTACATCGCAGACTCTGAACAAATATTATTTGAACAGGTAAAAAACTGGCCGTTATCCTATCGGATTTGGAATAATATCGTCGCTACTATGGGGCCGATACTGTAGGACGCGTTTTTTGCAAAATATAAACCACAAATTTGGCTTCGGTGTCAAAGGCTTGCGTCTTAGCTGTTGCCAGTAATGCTTGACGCTTCTCACTACGCGCACGATACGCATAAGGGGTCATGGTCAATAAATCAGCGAGAACATCTGCCGACAGCGATAACGCCGTGTTGATGTAATGTGTTCCTATTAGCGTAAAATACGGCGCTAGCTCGTGCAAAAACTTATCAGAGTCGTGCTCACGGACACTATCAAATAACGCCTCGCGTATGGTTGTTAAATGCCCGACATCAGGCTTAGCAATGAGTAAATAACCCTCATCTTGCAGAGCTTTTGCAAAGGCTTCTGGCAATATCGGACTAAAGATACTGCTAATACCTGCCATGCTATGCGGCGCTAGTGGCAAATTGGCAGCACTGGTCACTAGTGGATAAATAGCGGCCATTTTATTTGGCGTATTGTTTTGTGTGCCTTTTTGCTCATCGCTTTGCTGATACCACAGTCTATTTGCCGTTTTACTCACCTTAGCCAGACTGGCAACGGCGGGCTTACTGATATCAGCAGCGACTAAGACATCCATCCCCGTTTGCGCCATCGCCTGCGTGTAATAGCCCTCGCCGCAGCCAATATCCAGCCAGTTGACGGATGTTTTATTCTGCTCAATTTTTGGTTCAGTAATGAGATTATCTTGCGCCAGCAGCTGTGCCATTTGCTGACAGATGAATACCTGTAGTGGCTCATAATATCCTGCATTTAAAAACCGTTGACGCGCATCGATAGACGCTTGGCTGTCACCGGGGGCTTTAGACTTTTTTTGTTGCACTGGCAGTAGATTGACATAGCCCTGACGTGCCACATCAAATGGATGCAAGGTTTGCTTGGGGCTCAGGCTACCGTCACAGCGCCACGTATCTGCAGCGGGTGTTAATGGTGACTGACAAAGTGGGCAAATAAATAAGGTCACTGGTATCTCGAAATCATACAAATATGGCTAGCATCTTAGCAAATTTTGCTATGCATAAGTGACAAAAAAGCCATCCCTGATGCTTCAGAAATGGCTTTTCATATACTGTCGAATATTTGCAGCTTAACGCAGTTTTAAAGTCATCAAACCTAATACCACCAGTACAATGGCAATAATCCAAAAACGCACCACCACTTGGGTTTCTTTCCAGCCAATTTCTTCAAAGTGATGATGTAATGGCGCCATGCGGAACACACGTTTTTTGCGCAGTTTATAGGAGCCGACTTGTAGTATTACTGACACGGCTTCGGCAACGAACAGACCACCCATGATCGCAAAAGCAATCTCTTGGCGTGACATCACCGCAATCGTACCCAGCATCGCGCCCAGTGCCAATGCCCCTACATCCCCCATGAATACCTGTGCAGGATGAGCGTTGAACCATAAAAAGCCCAGACCAGCGCCTATCATCGAGCCACAAACAATAATCACCTCAGAATTATAGGGGATATAAGGAACCGATAAATACTCTGAGAATCGTATGTCACCTGATACATAGGCCATCGCTCCCAAGCCTGCAGCAACTAAAACTACTGGCAAGATAGCCAAACCGTCCAAGCCATCCGTTAAGTTGACCGCATTAGAAGCGCCATTAATCACAAAATAGGTGAAGACAATAAAAGCAATGCCAAAAGGCACAGCGGAGAATGGAATAATCCAGTTCTTAAAGACGGGCAATAATAAATCCTGCATCTCACGGGTCGTACTGATATCCGGCTGCTGAGTGGCAATATAATATAAAGAAACGCCTACGAATAGGGCGCCCATTGACAGCCAAAAGTACTTTTTGCGGGCGATCAAACCTGTAGGGTTTTTATGTTTGATTTTGAGCCAATCATCAGCCCAGCCAACCGCTCCAAAGATGACCATCACTACCAGCAAAATCCAAACGTAGGGATTATTCAAGCGCGCCCATAATAAGGTGGACACGCCAATGGAGGTCAAAATCAACACCCCACCCATGGTAGGTGTACCTGTTTTAATCAGGTGCGACTGTGGTCCATCGTTGCGTATAGCCTGACCATACTTGAGTGTACGCAAATGCCGTATAACACGGCCACCAAACAGCAAGCTGAACCCAAGCGCGGTGATAACGGCCAATAGCGCCCGCAGTGTCAACGAAGAAACCGCAGTAAACGGCGTATAATACTGGCCAAGCCAGCCAAACAACCAAACTAACACCGCTTACTCCTTTATTAGCGCATCAATAAGTGTTTCCATTTCCATGGAACGAGAGCCTTTAAACAACACAGTACAAGGCTGAGCTTGCTGCTCCTGCAAATATGGCTGCAAGTACTGCAAGAGACTGCTCTTATCATCAAATGCATGTGCACTAATGCCGCCGATTTCGTCCGCGCCAGCCACGCTATATTTGGCATACTCACCTACACAGAGCAGCACATTGATACCTGCTGCTGCAATGGTACGACCGAGACTTTGATGCTCACTGATAGCCGCCTCACCAAGCTCAGCGATGTCACCGAGCACCATTACTTGCGTACCCGTCTGCGCCGCCAATACTTTGGCAGCTGCACGTACGGAGTGCGGGTTGGCATTATAAGTATCATCGATCAAACGGTGCATACCTAGCAGCTGACTGTTCAGGCGACCCTTGGCAGGGCGCGAGTTTTCGAGACCGATGACGATATCAGCGATATCGATCTTTAGGGCATGAGCACAGGCCGCAGCGGCAAGCGCATTATTGACATTATGCTCACCTGCCAATGGTAGATTGATATCCTGAACCTGACCGCCGACATGCAATTTAAACTCACTGCGCTCAGGCTCAACATCGAGGTGGCTGGCGCTGACATCAGTATTGCCAAAACCAATCACTTGTGAGGTATATTTTTCAGCGATACGGCGTAACTGGTTGGCATAGTCATCTTTATCAGGAACAATCGCAAATTGCGTATCACTTAAGGCATGATAAATCTCTGCTTTGGTTTGGCAAATACCATCACGGCTACCAAACTCACCCAAATGCGCTGTACCAATATTTAAAATACAAGCCACATCAGGACGGACAATCTCAGTGGTATAAGCAATCTCACCGATATGATTGGCTCCAAGCTCTAATATCGCATAACGATGATGGTCTGATAACTCAAGCAGCATCATCGGTACGCCCAAGTCGTTGTTCAAATTGCCGCGAGTGATTAGCGTTGGTGCAAGGCGACCAAAGATACTACCTAGCATCTCTTTACAAGTGGTCTTGCCACTAGAGCCAGTAATGGCAATCACGGTCAAGTCTTGATGTTGCTGGCGACGAAAAGCGGCCAGTTGACCCAATGCCAAACGGGTATCATTGACGATCAGCTGCGGGATTTTATTAGCAATGGAAGTAGTAATCGGACGCGAGACAATAGCAGCAATCGCACCTTTTTCTGCAGCGACATCGATATAATCATGTCCATCAAAATTATCGCCACTTAATGCCAAAAAGATATCGCCGGCTTTGATGGTGCGGGTATCGGTGGTGATACGCTTACTGGTGACGTTAGCGTCTGTCTTCGTTGGCGCTGTTGGTGCAGAGTGCCAGCGGCTCTCAAGCGTCGCTGTTGCCGCGAGCAAATTATCTGCTTGCCAGACATAAAGCCCTTGCGACTGGCTGCTGTTATCATTATCAGCTGTCATAGTTTTTACCTTGTATGGTGACTTGCTTATCTTTTGCTTATCGCATGTTGTCTGCTGTCATCATCTTTCTATTTATAGAAAATAAAACAGACAAAAAAGTAAATTTTGCACTCAACTTATTAGCTAAATACGTCCTGCTTGCTGCAGTGCTTGCTGCAAGATAATACTGTCGTCAAAATCATGACGCACGCCATGAATCTCTTGATAAGTCTCGTGACCTTTACCCGCGATGACGACGATATCATCAGCACTGGCATGACTTACCGCGTATGCAATCGCTGTTTGGCGTGCAGGTTCGATATGGGTGCGTTGATACTGCTCGTCATCCATGCCAACCTGCATGTCTTGCAGGATGGCATTTGGATCTTCACTGCGTGGATTGTCGGCGGTCAGTATGACTTGATCAGCACCTGCTAGCCCTGCTTGTGCCATTAACGGACGTTTGCCAGCATCACGATCACCGCCGCAGCCAAATACCGCCCATAGCTGCCCATGACAATGGGTTCTAAGGCTGTCTAATACTTGACTCAAGGCATCAGGCGTATGCGCATAGTCAACGATAAAGCAGCCATCATTTGATGGCACCCGCTGCATACGGCCAATAGCGCCTTGTAGTTGTGGCACTAAAGTCGCAATACGCTCAAGACTTATACCTAAAGCAACTGCCGCCGCAATCGCAGCGAGCAAATTGGCCACATTAAAACGCCCTAATAAAGGGCTGACAATATTTATCTGATTAAGCGATTTATTGGCAAATTGATTATCTTCAAGCTGAGTTTCTGCTTGACTGTGCAAGCTGATGTCTACCCCTTCTAAGCTTGGCGTAATAGCAGAGGCAACAAAGCTGGCATCTTTTGAGGCATACAAACTGTAGGTGAAAACAATCAAACCGCTCGCCTGAGCAGTCTCTAACATTATCTGAGCATGTTCATCATCGATATTGATAATGGCGTGAGTCAATGTCGGGAAATGACGCTTATCAAACAGTTTTGCCTTGGCAGCGGCATACTCTGCCATATCAGCATGATAGTCCAAATGATCACGGCTCAAATTGGTATAAATAGCTACCTTGACTGGCACACCCTGCAAGCGCTGCTGATCCAGACCATGGGAGCTGGCTTCAAGCGCAAGTACTTCAGCACCCTCAGCGCCCATCTGATACAAGAACTGCTGCACTGCCAGTGCGTCACCCGTGGTATGACTGGCTTGTACGAGCGCACCCAGCTTACCGTTGCCCGCTGTCCCCATCACTGCACTACTCATGCCTGCCAGCTGGGTTAATTGCGCCACCAGCTGACTGATTGTGGTTTTGCCATTAGTACCAGTAACGGCAACGACCGTCGGCAGTGCGACAGGCTGCTGAGATTGCAGACAAGCTTGAATCAGCTCACCTAAAAAATCACGGATATCGGGCACATAAATGACAGGACAAGGCAGCGCTGCCAATTGCTGCTGTGCGCTGGGCTGAGTGTCATCAAGTTGACGATCACTGCTACTAAACAACGCCAGTGGATCAATTTCTGCTAAGATAAATGCCGCTGTTTTAGCGGCCTGTGACACGTATTCACGGCTTTTTTGACAGTTTTTTGACTGGCTTTGTAACAGTACAAACACATCATTAGTCGCGACTTGGCGACTGTCTAAACGTATGTTACTAAAAGCGATATTGGTAATATCACTTGGATTCTCTAAGCCTTTGACCATCTGTGACAACTGTAGACCTAACGCATCACCACGACTGCTCTCCATGAGCTGTTGCAAAGTAACGGCGTGCTGTGATGATGTGGTCATAAGTAAATCCTAAACGGTGAAAAAATTAAAATTATTATTAGCGTCTGTTAAGTATTTATAAATATCGACAACAACCAATACAGCTAAGAAATCAGTCAATACTGATTCAATCAGTGTTTATAAATGATAAACACTGACATACCCGTTCTATTGTTAATTATTCAGTTTGTAGCGGCTTATCTAGGGGCACATTATACAGACGTAAGGCTTCTTTCATAACATTATGAAAGACTGGCGCGACCGTCAAACCTGCATAAATCTGACCACGAGGGTCTTCGATGAGCATCACACCCACCAGTCTAGGGTTCGACGCTGGTGCCATACCCGCAAAAACGTTACGATACTGATCAGTATAATAGCCACCGTCAGGATTCACTCGGCGTGAAGTACCCGTCTTACCTGCCACGCGATAGCCATCGATAGCCGCAGCTCTGGCTGTACCACCTTGCACTGTCACCGCCTCAAGCATCTTCACAATCGACATCGCTTGCTCGTGCTCCATAATACGCTTACTGGGTGGCTTCTCACCATCCTTGATAAGCGTTAAGGGATGCATCACCCCGCCCGAAGCCAATGCTGCATAAGCTTGAGCGACCTGTGCCAACGTCACTTGTAGACCATAACCATAACTCACGGTTGCCCGCCTAGCCGTTTCTTTTTCTTTTGGCGTCACTACCAATCCACTGCCCTCGCCTGGGAACTGTAGAGGGGTTTTTGCGCCAAAGCCAAACTGCTTTTGCATATTGGTGATCGCATCGGGCGGTAGCGACAGCGCAATCTTGGTCGAGGCGACGTTACTGGACTTCTGTAGTAGCGTGGCCATATTAATCATGCCTAGATTATTATGGTCACGAATCGTATAGCCACGGACGCGAATAGAGCCAGGGTTGGTATCAATTAAAGAGTTGGCAGTATATTTACCAGAATCCAAGGCCGCCGCTACTGTAAACGGCTTCATCACTGAACCAGGCTCAAACACATCAAGTAGCGCACGATTACGCTGGTTTTCACCCGTCATCTCATTGAGGTTGTTTGAGTTAAAGGACGGCCAAGTCGATAGGGCTAGCACCTCACCAGTCAGTACATCAACGACTATTCCGCTCGACCAGCGCGCTTTTTGTAAGCGACCTGCTTTTTCAAGCTCTTTATATAGTAAGTACTGCAACCGCGAGTCAATCGTCAACGCGACATCTTGACCAGCAATTTCTGGCTCAAGCTGTTTGATTTCTTTTAGGCTATTTTGCCGAGCATCTTTTAGCACCAAAACTTTACCGTCATAGCCGGCCAGCACTTTTTCGTACTGACGCTCAATGCCAGCGCGACCTTCATAGCCACCTTCAGGATCATTGGCGTTTTGCCCCATAAACCCTAACAATTGCGAGTTTGGTTGTGGCTGTGGATAATAACGCTGAAAGAAGTTTCTCTCATAAACGCCAGGGAAATTGAGCGAGCTGACACCTTGGGCAATTTCTGGCTGCACTTTATTAAGTAGCGGCAGATAGTGTGACCCTGCACCTGATGGTAACGCCGCCTTCACGGCTTCCTCATCCGTCACATCGACGCTAGCATCGATACCAGCTGCTTGTTGTAACTTATCCACTGGTATGTTGGCCGCCGCCGCCAGACGAGTCAGATCCATATTCTCCAAGCGCTCTTTTACCCGCGCTTGTAGTTGTGGCTGATTCGGATTTTCGACTTGTATGCGTCTTAGCTCATAGTACTCACGCGCATAGTCATGCGGGCTGAATGACACAGTGGACAGTGGCGCACTGATGGCAAGCGGCAGCTGATTACGATCCGTAATCATGCCGCGATAGGATGCCTGCGTGCGCACACTGGTGATGAGCTCATCCCCTTTTTCTTGATAAAACTGCGCATTTAGCACTTGTATGTAATAGGCACGGCCTATTAACAAACCTAATATGATCAGCGCAATCGCCCAAATGGTAATAAAGCGACCTTTATCATCTTCAAACCCACCACGTGATGAGGCACCAGAAGCCTTGGTAAAAATCACTTTCTTGCGATTCTTGACACTGGTATATGCCCCTTGAGTCTTATTCTTTTTTAGACGGCCGAGCAGCTTGGCACGATTACTTGCAGTGCCTTTTTTCGCTTTGGGATTGGCTTTCGTGTTTGTAGAGGTGGTATCTGACTTAGCAGTGCTGGCAGGGCGTAAAGGCTTGATAACCTTGCCACTGGCTGACTTTTTGCTGGTATTTTTGGCTGAGCCTTTGCCAGACTTAGTCGGTTTTTTATCACTCATTGCCAGCCTCCACTACTTCAGAAGTTGCAGCAGGTGGCATGGCTTCAATTGCCGCGACAGGAGCCGCCGCACCCGGTTGGATAATGAGCTTGTCTTTTAGCGTCGGTGAATACATGCCCAATTCAGAGACCGCTCGGCTAGCGATTTGCGGGGTGGCACTAAAGGTTTGCTGTTCAATTAACAAACGTTGGTGTTCTACTTGCAGCTTGCGTTCTTGCTTTTTCATATCTTGCAACGTTCTATAGTCTTGATGGTATTGTTGAACGTCTTTGGCAGTCTGAATACCGCTCCACACAATGGCGCCTGCTAGCAGCAGCAATACCACCACATAAATGTTCACCACACTAAAGCGGTGCACGAACAACTCGCCGATATCGGTATTGTTTGATGAAGCGGCACGACGGTTGGTGGGTTTGTCAGATATTGCCATGACGATCTCAAAAAAGTGAACTTAAATATAAAAGATGGGTGAGGTTACGTTTATGCTCATCATTACCATCAACAAAGGATAACTCTAATACCTGACTTATCACAAAGACTAAAAATACAGATGAAAACCAACCGATTAGCCTAACAGATAATGTTTACAGCTTTTTAACAGTTGCGTAATTATTACAGCGTTTATGACACATCATGACTCTACGACAGGCTGATAGCTGACATCCGTACGCGTCGCTGTGCGTAACCAAGCGCTGCGCGAACGTGGATTATGGCTGACCTCAGCTTTGCTCGGTGCAATCCGTTTTGGCTTGCTAAAATAGCGTGGGCGCTGTGGCGGCATCGGCAAATTCTCGTCTTCTGGATACTGCCCTTTACTATGACGCTGCAAAAACTGCTTGATACGGCGGTCTTCTAATGAGTGAAAGCTAATGACTGCCAGCTGTCCGCCCGACTTTAAAATCGGAATGCTTTGTGCTAAAAAGTCATCGACATCGCCAAGCTCATTATTGATAAAAATACGCATGGCCTGAAAGCTCTGGGTCGCTGGATGCTTGCCTTTTTGCCATTTCGGATGCGCTACCTTTATCACTTCTGCCAACTCAAGCGTGGATTCGTAGCTATCCATCTGCTTGATGGCACGGGCAATGCGCCGACTATGACGCTCTTCACCAAATTCATAGAGCACATTGGCCAAGGTTTCGTCATCGACTTGTTCAAGCCACTCAGCGACAGACTGGCCGCGGCTGGTATCCATACGCATGTCGACAGCGCCATCACGCATAAAGCTAAAGCCGCGGCTGCCATCGTCAATTTGCGGTGATGAGATACCCAAATCTGCCATCAAACCATCAACCTGATGAATGCCCATAGCGGCTAAGCTATCGGTCAATGTCGCAAAGCTGTCATGAACCACTGTGACGCGATTATCGATACTTGCCAGTTCATGAGCGACGGCAATGGCGGTTGGGTCTTTATCAAAGACGATCAATTGTGCATCATCGGCTAATTGCGATAATAATAATCTGCTGTGACCACCGCGCCCAAAGGTGGCGTCGACGTAGATGCCACTTACTTTTAGGCTGTTCTCATCTTCTACATTGTCTTTTTGCTTAGGTAGCGCTTTGACGCCCAGCACCGCTGCGACAGTCTCCTCTAGCAGCACAGCGTCATGCACAAAGCTCAATTCGTCAGCCCTAGTACCTTCCTGACTCGTTTCCTTAGCAATGGCGTGAGCAGAGGCTTCACCCATAGAAGAAGAAAGTGTCAACGATTCAGAGGTATCGGCGGCAGAAGAAGAGCTAACGTTAGATTTTGACTTAGATTTCGATAGGGACACAAACAACTCAATAAATGACGACCAACAAGGCCAGTAATAGTAAAAAATCAGATAAAAATAAACAAGTTATGATTTGCCTAGCATTATTATCGCAAGGATACACTGGTAGTCAAGCGCTAGAAGGGCTTTTCGTTAAAAATATCCCATCTCTCTGTTATACTAGCGATATATTTTACGCTATTTTTCTATATAAACGGCTATTGTTTCATCTGTATTTTTTATTCAAACCTCTGATTAACATTTATCATTGCTTTTTTCACTGCCCTATTCATTAACGACAACATTCTGAGATTTTTATGATACAAACATCAACTCAATCTACGACTGCTACTAGCGAAAAACGTCCTGTGCGTACTCGTATCGCCCCGTCACCGACTGGATTTCCGCATGTCGGCACGGCTTATATCGCACTGTTTAATTTGGCCTTCGCACAATCGCACGGCGGCGAGTTTATTTTGCGTATCGAAGATACCGATCAATCGCGCTCAACTGAGCAGTCAGAACAAATGATTTTGGATGCCCTGCGCTGGGTCGGTCTTGACTGGGCAGAGGGTCCTGATGTTGGTGGCCCTCATGCACCTTATCGTCAGAGTGAACGTAGCGACATTTACAAAAAACACGCTGAGCAGCTAGTAGAAAGCGACCATGCGTTTCGCTGTTTTTGTACCAGCGAAGAGCTGGATGCCATGCGTGCTGAGCAAATGGCCAATGGCGAAACCCCACGCTATGATGGTCGCTGCGCTCACCTACCTCCAGAAAAAACTGAGCAACTCATCGCTGCAGGCAAGCCACATGTGATTCGGATGCGCGTGCCAACCGAAGGCATCTGTCTGGTACATGACATGCTTCGCGGCACCGTTGAGATTCCTTGGTCACAAGTCGATATGCAGGTGCTGCTCAAGACTGACGGTCTGCCAACCTACCATCTGGCCAACGTCGTCGATGACCATTTGATGGAAATCACTCACGTCATGCGCGGTGAAGAGTGGCTCAACTCTGCGCCGAAGCATCAACTGCTTTATGAGTATTTTGGTTGGGAGATGCCTGTCCTCTGTCACATGCCACTACTGCGTAATCCAGACAAATCCAAACTGTCGAAACGTAAAAACCCCACCTCGATCACTTACTATCGTGATGCAGGCGTGCTTCCAGAAGCATTGCTCAACTATCTGGGTCGTATGGGCTACTCAATGCCTGATGAAGCTGAAAAGTTCACTTTGGATGAGATGATCGCAAGCTTTGACATTCAGCGTGTGTCACTTGGCGGCCCGATCTTTGATATCGAAAAGCTTAACTGGCTCAATTCGGAATGGTTGCGCGCCCTCACGCCTGAAGAGCTGAAGAACAAAATCCTTGCTTGGGCCAATGATAGCGACAAGCTCACGGCTATCGCTGCGGCTATCCAGCCTCGTATTGAGCTACTCTCAGATGCGGTCAATTGGAGCGGTTTTTATTTCCAAAACCTACCTGATATCACTGCTGAGAGCTTTGCTCATAAATCGCTTACTCCTGAGCAAATCATAGAGATGCTGCAACTGGCGCTATGGCAGCTAGAGACCTTACCTACTTGGTCTGAACAAAACATCTATGCCACGCTAAAAGGTCTTGCTGCCCATCTTGATATCAAAATGCGTGACTTTATGGCGCCTTTCTTCGTCGCCATTGCTGGTAGCACCTCATCGACACCAGTCATGAACTCTATGTGGATTATCGGCGCTGATATGACCCTGATTCGCTTGCGTCATGGCATTGAGGTACTTGGCGGCTTGGGTAAAAAGAAGTTGAAAAAGCTTGAAAAGCAAGCGGCAGAGTTGCCAGATTTTTTGGCTGATGGTGAATAAGCTTATTAAACAGCTTGCATAAAGATACGATTAACGTGGGTGGCGCAATAGCAAAACCCACATTTTTTTATGGCTTAAACCACATAATTTAATACCATTAAATAATGACAAACAGCCCCAGCTAAGACAAATAAATGCCAAATAACATGGTTATAAGGTATTTTTTCGATAGCATAAAAAACGATACCCACCGTATAAAACAGCCCACCAGCAGCTAGGTATAGCAAACCATTAAAAGGTACTGCCTCTTTTAGCGCCGAAAAATCTATGACAATCAGCCAGCCCATGACGAGATACAGTAAGGTCGAAAAAACCTCAAACCTTCCGGTAAAAAACAGCTTCATGATGGTACCCACTGCCGCGATAGTCCAAACCGCAATGAGCAAAAACACCCCATTACCATCTAATAGATTTATCACCAATACGGGCGTATAAGTTCCTGCTATTAATAGATAAATACTGACATGATCTAAAACTCTGAGTTTTTGTTTTAGACGTTGGTTGGTCACCCAGTGATACATTGCCGACGCTGTGAATAATAAAATAATAGATGAGCCATAAACCAAAATGCCAACTTGACTAAATTTTGTCTTATAGCTGTCTTTTAGCAAAAGCAGAACGAGACCGATTGCGCCTAAAAAAGCACCAATGGTATGAGTCAAGGTATTAAGACGCTCTTCTGACAAAGTTTGTGTATGCATAATCTACTTAACCCCAGTTCGGGATAAGGGCTCAAAAAAAAGATAAAAAAAGAAGTCCGAAGTTGCTAAAGTAAGTTTACCAAGACCACTTAAGCAAAAAGGACTTCTTACATGGACAACCTAACCGAACTATACTGCCATATTGACGACTTTTATCAGCAATTCAAACCTGAGTTTGACGCTCATTTAATCGCAACGGGACACCAAAGGTTAAGAGCATGCCAGATAAGTGTAGCAGAGATTATGACCATCTTGGTACTGTTTCATCAACTGCGGTATCGACAGTTTAAGGCGTTTTACTACCACCATATGCTTGGCATGATGAAACGGGAGTTTCCAAATCTGCCGAGCTACTCGCGATTTATAGAGCTTGTGCCGCGCAGTATCATGCCACTGTGCAGCTACTTGCAAAGCATGATGGGCGACTGTACGGGTATCAGCTATATTGATTCAACCAAGATAGCAGTTTGTCATAACAAGCGTATCTACCGTCATAAAGTCTTTAAGGGACTTGCAACCCGAGGCAAAAGCAGCATGGGCTGGTTCTATGGCTTTAAGCTGCACGCCATTATCAATCATAAGGGCGAGCTTGTATCTGTTAAAGTCACTGCGGGTAATACGGATGACAGAGTGCCTGTTAAGGATATGGCAACGCCTGTGTTTGGCAAGGTGTTTGGGGATAGAGGCTATATCAGTAAAGCCCTAAACGAGTGGCTCACAAAACACAGTGATACCACGTTGATAACCAAACTTCGGCGTAATATGAAACCCCAATTACTTGAGCCTATGGATGAGGCACTACTCAATCATCGCTCTTTGGTTGAAACGGTGTTTGGAGAGCTTAAAAACTTGTGCCAAATTGAACACTCACGCCATCGTAGTGTCACGGGGTTTATCACAAACTTGCTGTCAGGTTTAATTGCTTATTGCTGGTTTCCCTATAAACCCACCATCAAAAATATGCCTCAGCAGGGACAGGTAGCAACATTGTAAATAGTATCAATGAGTTACAATGTGGCTTATCCCGAACTGGGGTTACTTAGACCACTGTTATATGATTTAAAATAATCGAATCTTAATGCAGTCACGTAGGCTGTACGGAATGCACCTCCCAATAAAAACCACTCTAAACCTTCAAACACTTCTTTGATCAACTCATCATATCACCTCTCCGACTTGCTAGATACGTGCTCTCATTCACCTACTGACGAAAACCTCAATGACGACAGTTTACTGAGTTTTGCACCCACTCAAGCCTAAGCAAATTGTCAGAATATCGTTTTGAGCGTAAGCAATTCTTATCCTAAATACCTTTAAGGCACCTTCAAAATACTATAAAAAAGAGTAAATCCTTAACTTCTAGGTACTTTTCAGCACATTTATGAACTCTTTTTGAAATAGTTGTTGACAACACTGCCAGTCTTCCCTAAAATGTGCTCACTCTTAGCGAGGGGCTATAGCTCAGTTGGTAGAGCACTTGCATGGCATGCAAGGGGTCAACGGTTCGACTCCGTTTAGCTCCACCATACTATTTATAACGAAGCTCAGCACTGCTGAAACTTGATATAAATACTCGCTAGTAGGACGATATCAGCACCTAGGCAAGGCTTTTTATAAGCACTCTGATATTGTGAAGTACCGTTGTAGCCATTTGGTTATGACACTCTATGCGTCCCCATCGTCTAGAGGCCTAGGACACCGCCCTTTCACGGCGGTAACGGGGGTTCGAATCCCCCTGGGGACGCCACTATTCGGCGTCACTTATTAGCACTTTTGCTTAGCACCTTTTAAGCATCGGGTTAGACTAATAAGCGCACACTAAAAAACCCAGTCATCATACGGTGACTGGGTTTTTTTATGTCTGTTATCTTTTAAATCAAAAGCTGAACAGCTGCTGTTAGCGATTCGTTAGCAGCTTTTAGTTAGCGAAGTGGGCTACGCTGTCGCTAACCCACCTTTATATCTCAATACCATTTAAAGTATCTAAAAAGCTTACGGCTTATTGATCTTACTCGGATTAATCTTCGATGACCAAGGCAATCCAGAATTCTGCCAACCGTTCTTCAGACGAAACCCTTCTCTCTCACCGTCTTCAATCTTATCCCCTTGAAAACCATGATCGATATACTTCACGTTGGTAAATCCTTGGCTTAACAGATAGTCAGCGCTGGGCTTGCCGCGAGCAGAACCCGAGCGGCACATAGTAACGATGAGATCATCTTTGCCCAAACCTTTAGCCTTGAGTGCTTTTTCAACCTCGCTGGCAAAGTCTGGATTACTGGGCATGGCAAAGACAGCTTTTTCCTCATTGAACTGAGTGCGATCAACGCTCTTAAACGGGATGTTGATATCTACCGCATCGGTAAATCCGACAAACATGATCTCTACAGGGTCTCTGACATCAACGAATAATACCTCGTCAGCATCTTCTTGCACCATGTTCCAAACCGCTTGTGGGGTGACAGATAGTGCATCTTTAGCAATAGCATGAGAGGTCAGACCAAACATGATGAGTAATGACAATATAATGGCTTTCACTTTTTTCTCCATAGAACGCGGCAGTTTATTCAGCAATGTTAACCATATCTTATGACGATTAAAGCCATGATGCAATGAATACGGCAGTTAGGGTTCGGCCTGGTTATATAGTCGACCCACTACAAAATAAGTAAAGTACTACTGGGATGAATTTTTTGCAGCCTCTGGAGTGGCGAAGCCGCACAGCAAGCAAAGAAAATTTATACCAGTAGCACGCCGTAAAAGCTGTACTCTTTTTATTTAGAATTCACTATAAAAGTAGTGGTAAAGATGAGCGAAACTACAGTCAAATGAGAAAAATAGCTGTTTATTATGAAATAAAGTTTGGTATAAGCGGCAGGAGCCAACCTCAGACACTACCTAAAGCGTGGGCAGACTCATAAAACCCTAGCAAACTACTGATAAATAGTAACCTATCTCATTTATCTTTACTTTTTGCCAATTACTCGTTATTTAGACTGTCAACATTATTGCATTCTTTATTTTTACCACGTATCATACTCCGACCAAAAAATCTAAAACCAATGCCAGCATTTGATCTTATTGAATCAGCTCATATTGAGCTTTCGATATGCCCTAATTGCGATGCTTTTTATTGGCTCCACCTTGCCTCTCTTTATATCACCTTAATTTAACGTCATTTAAACGTTGTTCGCCAACTGCAAAACCCCTATTATCATATTCTCATGGTTTAAAGTTATCATGATTTAAAAGCAATAACTTCTACTCTAGACCAATATTGTTTATATCGAAAAACTCACTTAAAAGGACTTAAGACGATGGCTATCGTTCGTAAATACGGTGAAGAACAGCCTTATTGGCCTGCCGGCCCGTTCAAAATACGCCTGCCCTTTGTGCATTACCGCTGGGAAATCCCTGAGATGATTCAGGGGCTGTTCATGTTCGTGGTCAGCCTTGGTATGATTCCCTTGTTAGAGCAGTATCTGGGCATGCCATATGATGCTGCACTGGCGTTTTGTGTGGTCGCAGGGCTGATGTATCTATTGCCATCACTGCTTGGTGTACCACTGGTACCTGGCTGGATTACGCCCGCTATTCCTGTGGTGCTTTTATATCTGCAAGCGTTTGAACCTGGACCCCAAGCGGTACAAGCCATGTTTGTACTACAAATTGAGGTATTCTTAATTTTTATTGTGTTGGGTCTGACTGGGTTTGGTAATCGTCTGGTGAGTTTTATTCCCAACTCTCTAAAAGCCGGTATCATCATTGGTGCAGGTATCGCCGCCTTGATGGGTGAAATCAAAGTCGGTGGCCGTGTTGAAGCCACGCCAGTCTCCCTGATTATCGGGGCGATTATCTCCGCTTATGTGCTGTTCTCAGTTTCTTTTAAAGATAAAATTCAGAACAACCGCCTTGCCAAGATGTTCGCCAATCTAGGTATGATCTCAGGTATGTTAATCGCGATGGTCATCGGTTGGATCATCGGTGAATATCCTTTGCCCAATATTGAATGGGGCATCACTCAGCCAAACTTTGGTTTGATGACTGACTACCTCATCTTTAACGTCGGTATGCCTGATATTAGCGTGTTCTTATTGGCCTTTCCTACAGCGATGATCGCTTATGTCATTGCCTTTGGTGATATCTTGGTGGGTAAAGCGCTGAGCGAACGGGTCGATAGTATCCGCCCTGACGAAAAAATCGAGACCAATATCACTCGTATCCACGTGGTCACAGGTATCCGTAATGGCGTGCATGCGCTATTTGCACCTTGGCCAGGGCTGGCTGGGCCTATTTGGACCGCCGCTCATGCCACGCTTGCGGAGCGCTATGCGCTAGGGCGTAAAGCGATGGATTCTATCTATAGTGGTGGCGGCACTTTCTGGTGGACAGGTCTGATTGCTATATTTATGCTGCCATTGGTCACGCTGTTTAAGCCTGTGTTGCCTATTGCGCTGTCATTGACGCTATTGCTGACGGCTTATATTTGTATTATGGTGGGTATCGAACAGCTCAAAAACTCTGCTGAGCGCGGGGTTGCTGGTATCGTAGCGGTCACTTTAGCCATGCCAGCAGCACAATCGACCATCTATGCAATTGTCATCGGTATCGTGCTCTACGTTTTGCTCGAACGACCAAGCTCAGAGCAGAGAAAAAAGGCACAAGAAGCCTCTCTGACCAAAAGCAATCTGGAATAGATCACTAAAGACTGTTGCAATTAAGCTGGTACTGGCCGGGCATTTTGTTCCGCTGATACCAGCTTTTGTAGAACATCACTGACAAGGTGTTATTTATGTTTGGCATCGAAAACTATATAGGGTTTATCATAGACGCTATTTTGCTGAATCTGACGCCCGGCACAGATAGCATCTATATCATCACTCGAAGCATCTCTCAGGGACAGCAAGCGGGGCTTTACTCTGTACTTGGTATTACCTCTGGGATCTTAGTGCATACTTTATTGGCAGCGTTAGGACTGTCAGTATTACTCGCCAACTCACCAACAGCATTTATGATCGTCAAATATCTCGGTGCCAGCTATCTATGCTATCTGGGTTTCAAAATGCTAACGAGTAAACAGCAGCCTTTGCTGGCTAATAATTTGGCTGAGAATGAGACGTTAGCGACTGCCAAACTTACGAACCACTGGCAAATATATAAGCAAGGCGTACTGACCAATGTGTTTAACCCCAAAGTCGCCTTATTTTTCTTAGCCTTCTTTCCGCAGTTTATTGATACCCATTATGCTTATAGCATGCTGTCATTTTTAGTCTTAGGGCTGTCTTTTGCTACCACGGGCTTTATTTGGTGCTTATGTTTGGCACTATTGGCGGCAAGGTTTAGTGAAAAACTTAGAGCTCATCCAACTTTTGAGACGGTTTTGAATAGGTTTAGCGGTGTGATATTTATCGGCTTAGGTATTAAACTTTTGACTGAAAAAGGTTAACAGGCTGCAAACTACCAAGTGCATTTTTATGTCTCTCTACTCTGGCTGGATATCCCGTGACTTTGATTTAACCTCATACCAATACTGGCTACTGAGTATGAGGACATAGCGATTAGACTTCACGTCGTGACCCTACTATACTCGTCGTCAACATAATCTTGAAACATAAGCTTGAAACGCAAGAGTAATACCAAACCCAAAATATATAGTATAATCCACTTATGACTATACCAATACATAACCTAGAAGACCATGACTTTGGCAAACACTCAAAGACTGAGCGCAATCCCAGAGCCCGACTACGCCTGCTCATCTTATACCAATATAGTATAGGCAAAGCCACCAACGATATTGCCAAAGACCTCTGCATACATCCTGAAACTGCCAGATGGACATTGAAGCGATATTATGAACGAGGACTTGAAAGTCTCTACGATCGTCATCGTCGAGGTCGTCGCAGCAAATTGGCAGAAGCAGACACAGCCGCTTTTAAAGCCATGATAGTCTCTGAACAAGAAAAGCGCGCTGGCGGTCGTCTAACCGGCAAAGACATTCAGCAATTGGCTAAAGAACACTACAACGCTCACTACACCGTTAACGGTATCTACGAGCTACTCAAGCGTATTGATATGAGTTGGATAAGTGCTCGTAGTCAGCATCCAAAAGCCGACCCACAAGCTCAAGACGCTTTTAAAAAAACTTTATAGCACAGGTTAAGGCGTCACTGCCTACTGATGTGAGCCTAGATCAAGTGGACATCTGGTTTCAAGATGAAACTCGAATAGGACAACAAGGCTCATTGACCAGAGTTTGGCATTACCGCGGTGGGCGACCTCGACTGATCAAGCAGCAACAGTTTCATTCCGCTTATCTGTTTGGTGCCTTTTGTCCAGCGACAAAGAAGGCTGTCGGCTTAGTACTGCCTTTCGTTAATAAACACACCATGTTATTGCATATGCAAGAGATTAGTAAAGCCGTTCCAAAAGGACGTCATGCGGTGGTGGTGATGGACGGCGCATTATGGCATCAACCAAGCTTGAATCAGGCTAATGTCACTATGCTTAAACTACCGCCTTATTCACCTGAGCTTAATCCCTCTGAGAGGGTATGGCAGTACCTTAAGCAAAATGAGCTATCTAATCGTTGTTATGACAGTTATGAGGCTATTGTCGATGCCGCATGCTTGGCTTGGAATAATCTACTTAAACAGCCACAAAGGATTCGGTCTTTAACTACTCGTACCTGGGCGCAACTTTAATTGTTGGGTTTGGTATAAAAAACAGGGCTGAATAGGTGTGACATGAGGTTTGTAAAAGTATTTTCGTTCGTACTCGGCGCTATTGTGCTCATTAGTAGTGTCTATCTTATAAACGCCAGTACTGTCACTCCAGACTCCGTCGCCTGTGACGCCTCGAATGACAATGATATTGTACTATACGGTGCTGTCTGGTGTCCTTATTGCGAACAGACCAGACAATTACTCGCCTCGCACAATGTCGACTACTGTGAGTACGATATCGAACGCTCTGCTGAAGGTTATAGACAATATGAAAGTCTGGGTGGTGGCGGTGTGCCTCTAATGCTGTTTAATGGTGAAGTGATCCGCGGCTATAATAAACCTGAAATTGAGTGGCAGATTCAAAATCAGTGACTGTGCTTGCTTAAACCCGTACCAACTCCATCAATGGTTCAAAGGAATAAAGCGTAGAAGTCCTACCAGCGCCTTCTTCGACCACTTGCAAAATTTTACTTTCTTCTAAAACCTTACTGAATCTAGCTGCCGTAGAGGTAGGAATACCACTTTTACTGGTAAAGCTACTGTTCCTAAAGACAGGATTAGTAAAAATAAATTCTAGCGCATTTAACGACCATTTTGAGGACAGTAAGTCGCTAAACTCTCTTTTCATAGTCTCATACAGCTGACCAATCTGTTCAGCGATTTCTAGATTGTTGGTGGCTTGTTCTTTAACTGCCTCTAAGAAAAATATGCACCAATTATCCCAATTGCCAGTCTCTGAGACTTCTCGCATCAAATCAATATATCTATCTTTGTTTTCTTCAAAATAACCACTGATATAAAAATGCGGCGCAGAAATCGTCTGTGCTGACCATAATATTAAGGTAATCAACATTCTACCAATTCTACCGTTACCGTCTTGAAAAGGATGCAAAGCTTCGAACTCTAAATGACTGACGGCCGTTTTTAGCAGTATGGGTGAAGAGTCGTTATTAATATAGTCAAACAAATCATCCAAGCCACTTTGTAGCTTTTCAGGACTAATCGGTACAAACAAGATACTTTTTTTCGAGCGGTCAGCCAGATAGTTTTGCTCACTTTTGAACTGACCGGGCGATTTTTTTGCACCTCTACCCTTTGATAATAGCTGCTGGTGCATGGTTTTTATCAAAGATTTGCTGAGTGATAACCATCACTCATTGCCTGCTGTACGTTTTTTAGGGTGCGTTGATAAAGAATAGTTTCAATAATATCACTACGAACCTGCGCCGAATGCCCTTTTCCATCACCATAGTCTGCCTCGTACTGCATAATCTCATCTAGGGTACTGATGGTGCCTTCCATACGTGAAGAGATGACCGCTTCTTGATTGCGCAATGGCGCAAGTAAAATCTCGCTGTTGTGCATGCTTTTGAGCATTTGGTCAAAGCGAGAAATCGCTTCAGTCGCGCCTATCATAGCGTCCATAATGACTTGATAATCGATAGATTGAGGGGGAAAGCCGCCATAATGATAATGTACAGCGTGTTCCAAATTGAAATCGGTCATATTTACTTGCCTTGTCTCTCAAAATGAGCATTCTTTGATTCACAAGTTGTATTGTGGCTGGTATTTGAGAGACAAACAAGCTTGTCTCTCATAAATAACGGAAAGTGAGAGGCAAATAGGTTTGTTTCCTAGAGTAAGAGACTAAATGGACTATTACTTATATTTGGTATCTTTGGAGAGACAATGTGGTACTTTCAGTTTAATATAGTTGTTGGAATAAAATTTGCACTAGGTCTTTACCCTAGAGTATTTTTAAAAACTTATTTGATTGAATCACAATACAAATAAATATGTTTATAAACGGATATTAAGTATGAGCACCCAACTAATTAAACATCTCGAAAATAAAGCTGTAGAAGATTCCAATACGTCAATTTTACTTGCACAATGGAGCTTTGACGAGAAATTAGTTAGTAAATCATTAGAGAATATTGCTGGATATTTTCCACATTTTAGTAGTCACAACTCTTCTCATTCAAAGCAAATACTGATAAACATTGAAAGACTTTTAGGCAAAAACTTAAAACTACTGAGTGCTACTGATACATGGCTTATTCTCGAATCCGCATATTGGCACGATATAGGTATGCTATTCGATGCTAAAGAAGCGATTGCAGTAACAGAATCAGATGAATTTAAAGAGTTTGTCGAATCATTGGCGAACGATAAATCTACTGACTTAAATGAGTTCGCATCTAACTATTCAGAAAAAGGTTGGAAAATAGCATTAAGTAACTATGAACACCCTCAAATAGGTATTGAGCAGTACCGCCAAATGATAGCTGAATGGTTTAGGAGACATCATCAGGCAAATTCACAAAAAATTGTTAGAGATCCTTTCAATGAGTTAGGTATTAGCTCTCCACGCACTGAGCTCTTTCCGAATAGAATATATACTTATTTAGGTCAAATTTGTCTTGCACATGGAACAAGCTTTCAACGTGTTATGACAGAACTACCTTTTAGACAAACAGGTCTAGGTACGGAAAACTGTCATCCGCGCTTTGTAGCTTGTTTATTACGTCTAGGAGATATATTTGATATTGATGATAATCGCTTCTGTCCAGTTATGGCAAAACAAGTTTATGACACTCCTTCTTTGAGTCAGGCACATTTTGATAAACATAAATCTATCAGAGAGTTTCAGTTAGATAATCAAACTGTCAGCATTACTGCTGAGTGCAATAATGAAAGCGCCTATATTGAAACACAGTTATGGTTTGGTTGGATAAAAGAAGAGCTCCAAGACCAGATGTCTCAATGGAAGAATATAGTTCCTCATAGAAACTTTGGTTTATTACCGACGGTTGAAAAGCTAACGGTTGAAATGACAAACACTAAAAAGCTAATCAATGATAAGCCAATGAAATTTAGCATTGATGAGAAAAATGCTATTGAATTATTACAAGGTAAGAATCTGTACGACGATAAAACAAATATTTTTCGTGAACTCATTCAAAATGCAGTAGACGCTACTTTATTAAGAGCGTGGATTGAGCATGGTGAAATCAGCGAAACTAAAACGATACAGTCACACATGCATCCTTTTCATGAGACTGTTCAAAAAACTCTTTCAAACTACCCTATCGAAGTTGACTTAGCAAAACTATCCGATTGTGAAGACAGCCAATTCAGTATTTGGGAGTTTTCAGTATTAGATAAAGGGCTAGGTATAAGCCTTCAAGATTTACAATACATGCAACAAATAGCAGGTTCAAGTCGTAATATTGAAAAACGTAGAATTATTAAAACAATGCCTTTGTGGATGAGACCGTCAGGTGAGTTTGGTATTGGTATGCATAGTGCTTTTTTACTAATGGAAGGTTTACCTGATATAGATAAAAAAATTGTCTTAGAGACTAAAAGTAAGAAGGATAATAAATTATACAAAATTGAACTGACATCTCCATTAACGAAGCAGAGTGGATTCTGTTTCATTGAAGAGCTACCAGATGATATGAGTAAGGATTATGGAACTAAATTGACTGTTAAGGTTTCATTATCTAAGCATAGGTATCATTTAAGCAACTTTGGGTTTGAGGTTCACGATAAATTTGATAGGCTAAAGGGTTCTATTGCAGATTACGTTAATGCACATTATTACATCGAAAAGATATCTAACTCCATAGCTAGACAGACACCAGTTCTTGTTAAATTACATAGAAGGTGGAGTGAATTCCATAATAATGATCTTGAGAATGACTTTCGAATATGGGATGAAAAAAGAAATCTATACATTAAACTTGAGACTCATTCTGATGGAGTTGCATTGACTGACCTGCAAACCGATACCTATGGTTTATTCCGTGGTCAGAAGGTTGAATCTATGAACGTCTACTTTCTTCCTAGTTCGATTGATTACTACGGTTTTAATGCTAAAGAAGCACTTCAAATTGATAGAAATAAGTGGCAAAGACAGTTCATATTAAAGCTTATTGACGAAGGGTATTTTCGTAGTTTGTTTAAATATATTGTCGATGAGAAGACTGATTTGATTGAGGATAAGTTTTATGATAAAAAAGTGATTAGTGCCTACAATAGGATGCTTGGATTTAGAAGTGAAAAGTATAAAGATAATGATTCATGGAGAGATCTTAAATTTTTTAACGATAAAAACACATTATTTGGGAGAAAGGTAAAAGATAAGAATAGTTTCAACAAACTAATCTCTCTTGAAAAAGTAGTTATTCAATTTGACAAAACACATAGTATCTTTAATGGTAAAGACAAACCTAAGGCAAAAGAATTATTAACGACTGTAAATGAGAACAATTTTTTTCTAAGAGCATTTATTCAAGAGTGGTACGCTCTTGGTGGTTATCATAAAGTAATAGAAGGCCATAATAAGCTAAAAATGAAGTTTAATAGATCTAAAAATGATGAGTTTGATAATACCTTATTATTTTATTTAGAAGGGTTATTACATAAATCAAAAAGAATCTTTCTTGCTCCAGAAAAGTTGGATAGTATTGATAAGCTAAGACCATTCAAAGAGCTAATTTGCTCTAGCGATATTCATAAAAACTATTTTGGAACAGATGATAAAGAAACTACTGAATCACTATTAATTCCTTTTTTTTCCTTTAAGAATAATGACCTAGTAGTTATCACACTTGAATCATTAGATATGATTATTGATGCTGTTTGGATCGAAAAAAAGAAGCAAGATAAGGAGGTTAAGAAGGAATATATTAGTAAGCTTTATCAGGATCTAGCTATTATCTTAGACGAGACAATGCAAAATAGTAACGACTGGAAAGAAGCAAGAGAAAGAAGTAAAGAATTTAGTAGTTTCGATAGTTCTATACTATCTAAGTATGATAAATAAACTTGCATTTTATAAATGTTGTCTTCAACTGTGAAGTTCACCTAGCTTGTCATGTTTTATCTTGTTATAGGTGCGCCAAGCCGCACCATTATATATAAACTCATCTAAGCCACGATAAATATCAGCAAGAACACAATCTCACCGCTAGCCCTGATTGCAGCGGATATCCTGGCGGACTAGGCGAGTTGCGGGCGCTTGGTTTTGAGACGATATCGAGGCAACAGGAACGGCTCAAACCGTAGCGCCCGCCTCGCCTAGACTGGCAGATAGTAGCAAAAAGCAGGATAAGCTCCTAAAAAACCATTCAAAAACTACCACCCACAAAAAAGCCCAGTCACCACGACTGGGCTTTCTCTAATGCTAAACTAACGCTAATCAAGCATTACGCTGCGTCTTTGCTATCCGCTGCCAGCTGACGCAGTACATAGTGCAATACACCGCCATGACGCACGTATTCGCGCTCTTTTGGCGTCTGCAGACCAACATTCACTTCAAACACTTCCTCTGAACCATCAGCACGAGTAGCAGTCACTTTGGCAGTTTTGCTCTCGCCATTATCAAGCCCTGTAATGCTAATGACTTCTGAACCATCAAGCTTGTAAGTATCTGCGTTTTCACCATCTTTAAAGGTCAATGGCAACACGCCCATACCGACTAGGTTTGAACGGTGAATACGCTCGAACGAAGTTGTCAGTACTGCTTTTACGCCAAGCAAAATCGTACCTTTCGCTGCCCAGTCACGGCTAGAGCCAGAACCATACTCTGCACCGCCAAGTACTACTAGGGGACGCTTATCTTCTTTATACTTCATTGCCGCATCATAGATGGCCATTTCTTCGCCGTCTTGTAGCGTGGCTTTGTCGTCTTTGAAGTAATACGTATAACCACCCTCTTTGCCATCCATCATAGTATTTTTGATACGGATGTTGGCAAAGGTACCGCGAGTCATGACCGCGTCATTACCACGGCGTGAGCCATAACTGTTAAAGTCGGCTTCCATTACACCGCGCTCTTGCAAGTACTTGCCAGCAGGCGATTCGGCATCGATGTTACCCGCCGGTGAGATGTGGTCAGTAGTGATTGAATCACCGAATAGACCTAGGATACGCGCGCCTTCGATATCTAGGATACCTTCTGGCTCCATGGTCATATCATCAAAGAACGGTGGGTTCTTGATATAAGTAGACTCTTCGCTCCACGGATACAACTGGCTATCTGCTGAGCTAATGGCATTCCACGCTTTACTACCGTCAAACACTTCGCCGTAGTTTTTGCGGAACATTTCAGCATCGATGTTATTGGCAATCAGCTCATTAATCTCAGCTGACGTTGGCCAGATGTCTTTTAAGAAGACATCATTACCTTCTAAATCTTGACCTAGTGGATGGGTCGTCAAGTCAATATCGACCGTCCCTGCTAGTGCATAAGCGACAACCAGTGGTGGTGAAGCTAAATAGCTGGCTTTCACATGTGAGTGAATACGACCTTCAAAGTTACGGTTACCTGATAGTACGGCTGCGGCAACCAAGTCATTGTCTTCGATAGCCTCTTCAATCGCATCTAATAGCGGACCTGAGTTACCGATACAAGTAGTACAACCATAACCAACCAGATAGAAACCTACTTTTTCAAGTTCATCCATTAGCTGAGACTTTTCGAGATAATCAGTCACAACTTTTGAGCCTGGTGCAAGAGAGGTTTTGACCCATGGCTTAGCTGTCAACCCTTTAGCCGCTGCTTTTTTAGCGACTAGGCCTGCACCAATCATAACGGCAGGGTTTGAAGTATTGGTACAAGAGGTAATCGCTGCGATCACAACAGAACCATCACGCAGTTTATACTCTTCATCTTCAATTTTGATAGTACATGAGGTGCTACCATCCGCGCAGAACGGATTCGGTTTGGCTGCTAGCTTTTCAGCTTGCTCTTGCTTACCGCCTTCTTCATCAAAACGCACTTTGGCATCTTCTTCGACTTTACGGCCTTTGGTCATCTCTTTTAGAGTATCGCCAAATTTTTCGTGCATATCAGATAGGTTGATACGCTGCTGCGGTAGGTTAGGACCAGCAAGCGCAGGTTGCACTGTACTGAGATCTAGATGCAAGTTGCTTGAGTAAGTCGCTGGCTGAGTATCGGCATCATGCCACATACCTTGTGCCTTGGCGTACTTCTCAACCAATTCGATCTGATTCTCATCACGACCTGATAGACGTAGATAATCAATCGCCATTTGGTCAATGGGGAAAATACCACAAGTTGCGCCATATTCTGGTGACATATTGGCAATCGTCGCTCGATCCGCCAGTGGCATTTGATGTAAGCCTTCGCCGTAAAATTCGACGAACTTACCAACCACGCCATGCTTACGCAACATCTCAACCACACGTAATACTAAGTCAGTTGCCGTGACGCCTTCAGACAGCTCGCCCGTCATCTCAAAGCCGACGACTTGTGGAATGAGCATCGAAGAAGGTTGGCCTAGCATTGCTGCTTCGGCTTCAATACCGCCCACACCCCAACCAAGCACACCGATACCATTAATCATCGTGGTGTGACTATCAGTACCAAAAACAGTATCTGGATAAGCAGTCAGCTCGCCATCGACTTCTGCTGCCATGACGACGCGTGCTAAATACTCTAGGTTAACTTGATGCACGATACCAGTAGCGGGTGGTACGACCACGAAGTTTTCAAAGGCATGCTTGCCCCAATGCAAGAATTCATAACGCTCATTGTTGCGTTTAAATTCAATTTTTTCGTTCAAATCAAGCGAGTCTTCACGCCCGTACACATCGACCTGTACTGAATGGTCAACGACCAATTCACTTGGGATAAAGGGGTTGATTTGCTCAGCTTTACCGCCAAGCTTAACAACCGCATCACGCATCGCTGCCAAATCGACGACTGATGGTACACCGGTAAAATCCTGCAATACCACGCGCGCTGGCATAAAGGCGATTTCTTTTGAAGCCTCTGCTGCTGCATCCCAGTTGGCAACCGCTTCGATATGGTTTTTGCCAACAGACTGGCCGCCATCTTCGTTACGTAATAGGTTCTCTAATACGACCTTCATACAAAACGGTAGCGTATTGATGTTGTCATAAGTCTCAGCAAGTTTGGGCAGACTATAGTAGGCATGCTCCTTGCCGTCGACCGAAATGGTGTCTTTTACATTAAAAATATCACTCATGGGTGGCTTCCTTATCTATTGTTATATGGATTTATGGTTTTATTATTGCTTAAAACCGTTATAAAATTTTATGATAGGTGGCTAGTTGGACTAAAAATAACTGAAATAAAAAATGGTTGAATAAGCAATTTAATGAACTCAACCACTTTTGATTGAATAGTATATGTTTGGTATATAGCGGCTATTTATTTTTAATAGCACTTTCTTACTACTGCGCTATATACCTGCTTTATATCTTTTATATCTGTGCCGATGTTCAATAAGTTCTAGTAGAACCATAAGCATATCCCTGCTTATGAACATTAGCACCTACTACCATAACAAATTACCCTACACTTGTTAACACTAACTGGTTAACAAATCGTGGCACAATCGTAACCGAAACATATATTTAGAGGTGTATGAAGCAACTACGCCTGCCGACGGCGGCCACTCCTAAAAACATAACTGTCGTCATAAAACTCAGGATTGGCATTGGCTGCCCAAAAGTGCGGCACGCCCAATATAGGTAATGGCGCAAGTTTGCGCGGTGTCACCTCATCCTGTGACAATAGCTCATCCATGTGCGCGGCCACTCTATCATCTAAATATATCATGCGCTCAGACAATGATAAGGCAAAGAAATCTTGCGAGACGTTGATAACGATACTGTGCGCGCACAGAGGCTTGCGCGGTTGTATGAGTTGCTCTAGCAATGCATGACCAAAAATATAGACCGCAGCCTGAGACTGCTTACTAACTTGTGTTGGATTGTCCCACTTATCACGTGGCACAACCAAGCTTGCCTGCCAATCAAAATCAATTAACGCCTCACCAATGCTAGGATCTGCGGTCACTAATATCGCACCGTTTTCGTCAAATACCGTAATAGTGTCGCGTACTCTGCCACGCGTCTCTCCTACGCCCTGTCTTGCAATCTCGAGCATATGATAGTAATTGAGCAAGGCTTTGGTCTTGGGAAACGTCAACCAGATGCTACCGTTAAATAAGTCGTGCAAGTTATCACGCGTCGGAATGTTGCCAGTCGTAGCGATAAAACCCTCATAAGCCTCACCCTCTGGCAACGCATTTTGCGAGACAAAGGTAAGCGTATGCGCTCGATTATCATGTGCAGGTTTGGTGCTCGGCAATGTGTCTTGCAGAGCTGCGCTTTGCTGCTTTAACGCGGTATTTAAAGTATCAGCAATGATGTCAGCTTGTTTGTGGTCATTCGCTGAAGTGTCTACTCGCTGATTCAAAGCACTCAGTTGCTTTATAATTTCACTCAAATAGTTTAGCTGACTTAAATGACATAGCCACGGTGCTTGCCAATCGATATCAGCAAAGCTTGAGTCCAGAGCATCTGTTATAGAAGTGGGCATAGTGGGCGTGGCTGAATGTGACGGTTGGCTGTCTTTGAATACGGAAATAGACGTCATATAAAGGCTCTCTATTGTGCGGATAGTGATGAGTATGAAAGATAGCATCATGGTATCATAGGCCGCTTTTTTACTGCTTATAAGCGGCAGTGTGCGCTGATGATATAGTTGATACACTTTAAAAATGACATAGCGCTACTGGTATAAATTTTACTTGCGTGCTGCGTCCCCAGAGGCTGCGCAAAATTCATCCCAGTAGCACGTTTAGACTTATAACAATTTTATTTTAAATTGACTATATTTTATGATGAGTTTTTATGGCAAATTTTAACACCCACTTAAACGGTGCATTCATCGTAAGTGGTACGCTTGGCTTGACGGTTTATAAAGCGGGTTTCATCGATGACGCAGGATTTTTGATGTGCGTGGCGCTTGGCACCATAGGCGGTCTATTACCTGATCTTGACTCAGACAACTCTACGCCCATCAAAATTGGCTTCAATGTGGCCTCTTTTGTTTTTGCCTTTGCACTGGTGATGCATTGGCGCAGTGAGCTGAGTTTATTGGCTTTGATAGCGCTCTGGCTAGCAGGCTACGGTTTTATGCGTTATGTGGTTTTTTATATTTTTACCAATATGACTGTGCATCGCGGTGTCATCCACTCTGTGCCTTATATGGCGATACTGGGGCTAGGTCTCACCTGCTTAAGCTATTATGGTTTAGAGTATTCGCTCACTACCAGTTGGTTTTATGGGCTGTTTTTATTTGGCGGTGCGATGGTACACTTAGCATTGGATGAGCTATATAGCGTTAACTTGTCAGGCATGAGAATGAAGCGCTCATCGGGCACGGCAATGAAGTTTTATAAGCACAAAGACCGTTGGTGGTATCTGCTACTCTATGTGATACTTGTATTATTGGTTTATTTTGCACCGCCCTTTGAGCCGTTTTGGCAACAGCTAAGTAACCCTGCCCCATGGGCAAAGCTAAAACTTGGCCTATGGCCAGAAATGATAAAAAACATGCTGTATTGAAATTTATAAAGCCGCTAAAAATATAAATGATAATGCGAGTAAATAATGTCAATTCCTGTACAAATCTGCCCGTGCCAAATCAATCCATCACCAGACTTTACAAGCTCAGCGCTGGCTTATAAAGACTGCTGCCAGCCCTACCATGATGGTCTACTGAATAAAGAAGCTGATAAAGCTGACTGTAAACATGAATATTCTGCTGAGCGTCTGATGCGCACGCGCTACAGTGCGTTTGTCTTGGTCATTCCAGAATATATCGTCAAGACTACCCTGCCCGCACAGCAAAGCTTGCTCGATATCAAGGCGATTGAAGCGTGGGCAAAAGAGACGGATTGGGCAGGACTCCAAATCGTAGCGCACACGCCAAAGCTGGGTAAGCGTCATGCGCAGGTTGAATTTAAGGCTTATTTTAATAGCCCTGATAGTACAGCTGACAACTTGCAAGCGCACCATGAGCTATCGGCTTTTGTAAAAGTAGCGGATAAGACTACTGACAAGAAAAGTGAGCATTATGAGAATTGGTACTTTCTTGACCCGACGGTAGCGATGAACGTGACGCAGAAACAGCCCTGTATTTGTGGTTCAGGTGAGAAGTTTAAACGCTGTTGTGGGGTTTATTTACCATAACCCATTAAACACTCGCCCCAACTGCTCTCGCTATCGCAATCCCTTCATCGATGGTTAAGAACTTACGCTGGCTTGGACTGTCTTTATAGAGTATTTCACCGTCTTGAAAGATTAAGCATTCATTGACAGCCAACTGTTGCCACTCCTCGTTTTCAGTCAAAGGTACGGTGACCAAAATCGTCACCTTATCAGTGTCTGTCGTCACATCACCAAAGTTAATCACTAAATCATCATCCGCCAGTTTTGCTTCACCAAATGGTGCTTGGCGTGTGAGATAAAACAACAAACTACCAGCATAGGCCAGCTGCCAACGACCATTCGATATTAGGCAATTAAATAACCCATTAGCAGATAAATAACGACATTGGGTGGTCAGAAAGTTAAACAACGTTTGATCGTCAGGGCGTGATTTAAAAGTGCTTTTCAGCCGATTTACTAAATAGCAAAACGCCATTTCAGAGTCGGTATTACCGACTGGCTGACAATGTGAGGCATTACCATTATCTTGCAGGCGCTGACAGCGTTTAATAAACTCGCTATTCATCTGGCCGTTATGCGCAAATACCCACTGCTCGCCCCACACTTCACGGACGAAAGGATGGGTATTGGCCAAGCAGTTTTGCCCTTGTGTGGCTTTGCGAATGTGAGCAATGACGTTCATCGCTTTGATCGGATAGCTGTTGACCAAATCAGCGACTGGCGATAAATGGCTCGGGTGGTTGTCATGAAATAAGCGCAATCCCGTTGAGGCATGTGCCGACTCGCATTCGCTGCGCTCAAAAAACGCAATGCCAAAGCCATCTTCATGGCTATCGGTCAGACCACCACGCTTGCGAAAGCCTGCAAAGCTAAAACCAATATCAGTTGGGACATTACAGTTCATTCCTAAAAGTTGACACATTTACGCTTTTCCGCCTTTATCACTTTGATTGTTTTAGCTATCTCGATTGTCACTACTGTTACTATTAATGACTTTAACTGTCTTGCGTACCACGATTGATCTGCGCATCCGCTGTATTAATACCCAGATCTGCATCGCTCATATTATCTAGCAGCGTTTCTGCCGTAGTATCCGTATCGATATTATCTAAGATCCGCTGTGCTTGCGCCAAATCCTCATCTTGCACCCAAAGTACGATGCCAGAGTTCATACCTGGGATGGCACTTAATGCTTGCAGGGAGACGGTGATGCCATTATTACGCAGCAGATTGGCGTGCAGCTCACCTTGGATATTGGTGTCATAGCGTGCCAGTTTGTGCCAGTTGTCGACTTGATTGGTCATGAGATCACCTTTGAGGTTTTGGTACAGTTTTGATGCAGGAGTAACGAAATAACTTATGCCAACTGATCCAGCTTATATTTTTTGATTACAAACTCGCCATCAGATTTTAGATTATCACGTGCTTGCTCAGCTTGCATGGAACTGCTAAACACGCCTACTATCTGATTAGCAGCGTTATCCATATTAGCAGGATTAGTCTCTAGTAGTACAAAAACAGTGTGTTGTGTTTTTTCGACATGGGACCAATGATAAGCAGCCAGACGTTTCATCAAATCAGGGTTTTTGACCATGATATTGTCGCCAGTGCGACCTTCAGTGCGGTTGTAATGAATGACGTTCAGACGTAACAGCCAAAAAATCACAGCGGCTTTTGCTAGCATAACAGGTAACGCGCGTTTTTCATTATCAGTCAGCGCTTTTTTGGACTCGTAACCTTGTAAAAAAGCCGTCATTTTTTCACGGTCAAAGTGAACTCTTTCATCTTGCTCTGCATCGCCCCACGTGGTACAAAAATCATTGATAGTAATGGCAATATCCATCACATAATGCTCGACGCTGACTTCGGTAAAGTCCAATAATCCAGTGAGTTTCTCATGCCCTTTGGTCAAATCCCATAAGGTGTTGTCTGCAAACATATCCAAATGACACAAGCCTTTTGGTAGATCAGCAAGTGATAGATCACTGTAAGACTGCCAGATATCACTCATTAGTTTGGCTTCATCACCTGGCATGAATTGCATCTCACGATCACGCACTTCTGTCCATGGATACAAAGGCACACCGTATTGCTCGCTTGGCTGCAGTGCTTGCAGGGTCTCATGCAGCATCGCTAGAGCGGCACCAATATCATGACACATCGCTTGCGTGGTTTGCTGCGGATGCGCGCCTGCCAGACACGGCACGAGCGTGATACCTTTGTTTTCATAATGGATGACGTAGCGTTTTTCGGTTTTAACAGCTTCTGATTCGTTAGCCTCTGAGTCAATAATAGCCAGTGGCGCGGCTACAGGGAGTTTGCCATCTAATTGATTGAGAATAACCGCCATCTTTTCGACATCGGCAGGTGGACGCTCCTCATATAAGGTAAACACATAAGAATGCTCGCCCTCTTTATCGTCAGTTGTCTGAATAAACCAGTTAGAGTTTTTGATACCTTGGGTAATAGGAATAGCGCGGGCGAAAGACACACCAAAACGTTGGCAAAAGCTGGCAAACTGATCATCGGTTAACTGGGTATAGACAGACATGACATCTCACTTAAAACAAGTAAATAGAGGTGAATTTAGATAGTAATGGTAATAATGACACCACATACAAGCAAACTTTAACAAAAAGCGTATTAATCTTGCGAAAACCTGCCTGATATGGTGGTGATTTTGCTAGACTAGCGCCTATAAATGAATTGATTATAAGGTGAAAGCCCCTATGTTAGCAAAGCGTATCATCCCTTGTTTGGACGTGGATAATGGTCGAGTGGTAAAAGGCGTACAGTTTGTCGATATCAAAGACGCTGGCGACCCTGTCGAAGTAGCGCAGCGCTACAACGAACAAGGTGCCGATGAGATTACTTTTTTGGACATTACAGCGACTAGTGATGAGCGTGACACCACTTATCATACCGTTGAGCGTATGGCAGAGACCGTGTTTGTCCCATTAACAGTGGGTGGCGGTGTACGTAAATCAGCCGATATTCGTAACCTGCTGAACGCTGGCGCAGATAAAGTAGCGATCAACTCAGCGGCGGTCTTTACGCCTGAGTTTGTCGGTGAAGCGGCGCAAAAGTTTGGCAACCAATGTATCGTCGTTGCGATCGATGCCAAGCGTGTCGCTGATATTGAGATTGATGGCATTGTCATACCGCGCTGGGAGATTTTCACTCACGGTGGACGTAAGCCAACTGGCATCGATGCGGTTGCTTGGGCCATCAAAATGGCCGAGCTGGGCGCTGGCGAATTATTGGTCACCTCGATGGATGGTGATGGCACCAAAAAAGGCTATGACTTGGCCTTGATGCAACAGATTACTAGCCAAGTAAATGTGCCTGTCATCGCCTCTGGTGGGGTGGGAAACTTACAGCATTTGGCTGACGGTGTCCTCAAAGGTGGCGCCGATGCCGTGCTTGCAGCCAGTATTTTTCATTTTGGTGAGTATACCGTTCAGGAAGCCAAAGAATACATGGCAGCGCAAGGAATACAGATGCGCCTGTGACACCTTTGTAAGCTACAAATACATCAAAAAAATGCTATCATAGTCAACTACTTACTTTTAGTTCATTGAGCTATTAAGCATTTAATAATTACTGGCATTTAAATCAATAAATTTTTCAAAAAACAGGATATCTTTATGTCGAACTTACAACAGCAGCGCAATGACATTACCCATATTGATGGCAATCTACACCAAAACGAAGATGCGCGCATTGGTATCGTCGTTGGTCGTTTCAATGGTTTTGTCGTCGAGTCATTGGTAGATGGCGCTATCGATGCGCTACTACGTCATGGCGTATTGGGCAGCAACATTACGGTCATTCGTGTGCCTGGTGCGTTTGAGCTACCACTGGTTGCCCAGCGCGCTGCTGAGTCTGATCGCTTTGACGCCATCATTGCTTTGGGCGCTATCATCCGTGGTAGCACGCCGCATTTCGACTTCGTCGCAAGCGAGTCAGCAAAAGGCTTAAGCAATGTCGCTACTGACTATAATATCCCTGTTGCGAACGGCGTCATCACAACTGATAGCATCGAACAAGCGATTGAGCGTTCTGGTACCAAAGCGGGTAATAAAGGCTCTGAAGCTGCCATGGTCGTGCTTGAAATGCTGGCTGTTTTATCACAGCTAGACATTGATGATGACTACGATAGTGATAATAGCGATGATGCTTAATCAAAACGTTATTTTATAGATTAGTTAAGCGTTCATTGGCGCTGTGGTTTCGATAATTTTTTTTAAATAACCACAGCGTCAATATTATTAGTAGTGCTATAAAGCTGGTAGTATTGCTACAAAGCTGAGCTGCAAAATCCGACTGTCAAAGCCGTCAGTCGATGACTATTTAACATACTTTATGCTATTTTTAATTAAAAACTAGGTATTGACCCCCTATGACTGACCAACTCAAGCGCGCCATTAGCGCTGCGAAAACTGCACAAAGTAATACTGCCACTACAGATCAGGCCAGTAACGGTGCGGAACAACAAAACTTCGAGATGAGTGAGTCTTCTTATAAGACCAGTCACACCGCTGTGCGTAAAGCAAGACGCTTTGCGATGCAAGGCCTATACGAATGGCTTGTTACGGATCATCGTTTTGACAAAGACGGCAAGCTAGGCTGGAAGGCCAATGCACCACATGATATCGCCGCGCGTACCCGTGCAACCAATGCCATGCATACCGTACACATCGGCTACTATCACGAAATGATGCGTGATATCCCAGAGCAGATCGAAGCGCTAGATGCTCTGATCAGCCAACATTTGGATCGCGAAATCGATAAGCTCGATACCGTTGAGCACGCCATCTTACTGATTGGTGCTTATGAGCTACAAAACCGTCTTGAGATTCCTTATAAAGTAGTACTTGATGAAGCCATGAAGCTGAATAATCACTTCGGTGCGACAGACGCTCATAAGCTGATTAACGCTGTGCTTGACAGAATGGCTGTTGAGCTACGTGATGCGGAAGTACAAGCCGATACTAAGGCCAATCTACGCACCTCACAAAAAGCAGCGGCCAAGTCAGCAGAAGCCATAAAAGAAAAAGGCCTTGCCAAAGAAGAGACTGCAGCTGCAGACAGTAAGCCAGCGAAGCCACGTATTAGTGCCAATAAGACTAACGTTAAACGCGACCGCGCCAACAAAGTCGGTGCCGATGCTCCTAACACTGATAGCAAAAGCCAAGACTAATCATGAATGAATTTGAGCTGATTGAGCAAGTATTCTTACAATTACAAGCCGAGCATTCTCCAGCTGCTGGTATTGAAAAGAGCATTGGTGATGATGCAGCAGTGATAAACCTGCCTGCAGGTTCACGCTTGGTCAGCTGTATTGATACCTTGGTTCAAGGTCGACACTTTAGTGCCGATTGGGATGAAGTCCATAAACTGGCATTTTCAATTGGTTATAAAGCCGTAGCGGTCAATGTCTCAGACCTTGCCGCGATGGGTGCGACGCCGCACAGTATTCTGTTGGCGTTAGCATTACCTGAACGTCTTGCCCATAAACAATGGCTCACAGAATTTTCCAAAGGCATATTTCACACCTGCCAACTGTTTGGCGTGACGCTTATCGGCGGTGATACCACCCGCAATGATACCTTGGTGCTCAGCATCAGCGCTCAAGGAATATTGGCCGCAGACACCCCAGCAGTCTACCGTTCAGGAGCACAAGTCGGTGACAAAGTCTATGTATCAGGCACATTGGGTGATGCTAGTTATGCGTTGCAACATCCTGATAATGCTATCGGTAAAGAGCTAGCACACCGCCTACACACGCCGACCCCGCGTATTGCACTAGGTGCAGCGTTGGCAGAGATTGGCGCAACTGCGATGATAGATATCTCTGATGGTCTCTATCAAGACCTTGGACATATCTGTCAACAAAGCAGCGTTGGTATGCAAATTAGTCTTGAGCATCTACCTAGCAGCAAAGCACTCGCAAGCGTTGATTTAGCAGAGCGCTTATTATGTCAATTGGCTGGCGGTGATGATTACGAGCTAGCATTTACCTTGCCTGCTGATATTGAGCTCCCTATTAATAGCAGCAATACTCCTGTCACCTGTATCGGTGAAGTCATTGCGCCAGCAAGCAACCTAACAAACAGTGATTTTGCAAACAGTCCAGTAAGCAATACAGTTACTGCTGCCAATATCTCCAAAACCTTGCTTCCTGAATTATGGTATCAAGGACAGCGAGTAACAGTATCTCATCCAGCGCCATTTTCCACATGGCCAAATCTTACTGGTTACCAACATTTTGCAGGCTAGCCCATGACTGACCATGACTTATCTAAGCCCGATATCCGTAAAGCTAATGACTGCCCGCCTCTACCAGCAAATGCCAGTATGCTTGATCGTGTGGTGTATTGGCTAGGTATTGGTTTGGGCAGTGGCTTGCCCCGCCGTGCACCTGGCACTTGGGGCACTGTTGGTGGATTCATCGTCGCCATACCGCTGATGAGCTTAGGTTTTGTACCTTTTTTAATCATCACTCTCTTATCCTGCCTCATTGGCATCTGGATATGCGGTCGCACTTCCGAGTTGATGCAAACCCATGATGACCCACATATCGTCTGGGATGAGTGGGCGGGTATCTGGATTACCTTGTTACCATTTTCTTATATGAGTGTGACGACAGACACCTTTTGGCAAGATATTTCACAAAGTTTGTCTATCATTGCGCTTATCCTCGCCTTTATACTGTTCCGGTTTTTTGACATTATTAAGCCACCACCGATTGGTTGGGTCGACAAGAGAGTCGCAGGCGGTCTGGGTATTATGCTCGATGATATCATCGCTGGAGTTATGGCAGCGGCCGTATGGCTTGTCATCATGCTAGGTATACTGCTCTAAATAACTGCGTTTTGATCAAGCTATCTTAAGGCGATAATTGTAAGGTCAGTAAATATTCACCTAAAAGAATATGGACTTTCCCGACATTTGCGCTATAATAAAATTATATTTGTTACATTTAACATAGGGCTTTTATGACATCTTCCCTTTCTGTAATTATTCTTGCTGCCGGAAAAGGCACGCGTATGCAGTCTGCTAAGCCAAAAGTCTTACAAACATTAGCAGGCAAACCTTTACTCGGTCACGTGCTAGACACTTGTGACAACTTGACCGTAGCGAAAACCATTGTGGTACATGGCTTCGGCGGTGAGCAAGTACAAACAGCAATGAATAGCCAGTATGCGCATCTACCGATTACGTGGGTTGCACAGACTGAACAGCTAGGAACGGGGCATGCCGTCAAAGTCACCCTAGAGCAACTTCCAAAAGACGGGCAAAGTCTTATTTTATACGGTGATGTGCCATTAGTCAGCCGTCAGACCTTAGCCACGCTACAGACCGCCAATACTGATGGCATGTCAATGCTGACACTAACGGTGGATAATCCGTTTGGACTTGGCCGTATCAAACGTGATGCTGCAGGTAATGTCCAAGCAATCGTCGAGCAAAAAGATGCCAGTGCCGATGAGCAGCAAATTCAAGAGATTAATAGTGGTATTTATTGCGTCGATAATGCCTTATTACATAAATACTTGCCAAAGCTATCAAATGATAATGCACAGCAAGAATACTATCTGACTGATATCGTCAAATTGGCAGTCGCTGACGGTGTTAGCATTGCTGCCATTGAACCTGAGCATGCCTTTGAGATTGAAGGCGTTAATAACCGCCAACAGCTGGCAAGTTTAGAGCGCACTTGGCAAAGTAAGTTAGTCGCCGATTTACAAGAAGCGGGCGTTCAGTTTGCCGACCCTACTCGCGTCGATATTCGTGGTACGTTGACCGCAGGTCAGGACGTGTTTATAGATGTCGGTGTGGTATTTGAAGGCGACTGCACCTTAGGTGACAATGTCTATATCGAAGCGGGCTGCGTGATCAAAAATGCCCAGATTGGCAATGCTTGCCATATTAAACCCTACTGTGTGATTGATCGCGCTGAAGTCGGTGCTGGGGTTGATATTGGTCCTTTTGCGCATTTGCGCCCTGAGACCATATTATCTGATAATACCAAAGTAGGTAATTTTGTAGAAATTAAGAAATCAACCATCGGTCATGGCAGCAAGGTCAATCATCTAAGCTATGTTGGCGATTCAACCGTAGGCACCAATGTCAATATCGGTGCAGGCGTCATTACCTGTAATTATGACGGGGCAAATAAATCGCAAACAGTTATTAAAGACAATGTGTTTGTCGGCTCTAACTCTAGCCTAGTTGCACCAGTAACGATCGGTGACGCTGCCACAGTAGCCGCAGGCTCTGTGATTACCAATGACGTTGATAATAATGCGTTGGCTCTGGGCCGTGCTCGTCAAGTACAAAAAGCAGATTTCCAGCGTCCGACCAAAAACTCAAAATAGTCAGATCGTTACCAATAGTGTTTGAATAAATAGAAGCAGTGCGGCAAATTTTGTGGTGCTGCTTCATCTCATTTTTGTTACTTATTAAACAGACATCGAAGCATTGATACATTAAAAGATACATTAAAAACCAAATTTAAGGAATAACTATGTGCGGAATTGTAGGCGCAGTTGCTGAGCGTAATATCGCTAATATCTTACTTGAAGGCTTAAAGCGCCTCGAATACCGCGGTTATGATTCCGCTGGTTTGACTGTCATTCGTGATGGTGAACTGCGCCGTGAGCGCCAAGTGGGTAAAGTACAAGAATTGGTTGATGCCGTCGCTAACGATCCAGAAAACTTTAACGGCCATATCGGTATTGCCCATACACGCTGGGCGACCCATGGTGAGCCTGCACAGCGCAACGCTCATCCGCACGTCTCAGGTAAAATCGCCGTCGTACATAATGGCATTGTCGAAAACTATGCTGAGCTCAAGGAAGATTTGGTCGCAAAAGGCTATGAGTTTACCTCACAGACCGACACTGAAGTAGTCGCGCATCTGATCCATGATATCTATAAAGACAAGTCTGACCTGCTAGAAGCCGTACGTGCCGTCACTCCATTGTTACATGGTGCATTCGCCCTTGGAATTATCCATATTGATAGCCCAGAAGAATTGATTACTGTTCGTTTAGGCTCTCCTTTGGTCATTGGTGTGGGTATTGGTGAGAACTTTATTGCCTCAGATCAGTTGGCGCTATTGCCAGTGACCAATCGCTTTATGTATCTAGAAGAAGGTGACATTGCCAAGATAACCCGCGATAGTATTCAGGTTTATGCCGACGGTGTCGAGGTAAATCGCGCTATCAATGAGATTGATGCTGCGCAGTTCAGTGCTGACAAAGGTGAGTTTAAGCATTATATGCTCAAAGAGATTTATGAGCAGCCTGATGCGGTCGCTCGTACTATCGAGATGGCTATCGATAGCGGCGCAACCTCAAAGTCGCCTAAATTACGTGCTGAATTTTTGCATCGCCATGAAGCCCAGCTTGCAAGCATTCGTCATATACAAGTCATCGCATGTGGTACCAGCTATCATGCTGGTCTGGTCGCCAAATATTGGTTTGAAAGTCTGACGCGCCTGCCGTGTTCAGTTGAAATCGCTAATGAATTTCGCTATCGTAATCCCGTTGTCGTTGATAACTCGCTAGTGATTTGTATCTCACAGTCTGGCGAGACGGCTGATACCCTCTCTGCGCTGCGTGAGATTCAACGAAATAAGCCAACAGGGCTAGTGACATTAGCAATATGTAACGTGCCAACCTCATCCTTAGTGCGCGAAACAGATGTATCTATACCAACGCTTGCAGGCCCTGAGATTGGTGTGGCATCTACCAAAGCCTTTACCACTCAGTTAGTCGCACTCATGCTGTTATTACTGAAAGTGGGCGTCGTACAACAACGTATCGATGATGAGCGTTTGGCATACTTGTTAGAGAACCTACAAAAGCTACCTGGCCAGCTGAATGCCAGTTTAAAACTTGATGCTCCTATTAAGGCGATGAGCGAAAGCTTTGAGCACAAGACCAGTTGCTTATTCCTAGGTCGCGGTTTGCAATTTCCAATCGCTCTAGAAGGTGCACTTAAACTTAAAGAAGTCTCTTACATTCATGCAGAAGGCTACGCAGCAGGCGAGCTTAAGCATGGCCCGTTAGCATTGGTTGACAAGGACATGCCCATCGTCGTTCTTGCACCCAAGGACAGCATGTTCGATAAGCTCAAAGCCAATATGCAAGAAGTTCATGCCCGTCATGGTGAGCTGTTCGTATTCGCTAGTGATGCCAGTCAAATGGTTGAAGAAGATCGCTTGCACATAGTGTATGTCCCTGAGGTCTGCGAAACGCTAGCCCCTATTCTATATAGTGTGCCCATACAGCTATTATCCTATCATGTAGCAGTCATGCGTGGCACAGACGTTGACCAGCCGCGTAACTTGGCAAAGAGCGTCACGGTCGAATAGGTTTATCGTTCGTGGAAAATGACAATGTGTGCGAGTAATAAAGCCTCATCATATTGGACATAAAAACAACCCCTGCTATTGTTAAACTAATAGCAGGGGTTTTTATGTTTAAAAAACTTAACTTAACCATCAAACCCGATGCATCGGTAAGCTTAACTTGTGCCTCGATCTACTGCTTCGCCGCTTCAATCTGGATATCTAAGCTGACATCTTTGGTGATGCCAAGTAAAGTATATTTGCTAATCCCCCACTGCGTACGATCTATCGTGGTGGTGAAGTCGCCACCGCAGACTGGCTTTTTCAGCATAATATTAAAGTAACAATTAAATTTGGTAGCCGTGAGACTGACGGGATGTGTCTCACCATTTAGAGTTAAATTGCCATCAACTTTTGTGACTTGCGAGCCTGATTTTGCATCGCCAAAGTGCCACTTAGTTGATTGAAAGTAAGCCAATGGGAACTGTTCTACATCAAAGAAGTCCGGGCTTTTTAAGGTCAAATCAAAAGCTTTATTTCCTGTATTGATAGAATTCATTGGAATGACTAATGAAACGTCACCTGTCTGTGCTTTTGGATCATACTCTATTTGCCCTGTGATGTTATAAAATCCGCCCGTATTGGTAGAGGTATTAAAGTGATCAATGGCGAAGCGCACGTTAGCATGGGTGGGGTCAATGTGGTAGGTAGCCGCATGACTGCTCATCATAGCGCACATAGATAATAGCAAGGCGCCCAGAGACTTACGATAAGAAGGCACTAGTTGCGAAAATGAAAGCTGACTCATGATTATATTCCTTTGTGGGTAATGCTTAATGGCATTTAGCGATCATATTACTTGTCATAACATCAGCTTCAAATACACCCGTACTGCTGACTTACTATTTATATCGTCAATCCACTATAGCTCATCAACAGTTGGACTGTCTTCATCTTTACCATGCGGGATCAGCCACTTAGCAAACCAAGCCGACAGGTCATCCATGAGAGTATAAACAACTGGAATCACCACCAAGCTTAATAAAGTAGAGGTCACTAGCCCGCCGAGGACAGCCGCTGCCATCGGCCGGCGGAAGGTAGGATCAGCCTCACCCCAACCAAATATCAATGGCAACATGCCAGCACCCATCGCGATACTCGTCATAATGATAGGACGTGCACGCTTGCGGCAGGCATCAATGATTGCCTCAAAACGCTCAAGGCCACGGCGCTGGGCTATCAGTGCATAATCCACCAGCAAGATAGAGTTTTTGGTGGCGATACCCATCAGCATAATAAAGCCAATCATCGACGGCATCGATAAGCTGCTGCCCGTAATGACCAGTCCCACAAACGCCCCGCCTATCGATAGCGGCAATGCCATCAGAATCGTGAAGGGCTGCAATAAACGCCCGAATAATAGAATCAGCACGCCTAAGATACAAACGATACCCACCGACATGGCGATGACAAAGCCACTAAATAGCTCAGCCATATTCTCTGCCTGACCTTGGTCAATCACCGTAATCGAAGTCGGCAAATTCTGCATGGTCGGGGTGTTTTTGACTGCCTGTACCAAGTCGCCAAGCTCTCCATCTTCAGGCTGTACAGTGATACTAATCGCCCGCTCGCGATCTAGTCGGCTGATTTGGGCAGGACCTGTACCAAAGCTTAGGTCTGCCACCTCACCGACACGTACTCCTTGTCCTGCAGGTCGCGCACTAGGAACATACAAGCCTTCTAACTGACTGACGTTTTGCTTGGCAATATCAGGCAAGCGCACCACAATCGGAATCTGCCGCGTGTCTAAATTCAGCTTAGATAAGCGCTGCTCATAATCACCCACTGTGGCGATACGTAAAGTAGCAGCGATGTCTTGGGTGGTGACACCTTTGTCTGCCATGGCTAACCGATCAGGAGTGACTGTCAGTTCTTGCCGCGGTAGGCTACGATCACTGGTGACTGCGCCAACGCCAGGCAATGCGCGTATGTCTGTCATAATCTGTTGCACAGTCTGCTCTAGCACTTGTGGACTGGTACTGGTCAAGGAGAAGTTATATCCAGTCTCACCGCCAACTGCGAGACCAATGGTAAAGCGCGCGCCCGGTATTTCTGACAATATGGCGCTAATGCGTTTTTCTATGTCCTGCTTGGAGGCGCGCTCGGCTCTTGGTGTCAGCACAATATCTAAGCTACCGATATTTTTTGCCATATTACCACTACCGCTAGCGTTCGGCCCCATAGCCGCTTGCGCTTGCCCTACCGTGGTAAAAGTACTCTCAACTTCTGGCATTTCTGAGATTCGCGCATCTGCTAGTGCGACTACGCGCTCGGTATCTTCAAGCTCAACATCAGGTGTCAGCTCAACCGCGACTCGTGTCTGATTCACATCGTCATCAGGAATAAAGGCAGTCGGTAGCAGCTTCACCAATGCAAGTGATGCTATAAACAACGCCACCGTTGCCGCCATCGTCAACCAACGCTTATGCAGCGTCCATGATACGACTTTGAGATACCACGACATAACCTTGCTTTGTTTTTCAACTTGCTTTTTTTCAGGGCGCAACACATAGGCTGCCATCATGGGCGTAATCAGACGCGCGACCATCAATGAGGCAAATATCGCCAAAGCAGCCGTCCAGCCAAACTGCCGAAAGAACTGTCCAACGATACCGCCCATAAAGGCCGTGGGCAAAAACACTGCAATCAAGGTAAAGGTAGTCGCAACAACCGCTAACCCAATCTCTTCCGCTGCCTCCATTGCCGCCTCGTACGGCGTTTTTCCCATACGCAGATGGCGCATGATGTTTTCGACTTCAACGATGGCATCATCGACCAGTACCCCAATGACTAAAGACAAGGCCAATAACGAGATAATATTGAGACTGAAGTCAAACAGATACATCCCCAAAAAGGTAGGAATAATTGATAATGGCAGCGCCACAGCAGTCACAATGGTCGCGCGAATATTGCGTAAAAATAAGAAAACTACCACGACAGCTAAAATACCGCCTTCAATCAGCATACGCAGTGACGCTTGATAGTCATCGGCGACTGGCGTGGCTCTATCGTAGGCTTTATTGATAGTGATATTGCCCATATCTGCACTCAGCTGTGCGAGCGCCTCATCGGTACGCACCATTACTTCAACTTCACTGGCACCGCGCGAGCGGGTGATATCAAAAGCCACAACGGTTTGCCCATCGAGCTTGGCAACAGAGCTTATATCAGCAGGACCATCTGTCACTTCGGCCATACGCCCTAGCGCTTGCGTGCCACCAGTCGGTACGGCAATCTGCAATTCATTCAGCTCATCGGCACGCTCAACTGCTCCTAGTACACGGATGGTTTGCGTGGTCTTGCCGACTTCAGCTTCTCCGCCTGAGCTGTCTTGCTGAATGCCTGCGATCTGCTGCGACAGCTGAATAATAGAAAACTGCAAGCCACTTAAGGCAATGGGGTCGGCTGCGACAGTAATCTCACGCTCAAGACCACCGATTCGGCTGATTGAGCCAACACCTTGGATATCAGATAAACGCTTGGTAATGGTGTCATCGACGAACCATGATAAGTCCTCAACACTCATATTATCAGCCGAGACCGTATAGGTAACGATAGGAAATCCTGAGGTTGAGACCTTGGTAATGATGGGCTCATTAACCGCTGCTGGCAAGTCTCCACGCACCTCGCCGACGGCTGAGCGCACATCATCAACCGCTTCTTGAATGTCTTTATCCAATATAAATTCAGTCGATATAGTCGCTACGCCTGTCTGTAGGCTACTGCGAATATGCTTGATACCGTTGATACTGGTGAGCTGGTTTTCAATCTTTTTGGCAACGTCGTTTTCAAGCTGGGCAGGTGCTGCACCTGGTAAGGTCACTGTGACCACCACCGCAGGCAAATCAATGTCAGGAAACTGCTGCACCTTCATTTGCAAAAAACCGTACACACCGCCCATCGTCAACAGCACAAACAGTAAAATCGCGACCAATGGGTTCCTAATCGAATAAGACGACACATTAAAATTCATGATTGCGCCTGCGCTGTATTGGTTGCTGTGTTGACATTTTCATTGAGTCCATCAACAATCCGCACCAAATCGCCATCATTCAAAAAGCTGCCGCCTTGCTTGACCAGTCTACTGTCAGCAGGTAATGGCTCAGTAAGCGCCACGCTGTCACCGATGCGCTCTCCCAACGTCACGCGCTGCTGCTGGATACGCCCAAGCGTTTTAGCATTTTGTGTTTTCACGTCTGTCACTAGCATCAAATAATCATAACCATCATTACTGACGATGGCGCTATTGGGCACCGTTTGCATGCTTGCGCTGCCCAGCATAAACTCGCCCGTTTGATACATGCCAGCACGTACCGCTGGATTGGCAGCTAAGCTCACATAAATAGTGATTTGGCGATTGTTATCTGCGGTTGGCGCGATGCGGCTTACTTGTCCCATCACTGATTGATCTCTTGGTAAGCTGACCTGCACTGGCGTACCTATAGTCACGTCACCGATGAGTTTGGGATCGATATCTGCACGCCATTCCAAAACACCGTTCTTAATAATGGTAAATAGTGGCTCACCGCCCGAAACCATACCGACCTCAACCATCTTGTCACTGATAATCCCACTGACTGGCGCGACAACTTTGGCGTTTTCAAGATTTAGCTGCTGATTGCTCAAGCGAGCTTTTGACGCTTGTAGCGAGGCTCTAGCACGCAGCTCTGAGGTGCGATAACGATCAGCTTCTTGTTTGCTGATAGCGTCGATATCGAGTAGCGGCAGTACACGTGCCGCATCAGCACTGGCATTGGCAAGTGTGGCCTCAGCTTCTGCCACGTCTGCTTGTGCTTGTACCACTTGCTGCTCCATAGCATCCGTATCAAATACCGCTAGTACTTGACCCGCTTTGACCCGATCGCCCTCTTCAACCAAGATGCGCTCAATGGCAACCCCATTGACTTTGGCACTGACATTCGCGGTGTCTTTGGCACTGATTGTCCCATCCGCCGTTAGCATGTTGCCGATACTCTCTTGGCTAGGCATGACTGTCTCAACTGACAATACGGCTTGCTCGCTAGCAGTGCTATCCGTAGCTACATTATTACTCTGTGCACCCGAAGATACTGCTTTTACCTCAGCATCCGTACTTCCACCCCAATATCTGCCTAGCAATACACCAATCACCAGCACCGCTGCCAATGCTGGTAAAAACCATACAGGAAACTTTGACGATGGCTGACTAGCAGGCACCTCTGTCTGACGATAAGGTGGCAGTTCAGACTCAGGTATCGGCTCTGGCGGCATAGGCGGCTGAACCGCTTGCTTATCGTTAGGGTCTTGAAAGTCACTCATAGTCAGTCTCTGTAAATACGCGCATTAATAAAAATTTTATTCTTTAAGGGTTGGAAGTGGTTACAACTAGACTGGCAAAAAAACCAATCGATATTATTATTCTTTTTAGTATTTTATAGTATCGCAACGAGCGGTCAATCATTAGTTACTCTGAAAAGGTGGCCTGTATCGGTCAAACTATTTGAATGCAAAGGGTTGTGAATGTAGAAGGTTGTGAGTACCAATGAATCATAGGTAGGTTCTGCTGCCCCTCTAAAATTTGCAGATCATCATTTATCAAGTAGCCATTTATCAGGCCGCCATTTCCAAGCAGATACCCTATAAACCACGCTCTTCAAATTTGTCTACTAAGGTCAATGCCCCAGTCAACGCCTTTGCACTACACCAGCTTAATACATCCCCTGGCAGACGAATCGCTTTTCTATTGACGATCCAAAAGTCAGTCAGATCACTATTTTGCTCACTGAGTAATTGCGCGATTAACTTACCATTTAAGTGAGTTAAAGAGACGCCATGACCTATACAGCCGCAGGTATAAATGATCTTGTCAGAGTTTAGATAGCCAATCTCTGGGGTCATATCTAAGTTAACTGAAGTCGGACCGCCCCATTTATAAGCGATTTTGACCTCCTGTAATTGCGGATAAATCCACTTAAGATGATCTTCACAGTGCTGCCACGCTTTTGGATTGCTATCTTTATCCATATTCTTGCCATAAGCCGCATCGACGCGCCCGCCTCCCATCGTGATGCGTCCATCTGCTGTCGGCCTAAAATAATGCACCAGTTGCCTATTGTCTTCAAACGCTTGTCTCTTATGCCAGCCAATAGAGTCCCATTGCTCTTGAGTCAGAGGTTCCGTGACCACTTGATACGTCCAAACAGGAAGTTACTGGTTTTTTAGGCTGACTCCAGGCACGTTGCGTGAATAGCCATTGGTACCAATGACCAGCTTTTCACTGGTGATACTGCCCTTGGGTGTCGTTACTTTGATGCTTCTGGATTCTTGGATGTCTGTGGCAGGTGTCGTTTCATAGATATCGACGCCTATCTGCAAACAGATTCTTTTTAATTCTCGCACCTGTTTGCAAGGGTTTAGTAGACCCGTCTGTGTTTCATACATGCCTGCGAGGAACTTATCGGTTTTAAATTCTTGAGCCAGCGCCTCTTTTTTGCACCATGACATATCGCTATCTAGACCTAACTTTTGAAACAACTCATAGGTCTTGCTCAGTCTTTTGGCTTGCCTATCAGAATAGGCGACTCGAAACATACCAGTATGCTGATAATCAGATTGAAGGTCATGCTCTTGCACCAGTTGCTGTACATGATCTACCGCTTTCAGCATATATTGATGCGCTTGGATGGTTTTTTGCTCACCCCATCGCAGCACTGTTGTCTCAGGCTCGAGACCGAATAGCTTCATACTAAAGCCACCGTTGCGTCCACTAGCACCGTAGCCGATTATCGCCGCTTCGATGACAACGACCGTCGCATTAGGATTGATTTTCTTAAACTCATAAGCCGTACTCAGACCACTAAAACCACCACCGATAATACACACATCAGCCGTTATGTCAGTTGTAAGCGCAGGATTAGGATCGTACTGACCATAATCTTTTAACCAAAAAGATTTGTCTTCATACATCGTTTGGTCGTTGACGGTCATGATCTACTCCTGTTTATCTAAATAAGGGCGTGCGTTTCGGGCTTGTCATTAATTAAATGATGAGAGTAGAAGTGAGCGGCTTGAGACAGTAGATATGGATAGCTGTCATTCATTTTACATACGCCCTACAGTAAAATCTTGTGTTCTGCTAACAATCTGCTAGTATTTATTAATAACGTTATTAAATCCATGACATAATCATGGTAATATCATTATTAAGTCAAGTAGCTTTGATTCTATACTGATGTTAAGACGCTGAATACCCAGCACTTTAAATCATAAATCAAGGAGTCCATCATGGCTAATAAAGAGAAAGTAAAAGACCTTAAAAAAGATATCAAAGACACTGAAGCAAAGATTGATAAGCAAAAGAAAAAGCTTAAAGACCTTAAGAAAGAGCTAAAAAAGGCAAAAAAAGAAAAGCCTGAGAAAAAAACCAAGAGCGAAAAGAAAGATAAATAAGATTTTCTTCTGAACCTTTCTTTGAAGATACCTATTTCTAGACAAAAAAGAGGATGGCACTTGCTGTCCTCTTTTTTATTTACCTCACTCTCTTTTAAGCATTGGTATAGCGACTGGCCTCAGGCATCCAGCGATGTATCAGTTGGCTGACATCGGCTTTACGCGTGGGGTCTGCAATTAAATGCTTCGCCAAACGCTGCGCAATGGCAAACAGCTCTTCATCACGAATGAGATCAGCCAAATAATAGCCCACATTACCCGTTTGCCGTTTGCCAAGTAATTCACCTGGACCACGCAGCTCTAAGTCTTTTTGGGCAATGACGAAACCATCGGTGCTATCGCGTAATACATTTAAACGCTCAGTGCCAGTTTCCGACAACGGCTTTTGGTATAACAATACACAATAGCTTTTGGTCGAGCCGCGACCAACGCGCCCACGCAACTGATGTAACTGCGACAGACCCAAGCGTTCAGCATTTTCGATGACCATTAATGATGCGTTTGGTACATCAACTCCGACTTCTATGACCGTTGTCGCAATCAACAAATCAAGATTACCCGCTTTGAACTCCAACATGATGGCTTGCTTATCAGCGGACTTCATCTTGCCATGTACCAGCCCAATGCGAATATCCAAACGCTCATTTAAGTCTTCATAAGTGGCCTCAGCGGCTTGCGCATCGAGTACGCTCGACTCTTCTACTAGCGAACAAACCCAATACGCCTGCCTACCCGCCTCACAATTGATCGCAATGCGTTCTATCACTTCATCACGGCGGTTGCGATCAATTGTCACCGTAGTAATTGGCGTCCGTCCTGGTGGCAACTCGTCAATGATAGAGGTATCCATATCGCCGTAAACACTCATCGCTAGCGTACGCGGAATCGGGGTCGCAGTCATGATCAGCTGATGCGGCGTACTATTGGCCACGCCTTTATTGGTCAAAGCCATGCGCTGCTCAACGCCAAACCGATGTTGCTCATCAATGATGACCAGTCCTAACTTGGCAAACTGCACTTGCTCCTGAAACAGCGCATGAGTACCGACGACCACTTGCACCGTATTCTCACTCACGGCCTCTAACGCTTCGCGGCGCTGCTTTGCCGTTTGCTTACCTGCCAGCCAGCCCACACCAATACCCAATGGCTCAAACCACTGCTTAAAGTTTAATAAATGCTGCTCGGCTAGTATCTCAGTCGGTGCCATAACGGCTACTTGCCAGCCACTATCAAGCGCATAGCCCGCTGCGCCTGCTGCGACTAGAGTCTTACCTGTGCCCACATCGCCTTGCACTAGTCTTAGCATTGGGATAGAAGTCGCCATATCAGCCGTAATATCTTTCATCACTCTTTTTTGTGCACCCGTGAGGTCAAAAGGCAATGCCGAAAATAGCTTATCAGCCAATGGACTTTGGGTGGCACATTTGGGCGCTTTATGCTGATGTAATTGCTGACGGCGATATAACAGACTGAGCTGATGCGCGGTCAACTCTTCGATGATAAGACGCTGACAGGCAGCATGCGTACGGGCGCTTAATTGAGTGAGTAGTTTATATTGCTGTCCAGCATCGGTATAAGTAGGTGGTGTATGCAGTAATACTAAGGCTTCAAATATCGTCAAGTTATAGACATTATTATTGGCCGTTTTCGCAGCGACTGTATTGATATTATGGTTTGCCTCACTGCTTGTATTGTATGCAGTGCTACTGGCTTTATTGACACTATGACCAATCGTGTTGTCAGGTACACTACGCGCCAGAGTTGAGAATATATCTTCCGAATATTCTGGCTCTGCTACCAATGATGCAGTCGGCTCAAACGGTGCCAATGGCAAGTCCGCTACTACAGCAAAATCCTCTGGCGTAAATAGTGTCATCGGCAGACCTTGACTGCGGACGGTTTGCAATGCCAATTTAATCAAGGTGCGTAGCTTATTCTGGTGCAAGCCTTTGACGCTCGGATAGATTGGCTGCAGACCCGTATCAGTCATAACTGTATTATCAGTGATAATTTGATATTCAGGATGATGCATCTGCTTACCGTAACGGCTGACTTTTACCTCGCCAAACAACTGTAGCCGTGTACCCAGATTCATGGTCTGCGCAAGACCACGATACACCTTGAAGAAGCGCAATGAGATCGTGCCAGTATCATCATCGACAATCACTGTCATACCGCTGCGCTTGGTATCGACGTGTACTATCCGCCCAGTGATTAACGCGGCTTGCCCATGACCGACATCGGCTATCGATACCAGTCGGCTACGATCTTCGTAATCACGTGGCAAATGCAGCAGCAAATCAAATATTCGTTTGATATTTAATTGTGCCAACTGCTCTGCGACTTTTGGTCCGACACCCGCTAGCGCCGTCACTGGCATATCGAGTGCCGAAACTGGCAGCTCAGAGCGCAAATGATCTGCTAAAGGCGCTGAAAAAGTGGTTGAAGTTTGGTTAACCGATATTGGCATCAAAGATCCTAACGATATTATTTTTAAATTCTGTATGGTTGAATACTTTATAGTTAGTTGTTTTTCTTAAAGCCTAATCATTAAACCATATCCAAACAGTATAATAATCAACAAACTATGAAAATAGTGAACTTATATCATTATAACTGACAACACCATTGATTATGCTAAGCTATTTATCAGGTTTTTTTGATTATTCGACCATGGCACTGATGCTAGCTTCCATGGCACTGATGCTAGCTTATGGCGATTTTATAAGGTCTTTTTATGTCCGCTTCTGTCTCTGTCTACAAATATCATCATAATTTTGCACGACTACGTATTAGCCTGCTAAGCACATTGGGGCTGTGTATTAGCGCTTGTAGCACTCTGACCCCAGCAGCGCCAAAGCCTGTGATAGAAACACCTAGTGTGGCCTTGGTATTGGGCGGCGGCGGCGCCAAAGGCTTTGCTCATGTTGGTGTCATTAAGACGTTAGAAGAAAATGGCATTAAGCCAACTTTGGTCGTTGGCACTAGCGTCGGTAGTTTAGTCGGCAGCCTATACGCCAGTGGTTACAATCCACAGCAGCTTGAACAATTAGCATTGAACACCCCTGATAGCGAGTTGACAGACTTTGTCTTCTCCAACCAAGGCTTTATCGAAGGTATCAAACTCAAAAACTTCATTAACGCAAAAGTCGGTGGACGCGCAATAGAAGACTTTCCGATGCGCTTTGCAGCGGTCGCGGCAGAGAAGCAGACGTTAAAAAAGGCGGTTTTTACCACTGGTAATGCAGGGCTTGCGGTACAAGCGTCATCTAGCGTGCCTAATATTTTCATCGCGCCGCGCATTCCTGAAAAAGTGGGCAAAAAATATATTGATGGCGGTGTGGTCAGCCTAGTCCCTGTCGATAGCGCTCGTGACTTAGGTGCGGATATTGTCATTGCTGTCGACGTGACTGCGCCTTCACCAAGCACAAAGAGCAAGACCAACAATATCTTGCCTGCTATTACCTCATTAAGTAGCTTTTGGGCATTGCTTGAAAACAACCTAGCCTCTAACGCCACTCTTGCAGCCACCAACCACAGCTCATCCATGCGTCATGAGCGGGAGCGTGCTGATATTGTCATTACTCCCGATGTCGCTCACATCAGCTCAATAGACACCAGTCAGAGTAGCATACTTATCTCCGCTGGCTCGCAAGCCACTGCCCCACAAATTAACGCTATTAAGCAGCTGATTAAAGAAAAATCTAACAGTAAATACGCCACACTTTGACAACGTCTATACAGCGTCTATAATCAATTGAAAATAAAACTGTTATAGATTGAGATGCGCTACTGGTATAAATTTTACTTGCGTGCTGCGTTCCCAGAGGCTGCGCAAAATTCATTCCAGTAGCGCTATGTCATTTCTAAAGTGTATTAACTATACAACCAACTCTCGCACATCCTAAATCGTGCTAAAAAAAGCACCACAATCATCAATTGCAGTGCTTTTTTTATATTACTTAACTATCCAGTATGAGTGTTATACCATTTCCAAAAACGAGAGCAACGCGGAAAACTTGCGCAAGTACTACACCTAGTAGGCTTAGCAAGTTTGACAATGTTAATCGCATTTTGGGGGGTTGGTATTATTTCACTTTTGCACGGTATTTAACCACTACCGTATCATTTAGACCCACGCCTTCTAGATCCCAACGTACCGCTGTGTAATGCTTTAGATCAACTTCTTGCAGCTGGTTGTCCACTCGCGTACGTAATGGCATCCGCGCAAAGGTATTGCCATCGACACTACCATAGGGAAAGTCAGGAGACACAGCGCGCAGCAGCTCAACCTGCTCAGGGATGGTCAAAGTGACCGTCATCTTGCGTACTCGATCAGGGTTGGTGTTGGTAAAAAACCCTTGATATTCTAAGACATTGCCCGATTGCAGGCGCGTCTTATCAGTAACAGGTACTAATAGCTCCTGTCCATTTGCATCAACGCTGATCAAAGAAGCCGTAATTTTGGTATTAATGGCTTGTGCGCTTGAGCCATTACTTGCAGCACTATCATTAGGCGATTGCATGGTAGTCGCGTTATCAAGCGCAGGCTCTGGCGTGGGTAGCATCGCTGTAGCTTGCGTTACCGCCATCGCACCGACAAGCGTACCGGCAACGACGTGAAACAAACGATGACCGGCCCAAGCGGTGAACGGATTGGCTAACTGGTTGCTTTTTTTCATGGTATTCATTATTCCTAGTTGATATACCGATAAATCGGTGCTGGTCAAATTATGATTTCAAAAACAAGAGGCTTTCTATTAATAGGAGCTTAAGGCTAACAACTATAGCTGATTCGATTTAAAAGAGGATAAAAGCAACCAAGTGTAGATGTATACGTGATACTTCATAAGGTTGAGGTTGTCACTCTTTAATAGTTGATTGACTATATCATAACGCTGTTTACCCTTAAGACAATAGCACTTAGCATAGCAAAAAGCCTTTAGTGGTACACTAACCCAGTGTTGAGGTTGTGTATATAAAAATCTCTGTAAACCCCTATCAATATCGCTAAAATAAAAGATAGCCCATACTGGCGTTTTTTGCTATGGTAAATCCTTAGCGACAGGCTTTTTTTATCGCCTCCCTTTTACTATTCCGACTACTACTGCTCCTACTATGACTACTAGCGCCATGCCACAGATCAACCCTGAATACGTCCATTGGTTCCGTAACTCTGCACCTTACATTAACACTCATCGCGGCAAGACATTCGTGATTATGTTTGGTGGAGAGGCGGTCAATCATCCAAATTTCAGCACCCTTATCCATGACTTTGCCTTGTTGCACAGCTTGGGTATCAAGCTGGTGCTGGTACATGGTGCGCGCCCACAGATTGAAAAAAACCTTCAAGAAATAGGCGTCACCTCGCCGCTACATCAAGACATTCGCGTCACTCCGCGTGAGGCCATGCCCTCTATTTTGCAAGCAGTTGGCGCTATTCGTCTGCAAATCGAAGCTCAGCTATCAATGGGCTTGGCCAATTCGCCTATGTACGGCTCACGTATCGATGCTATTTCTGGCAATTTTGTGACGGCACGCCCCTATGGCATCCGTGACGGCGTTGATTATCAGATGACTGGTGAAGTGCGCTCAATAGACGTCGATGCTATAAAAAACAACTTGCTCCATGACCATATTGTCATATTAGGCTCCATGGGTTACTCAGCTACTGGTGAAGTCTTTAACTTGTTGGGCGAGGATGTTGCCCTTAGTGCAGCAGTAGCACTTGGCGCTGACAAGCTGATTTTATTAGGCGAAGAAGCAGGTATTAATGATGGTGACCGCTTATTGCGTGAAATGATTCCAAATGAAGTCGATCGCTTCTTACGTGACCGCGACTTAAACAGTGAGATTAATTACTTTTTGCACTGTGCCAGTAATGCTTGCCGTCAAGGCGTTCATCGTACCCACATTATCTCTTATGCCAAAAACGGCGCGCTGTTAGAAGAGCTGTTTACTCGTGATGGTTCTGGCACCTTGATCAGTCATGATCCTTACGAAGAAATCCGCCATGCAAATATTGATGATGTGGTCGGTCTCACTGAAATACTCGCCCCTCTTGAAGAGCAGGGAATCTTAGTAGCACGTTCACGAGAACGCCTAGAGCAAGAAATTGACAACTATAGCGTCATTGAACGTGACGGGATGATTTTGGGCTGCGCCGCATTATATCCATTAGACGATGACTCCGCAGAAGTCGCTTGTGTCGCCGTACACTCTGAGTACCGTAACGGTAGCCGCGGCAACGACTTGCTTGCCTTTTTAGAGCAGCAAGCACGGAGTCACGGATTGCATAAACTGTTTGTATTGACCACGCGTACTGCGCACTGGTTTGTCGAGCATGGATTTGTTGAGGTCGATGCCAATGCCCTACCTGCATCACGCCGAGAGAAATACGATAACAGTCGTAACTCAAAAGTCTTTCAAAAAACTCTTTAGCTGTCACAGCTAGTGGTAGCTATTCACAGATACGCTATGTAAAAAAAGCCCTCAGTTTTGGACTGAGGGCTTTTTCATTGTGTGTCATTAACGCTTAGTACAGCTTTATTTTACTGCCAGTTTTATTTTACTGATAGCAGCTCAACGGTAAAGATTAGCGTGCTGTTTGGCTCGATACCCGCATTACCTGCTTCGCCATAAGCGATGTCTGCTGGGATATAGAACTCGTATTTACCGCCCTCTTTCATCAACTGTAGACCTTCTGTCCAGCCTGCGATGACTTGGTTCAATGGGAACTCGATAGGCTCACCGCGCTCATAAGAGCTGTCGAATACCGTACCATCAATCAGCTTACCTTCGTAGTTGACTTCAACGATGTCCGTCGCTTTTGGTGATTTACCAGTACCCGCTTCTAACACTTTATACTGTAAGCCTGTATCAGTGACTTGCACGCCTTCTTTTTTAGCGTTTTCTGCTAAGAATGCTTCGCCTTTAGCTTTATTATCTTCGGCTTTGGTCTGCATATCTTGTACAAACTTCTCTTCTTGCTCTTGTTGATAGGTCATGAGCACTTCTTCCATCTGTTCTTGGGTCAAAGCAGACTCTTTGCCTTCATAGCCATCGCGGAAGCCTTGTTCAAAAGTATCAAGATTTAAGTCTTGTACGGCCTCTTTATTACCTTCTGCCATCATAAAGCCTAGGCTATAGCCTACTTTTTCTGTCGCTGAGCTTTGCTCAGTAACCGAAACGCTTTTTGCAGCGCTTTCTTGATTGCCATTATTGGTACTACAGCCTGTCACTAATAGCATAGCACTGGCTAGCGCACTGATGGTTAAAGTGGTGATTTTTTTCATAGAATACTCTCAAGTTGAAAAACGAGTGGTAAAAACATTTTCATGGTTTGATTTGGTTGCCATCATAACAAATACTGGTTTTAGGAGCCACGATTACGAAAAAATTATCCGTTCAATGTACAGTCTTTGTTAATATTTATCTCTAAAATAACAACTTATCACACAATTATAGCGTGAGGTTAAGCTTTCTATCTTTAACTACACTATTATATCAGTTAAGCTAAATCGTTATGTGTGGTAAGCAACTGGTAGGTTCTTGAGCATAAACCTTTATTTCATAAGCAAATTTTATATTTGCACTACCTATAAACCTTTACTTACTACATGAGCGATCTATTGCAATTACAACAACATTATTTTTAAATAGTCATGTGTATGCTGTTTTGTGAACACATCATATCTCACCACTGTCACATGATACTTAGAGGAGCATAAGATGAATCCAATGTTTGCATCTTTCAATGGCTACCTTGGTGGACCTATCGGTTCCATCATTGGAGCCATTTTGATTTTCGTCATCGGTTGGCTGGTCGCGCTTGGTATTGCAGCGCTTGTACGCAATGTATTGGCCAAGGTCAATCTCAATCAGCGCATGAACTCGTCAACGGGTAAAAGTTACGACCTAGAGGGTATTATTTCTAAAGTTATCTTCTGGTTTATCTTTATTATTGCCATTTCAGGCGCGCTGACCCAGTTAAACTTAAACTCTATTTCAGCACCGTTTGCCAATATGGTGAACCAAGTACTGGTATTTATTCCTAACCTCATCGGCGCTATCGCTGTTGGTGTCATCGGTTGGGTCATTGCTACTGTCGCACGTACTGCGCTTAACACTGCCTTATCAAAAACCTCAATGGATGAACGCTTAAGCGCACAAGCTGGCGTCAAACCTATGAGTAACACGATTGCTGATATGGTTTATTGGTTCATCTTATTGGTTGTATTGACGATGGTTCTAGGTCAATTAGAGCTTGATGGTTTATTCGCACCACTAAGCAATATGGTTGATAAAATATTTAGCTTTATCCCTAACATTCTTATTGCTGGTGTGGTCTTTGTGGTGGGTTATATCATCGCCAAAGTCGTACGCGGCATCGTTACCAACTTAGTTTCTACCTTTGATGTGCAGTCACTTGCTACAAAAGCTGGCGTAAGTGAGCAAAACAGCTTACCTAATATCGCAGGTTCTTTAGCATTTTTAGTAGTCATTATTCCAACGACTATCGCTGCATTGAATGCTCTAAAAATTGAAGTCATCGCACGTCCTGCAACCAACATGCTCAATAAAATCATGGAAGCACTGCCAAACATCTTTATGGCAGCAGCTATCTTGGTTGTGACTTTCTATGTAGTACGTATGATTGCTAACATCATCAAAGGCTTGATCGAAAACACTCAGATCAATCAATTGCCTGCCAAAGTTGGCCTACAAGAAACCATGGGCGATAAGAGAGTCTCTGACCTAGTTGGTTATGCGATTATCTTCTTCGCAATGTTATTTGCCTCTATCGCAGCTGCTGATCTATTAGGTTTTGAACCTATCTCAGCCATCATCACGATGTTCATTGCTTTTGGTGCCAACATCATTTTAGGCGCGATTATCCTATTCATTGGTTTTTGGCTTGCCAATATCATTGCTGGTGTCGTTGAGCGCTCTGAACAAGGCTCACAGTTCCTAGCAAACATCGTACGTGTACTGATCATGGGCTTAGTACTTGCCATGGGTCTAAAGGCGATGGGTATTGCTGATTCTATTGTTAACCTAGCATTTGGTCTAACATTGGGTGCAGTAGCCGTTGCATTCGCTCTATCATTTGGTCTTGGTGGTCAAGAAGCAGCAGCACGCTTCCTACGTAAGATGCAAGATAAGATGGATAAAGAACAAACTGAAGCAAAAGCAAAGCCTGCGCTTGAGCCTAGCTCAACGACCAAAGACAAAGTCGCTGATTCAGTTCGTGATAATACACCTGCCGCTACCAGCACAACGACTAGCGACTTGCGTACAGACACAGTCGATACCAATAAAATAGGTACTGACGCTGTAGATATTACTCATGTCGAAAATAGTGACGACAATAACGGCTTAAACTAAGTCTTAATCAGTAAGCTATTCGCAATAAAAAGACAGCCTAGGCTGTCTTTTTTTTTGCGATATATTTCAGACTTCATATCAGATATAGCTCTTTATTCATCGTCACGAGATGGCACTTTTATATTCATCTGCATACCTTCTAATGTGTGCTGTATTGGCGTCTTAGTAGAGAGCGACCTATGAGAAACACTCTTTTGAGCAGATGCTTTAGTCTGACGGCTTTGCTGTTGACGCATTCTCTGTAGCTGCTTAGTGAGTTGACGCTCTTTTTGACTCATTGGAGACACAGGCTGAATCCACAAATCAATATCCATATAAGTGTCAGCCGCATCAGATACAAACTCTATGCCCAATACGATCACATGATGTAGCTCTGCTAGCGGTAAGCGTGTGGCGACATCTTGTGCCTGCCACCTTCTGTAAATTAGGCTGAATGGCAGCTTTACTCTGTTGTCCATCAGCGGTCTTGCCATAGAATATCAACACATAGTGCCGGCCCAGACTTTCATAAGAGTGCTGATGAACCACATAGCCACTCTCTCTCATCGCATGCGACTGCTTAGGATACATATACAGGGTACGAACCAGTTCATGACGTGAAAATAACGACTCGTCTAACAACTGCTGTTGCCACTGAGATCTGAGCCTCGCTGTTTCACTCACTTCTTCTTGTATAGGCTTTGTGGCTGCCAAATCAACCATCTGCATACTGAGCTGTGACCATAATTTTGCAGCCTGCAGCCTATGTTCATGATACATCTGCGTCGTCGCATTTTTACGCTCTTGCGCAAGACTCATCGTAACCAGAGCAGAGTTTGGCTCATCCTGAATACCATATTTAATCAATGCATTGTCTACAGTGATAGCCTGTGAAAATAAATCAGCACTGCCCATAAAGCGTTTGATGAGCTCGTCTTCGGTATCAAATCTGGACATGCCCGTAATAGATGATTGCCTTATTTCTGTTAAGTGATATCTCAAAAATCGCCAAATGTCACTGGGAGTCTGAGCAGTCGCAACAAGCATCTGCCAGTCTTGCCAACTAAATACCTGTAGCACCTGTGTGTCATCGTTGATATCCAATACCAACTCTTCCATAAAGTAGCCTGCGCCGAAGCTATGTGGCATGGATGTCATCTGCAGTGCTGCGCTTTTTTGCTCATACGCTTTTTCAGCATCGCCTTTCTCCTCGCTACCGCAAGCAATAGCTAAGGTTTCATCTATCAGCTGGATATCGAGTATGAGCACTTCAGCGGTATCAAAATCGCTTTCTTTATTTCTTTGCAAACCATGTTTCTGCCAAGCTAATGCAGACTTGAGAGCAGAGACACGCGCTGCTTCGATATCATCACTAGTAGCAGCAGCGGACAAATATATTGTCAGCTCTAGCAATTGCAGTTTGCCTAATGGCAATATATAAAAGCACTGCTGAGAGGTGTGCGGAATATCTAGCGCAAGCGGTGCGGGTAAGTCGATTTCTGGCGCATCTACTTGTAAATAATAGCTAAGCTCATTATTAGTAGCTGTCAGATCAGGTGATGTAATACTAGAATCGGGCACAATACAAGCCTCTTATTATTAGCTAGATATCAGTAGGTATTGGTTTTTATTAAAGCATAAACAAAAAGATTTACGCGGGTATAAGTAGCCACATATGTACCTATGTAGATACTTGTAAGCGCGGCCATAATAAAAGACCACCAGACACAAGCGCTTTCCTGTCGCTTTCAGAGCTTTGACTTGCTATGATGAAAGAAAGAGGTAGCAGCATGGTTCAGGCTTTATAACATAAAAACTGCTTGAAACCATATTCGAAGCCATGCTGATTAGACTTACCATACATACTTATAATCTTATGATAGCAAGGATTGAATGTCATGAAACGTTTTAATGATAAAGCCGTTATTATCACTGGTGCAGATTCAGATATTGGTCGTACAACTGCGATTAGGCTCGCCAGAGAAGGCGCTAATTGTGTACTTGTCGGCATCAATCATGACATCTTAGAGTATATCTATGAAGACCTGCCACAGGATACTACATGGATAAATACAGGTAATCACCTTACCGTAACCAGCGATGTCAATGAACCAGTCCAAATTGCAGGATTGATAAAGCATGTGCTGGATAAGTATGAACGTATTGACGTGATGGTAAATATAGATACTGAAGTCGGTATTCACCAGTCTGTCATTCCAGAACTGATAAAAACGAAAGGTAATATCGTCAATGTATCAACGCTAACGGATATGCCAAATGATTGGAGTATAGAAGCCTACAATGCGGAACAAGACAGCTTGACGGGCATCACCAAAGCACTGGCTTTAGAAAACGCCCCAAAGGGTGTACGTATCAATGCAGTCGTTGCTGGTTTAGTTACAACGGATAACAGTCACAACCCTTTTGTGACCCACTGCCCGCTTGGAAAAACAGCAACACCTGCTAACGTGACAGACGCTGTTTTGTTTTTGGCAAGTGATGATGCGGCAATGATCACTGGCATTAGCCTACCTGTCGATGGCGGAGTTAGCGCTTTAAGAAGTTAGTGCTTTTAAAAGCTAACCAGACTCTATAAGCCACAGATAAAAACCCCCTAACATTTTAATGTGAGGGGGTTTTTAATTATGAATACATTAACTACTGTCTCAGCGAAAGTTGTTATGAATTAATCAAACATCAATCAAGCAGTTTATTCACATCCTGTAGTGGCTGCGATAGACGTTCAGGATATCTTGGGACAACACCTCGGTAATGAGCATATATTTTCGGTAAATCAACCTCAATATCGCCACTAGGATATACCAACGGCATAAAATGTATCTCTCTGGTTTTGTAGTCCATTGCTACCGGCAGTATAGGCACCCCAGCGCCAACGGCTAAATAATAAAAGCCCGTTCGCCATTTTTCAGTATACTCACGCGTCCCTTCTGGTGACAGCCCTAAAAACAACGGATTTCCTGTCTTGAATTTATCAATACTGGCTTGCAATACTGAGCCTTTGTTACCACGATCAATAGGAATAATACCTATCCAGCGCAGTAGCTGAGCAAACACTGGTATTTTAAATAAAGTATGTTTGCCCATGATACTGATCTTTAAGTCTAGCGCAAACAAGCTAGGAATAGCATAAATACCATCAATATTGGAAGTATGCGGCAGCGCCAAAACGACTGCTTGCGAAATATTTGGAATTTCTCCAACCGTACGCCAACCAGATGCCTTTAACAAAGCCGACGCCACAGTGGGAGCCAGTTTATTACCACGTTTTGGTACTAGGTTACCTAAATCTTTTTTCTGAAGCTTAGGAAGCTTAGATGGAAATTTAGACGATAGCTTAGAGGATTTGGTAGTTTTGGATGTCATAACGGCACCGCATAATAATTAAAGGTATCGGTATCATAACATTAACCTAGCGCCACTAGACCCACTTTTGCAGCCTTTTATAAGGTTATGATTCGTCCACAGGTTATAAACCAAGATAGCAATATCAACACATATGACCTGCTGTTATTAACCAGCACTCATAAAGGAATATCTGCCAAGTTACCTTTGCTCTCAAGCCACGACTTGCGATCAGCAGCGCGTTTTTTGGCCAGTAGCATATCCATCACGCTATTGGTCAATACCATATCGTCCATATCGAGCTGCACCAGACGACGTGTATCACGGTTCATGGTAGTCTCACGTAGCTGCTCTGCACTCATCTCACCCAAGCCCTTAAAGCGAGTGATTTGCGCTTTTTTATTACCAGGAACGCCCGCTAAAATATGTTCAAGCTCAGGCTCATCTAAGGCATAATGCACCTCACGACCCACATCCACGCGGTACAATGGCGGCATCGCCACAAATAAATGTCCAGCATCCACGAGTGCTGGGAAATGCTTGACGAACAAAGCACAGATGAGGGTCGCAATATGCAGACCATCAGAGTCAGCATCCGCCAAAATACATATTTTATCGTAGCGCAGCTCAGACAAATCATCAGAAGCAGGGTCAACACCGATAGCGATGGCGATATCATGAATTTCTTGGCTAGATAGCACCGTATCGGAGGATACTTCCCACGTATTTAGAATCTTACCACGTAGCGGTAGTATCGCTTGATAATGACGATCACGCGCTTGTTTCGCACTACCGCCAGCAGAGTCCCCTTCTACTAAAAACAACTCTGCGCCATCACGCAAATTACCACGACAATCAGCCAACTTACCTGGTAATGCAGGACCTTGCGTGATTTTTTTTCGTGCCACTTTTTTGGCAGATTTTAATCGACGACCCGCTTTATTGATCGCCAGCTCTGCAATTTGGGTACCTATATCTGCGTGCTGATTTAACCACAAGCTAAAGGCATCTTTGGCCAAAGTCTGCACCGCTCCAGCAGCTTCTCGGCTAGATAAACGCTCTTTGGTTTGTCCAGAAAACTGCGGCTCTGAAAACTTAAGCGACAAGATATAGTTCACCCCATCCCAGACATCTTCTGCCGTCAGCTTGACGCTACGTGGCAATAAATTATGGATATCACAAAACTCGCGTAACGCCTCTAAGATGCCCGTGCGCAAGCCATTGACGTGCGTACCACCTTGAGCAGTCGGAATCAGGTTTACATAGCTTTCTTGAATAGGCGTGCCACCTTCAGGTAACCAAGATAAGGCAAAAGTAATACCTGCACGCTCACCATCTTTGGCATCATGATTGTAATAAAAGGGTTCGGGCGGCAAAGTTTCAAGCCCATCGAGCTGCTCTGTTAAATACTCAACGACCCCATCAGTGAACTGCCATACAACCTTTTCATTATGGATGTCATCAACAAACTCAATGATCAGCCCTGCTGCCAATACCGCCTTGGCTTTTAGATTGTGCTTGAGCTGCTTGATATTAAACTTAGGCGTATCAAAGAAGCTGCTATCCGCCCAAAAGCGCACTCTCGTACCACGCTTACGCTTGTTTGAGCTGACGGACTCCGTCAACGGTGTCACGGGTGCGCCATTTTCAAGCACCATATCAAACTGGGTACCATCTCGCCACACGGTGACTTCAACTCGCGTTGAGAGCGCGTTAACGACTGAGATACCAACTCCATGCAGACCGCCTGAAACTTGATAATTTGATGTCGAAAACTTACCGCCAGCATGCAAGCGCGTCAATATGATCTCAATACCAGATTGATTAAATTCAGGGTGAATATCGGTTGGCATACCGCGACCATCGTCTTCTACGGACAACGAGCCGTCTTCGTGCAATTGCACCTTAATAGTTTTTGCATAACCAGCCAGTGCTTCATCAACTGAGTTATCAATCACCTCTTGTGCCAAATGGTTAGGACGTGTGGTATCGGTATACATACCTGGGCGACGACGAACTGGCTCAAGTCCTTCTAAAACTTCTAACGATTGCGCATTATATTGACTCACAAATGCATCCTTGAATATTTACGTACAATTAAATCTATTAAACCATTATAACGAAAAACAGCGACGTTGACGTTAATAGTCAGTCGCTTACGTCATCTAATGTCGTTTATTACCGTTTCTTTATATAGCAGTTTTTATGCCTGTTTTATATAAACCTAAAGCAACTGCCGTAGCATATCAATCACCATCGGTAATTGCTCGCCGAAGTCACTAAATCGATGATCGCCCTCTGCTTGTAAAATCACCTTAGCGCCATGTTGTTGATAGAACTTGGCAGATAAATTAGGATCAAGCAACTCATCGCCTTCTTTAATTAGTACAGCGATTTTATTAGGATAATTAACAGCTGCTAGCTGATGCTCTGCAAACCACTGCAAATCTGAATAAGTGATATTCCAACCACCTGCTGTCGTATAAAGAACCTTGTTTGTGGATACTTCATTCCTGTCATTGCGAGCTAATATCGACTCATCAGCAAAACGCTGCAAAGTAACATGCGGCTGAGTACTAGGATTTAATAATAACGCTGGGCAGTCTATATGATTGCTAACTAAGGTAGAAAAATAACCACCCAATGAACTGCCTACCAATACCATATTTGAGGTTTCAAGCTGCGCATCATCATTATTATTTAAACTTTCGATTAATGACAGTATTTGCCTGAAAACCTGATCAGGTGTCTTATTTAAATCAGGGCGCACTACATTGATATCAGGATGATACTGCTGACAATAGTTTTCTAACAATATCCCTTTGGTAGAGTTAGCACCACTGTCTAACCCATGAATATAAATAATGTTCACCTATTATCTCACTTATTAATTTTGTTATGATTGCTATATATAGACGATAAGCGCTAAGCATAGCACTGGCTCAGCAAAAACAGTAATAATTATATGGCACACTATTATTCAGTATTTGCGACATAATAGTATTGTGACAATAATATGATGCAAGTCCAAGGAATGACGAGAGTAGCGATGGAGCCGCCATGAATCAACAGTTTGAGCTGTTCGAGATTGCCAATCCATGTATTGGTGTCTGCCAAAGCAATAAAAGAGGCTATTGCTTTGGCTGCTTACGCAGTCGCCCTGAGCGTCAGTTATGGCATAACATGACTACAGAGCAGCGTCGTGAGGTGCTACGGCTAGTCTCTGGTCGCAGGCAACGTATCGAGCAGATGAGACAACGTAAAGGCGAGCAGTTAGGATTTGATTTTGAAGAAGTAGTGGAAACAGGTGAGCTATTTTAATAGATAAAGGAAAGACTTAACTTCTGATTAATAAGTACTAGTATCAATGTAAATTTACTACACAATCCCCTATTGAAATTTATATCTCCACCCTCAAAATAGTTAACTGAAGATTGATAAAACAAAACTGTTATCAACTATTGTTAAAAAAAGCAGGAGAGAATAATGAATGACAACATAGCGAATAGCGTAAAAGATAAAGTCACCCAATCACGTCAAGTGCAAGAGCTGTATGCTGGGGTAGATACCCAAGACGGCGCGGGTGTTAAGCTCACTCGCGTACTCACGCAGCAGCTACAAAAACGCCTCGACCCGTATTTGATGTTGGATAACTTTAAAAGCGATAATCCAGATGATTATATCGCCGGTTTCCCTAATCACCCGCATCGCGGCTTTGAAACCATTACCTATATGATTACTGGCCGTATGCGTCATCGCGACAGTGCTGGTAACGAAGGGTTATTACAAAATGGCGGGGTACAGTGGATGACCGCTGCTAGCGGTGTCATTCATTCAGAGCTGCCTGAACAAGAAGACGGAGAGATGGAAGGTTTCCAACTTTGGCTCAATCTACCTGCCAAAGATAAAATGAATGACCCTTGGTATAAAGACTTCCAGAGTGATGACTTGCCTAAATACACAACAGAAGACGGCGTAGATGTTACTGTCATTGCGGGTACGTCCCATGGCGTAGAAGGTGCAGTGACGCGCGAAATCACTGAGCCGACTTATTTGGATATCCATCTACCAGCAGGGTCTAGCTTTAGTCAGGCCATTCCAGCCGACCACAATGCGTTTGCCTTTGTGTATCGCGGTAAAGTGGATATTGAAGGTCGAGAAGTGCCGACTAAGACCATGGCTATTCTCGCAAATAACGCTGATACTGATGGCGTCACTATCACAGCCGATAGTAGTGAGGATACCAAAGTGATTTTCATTACGGGTCGGCCACTACGCGAGCCGATTGTGCAATACGGTCCTTTTGTGATGAACAGTCAGCAAGAAATCATGCAAGCGGTCACTGATTTCCAAAGTGGTAAGTTTGGTGAAGGGGCTTAGTTTATTAGATACTTTACTGGATGTTAAAGCCCGTATTAGTTCGCTAATATGGGCTTTTTTTTGTGGGAAAGATTATGAATATTGGTTTGAACTACAAGTCAGGCATGTCAGACAGACTCTTTTATTTTCTTTTTTTACTAAAGTGTGCCATAGTATACTTACCATTAACAGCTAGTGAATTGCCTTTTTCCCACTCCTCTATTTCATAACCTTTTGACCTAAAGTACTCTTTTTCTTCTAAAGTCAGTATAAAGTCATCTTTACTAACGTAGCTGAACAGCATTGTTGATTCTGTATGAATATATTTAAACTGCATTTTATTCTTTGATAAGGAAATTATATTCTTTTTATATCTTTCTGAATGCCTGTAATAATTAAGAAGCGTGTCGTAAGTCATAATATCAATACCAGTTTCTTTCCGAAGACGAGCTAATACCCTCATTCTTTCAGGTGAGCTATTCTTTTCTTCAGATCGTCCAATTACTAGCTGATAATTAAACTCAACTGGGTTTCTTCTCATGAGAAAAGGATGAAAAATAGGCTCAAGTCTACGGAGTACTTCAGCTTTATTATCTTCTACGAAAACTTGCCACGACCTAACTTGAGCAATGGCTTTATTAAACTCAGAGGAAGTATCAACTTGCTTCTTATTATTTGTAAAGAGTTTCTTATCTGGAATTTCTAACTCAACGAAAGTTACTATCCATGTATCGGAACTCTTTGTTAAATAGACATAATCAGTTTCCAAAGATGTATCTAAAGGAAATTTTGATATTACTACACCAAAATGAAGATGATGATTCAATAGATTAGGTGTAGGAATTAATTCTGGATTTTTTTCTAGAAATTCATGTATTATTAACTCTTTTTTCTTACCCGTAGGAGGAGGTGAATCTAAAATATCTATAAAATCCTTTTCTAGCTTTTCGTCAAAATCTAAAGTCATAAGAAGTTTTGCCTTAGAAAATATTATTAAGCTAACTAATATATTATGAAAATTTGAATATTTTACACTGCACTATATTCAAGTCTGATTTGATTATTAATTCAAGCTTGTCTTAATTTTTATAAGAATTTAATTGAAACTCAGTAATCAGTAGCAACTTACTAGTATTAAAATGGAACATTATCAGGGAGATTATCCACTGGCTTAGATATTTTAGATTGAAGAACTTCTTCATTGCTTAGAAGCTCATCTACACCTAGCTCAGTAATTGAGTATGCATAAAAATCGTAACCATCTTGATGATCTGTTTCTATAGACTTACTTATTAGCCCCATACGTTCCAGCTTAATAAGTGATAATTGAATAACTGATTCATCCACTCCACGGAAATTATTAAATATTCTATGAAACGGTAAACCAATCGGATCAGCAACGTAACTTTGAAGGCAAGTTGCTAAGAATTTATAATCTTGCTCTTTTAATTTGTAATTTGATGGATTAGCAATAATTGCTCTTGATTCAGAAAGACTAGAGCGATTTAAAATACTTAAACGAGCAGCTTCCGTTTTGATTAATGAGCAAGCTCTATTAGTTGCAGAAACTAAATCACCATCTGAACGGTTAGCATCATAGTCAGCAGGAGTCACACCTAATAAGTCTGTTGGTAGATGTATATCTATATCACGAGGCTTAAGAATAAAAGAACGTTCCTTTCCAATAGCACCAACGAATAGACCAAGTTCAAATATTACATTGTCTCTAACTATATGTTGTTTTTCCTCTCTAATTACAGCTACATCATCTGGCGCAAAAATAAACAGTGCAAAGTCGACAGTAGAGGACTTCTCAACTAAATCTTCGATAGTTGAAGATGAGAGTTTAAACGTACCACCTGTCCAAATAGTAACCTCAAACTGATGATCTAGATTCACATTAACGGCTTCAGCAATTGGGATACTTTCAACTGAAGAAGCAATAAATAATCGTGGTTTTCTCAACTTATGACCTCCATACTTTATATAGTAACAATACAGTAAGTATAGCAACGAAAGCTGAGTAATGGATAGGAAGCCACATAAAAAAAGCCCCCTCAACAATATTGAGGGGGCTTTTTAGGAATAGAGAGCTGACGATGACCTACTCTCACATGGCCGGAGCCACACTACCATCGGCGCTATGATGTTTCACTTCTGAGTTCGAGAAGGGATCAGGTGGTTCCATCATGCTATTGTCGTCAGCAAAGGGGGTTAGATATGAGTCTGTTGTTTTATGTGACTTATCACACTACTTGACTGAATCAAGCAATAGGTGATATCGAAATAATTAGACTTGTATACAAACCACTTGGGTGTTGTATGGTCAAGCCAAACGAGCAATTAGTACAGGTTAGCTACACGCATCGCTGCGCTTCCACACCCTGCCTATCAACGTCCTAGTCTTGAACGGCTCTTTAGGGAAATCTTATCTTGAGGTAGGCTTCCCGCTTAGATGCTTTCAGCGGTTATCCCATCCGAACGTAGCTACCGGGCAATGCCATTGGCATGACAACCCGAACACCAGTGGTTCGTCCACTCTGGTCCTCTCGTACTAGGAGCAGCTCCTCTCAAATTTCCAACGCCCACGGTAGATAGGGACCGAACTGTCTCACGACGTTCTAAACCCAGCTCGCGTACCTCTTTAAATGGCGAACAGCCATACCCTTAGGACCTGCTTCAGCCCTAGGATGAGATGAGCCGACATCGAGGTGCCAAACACCGCCGTCGATATGAACTCTTGGGCGGTATCAGCCTGTTATCCCCAGAGTACCTTTTATCCGTTGAGCGATGGCCCTTCCATACAGAACCACCGGATCACTAAGACCTACTTTCGTACCTGCTCGACTTGTGGGTCTCGCAGTTAAGCGCGCTTTTGCCTTTATACTCTACGACCGATTTCCGACCGTTCTGAGCGCACCTTCGTACTCCTCCGTTACTCTTTAGGAGGAGACCGCCCCAGTCAAACTACCCACCATACATTGTCCTCGGTATTGTTATACCTGAGTTAGAACCCCAACATGACCAGGGTGGTATTTCAAGATTGGCTCCACCGAGACTAGCGTCTCGGCTTCAAAGCCTCCCACCTATCCTGCACAAGTCAGGTCAAAGTTCAATGTAAAGCTGTAGTAAAGGTTCACGGGGTCTTTCCGTCTAGCCGCGGGTACACAGCATCTTCACTGCGATTTCGATTTCACTGAGTCTCTGCTGGAGACAGCGCTGCCATCATTATGTCATTCGTGCAGGTCGGAACTTACCCGACAAGGAATTTCGCTACCTTAGGACCGTTATAGTTACGGCCGCCGTTTACTGGGGCTTCGATCAAGAGCTTCGCTTACGCTAACCCCATCAATTAACCTTCCAGCACCGGGCAGACATCACACCCTATACGTCCACTTTCGTGTTTGCAGAGTGCTGTGTTTTTAATAAACAGTTGCAGCAGCCTGGTATCTGCGACTGCCAATAGCTTACGGAGCAAGTCCTTCACCATCAGCAGCGTACCTTCTCCCGAAGTTACGGTACCATTTTGCCTAGTTCCTTCAGCAGAGTTCTCTCAAGCGCCTTGGTATTCTCTACCTGATCACCTGTGTCGGTTTAGGGTACGATTCGTTTATGACTATCGCTTAGAAGCTTTTCCTGGAAGCATGGTATTTGCCACTTCGCTGTACAAGTACAGCTTGCTATCAGATCTCGGTATGAAATAGCCGGATTTACCTAAGCTATAAACCTACATCCTTCCACCTGGACAACCATCGCCAGGCTGGCATAACCTTCTCCGTCCCTCCATCGCATCATAAACAAGTATCGGAATATTAACCGATTTCCCATCGACTACGCCTTTCGGCCTCGCCTTAGGGGTCGACTCACCCAGCCCCGATTAACGTTGGACTGGAACCCTTGATCTTCCGGCGTGCGAGCTTTTCACTCGCATTATCGTTACTCACGTCAGCATTCGCTCTTGTGATACCTCCAGCATGCCTTACGACACACCTTCACAGGCTTACACAACGCTCCCCTACCACTTGAAAACAAATTCAAATCCGCAGCTTCGGCTCCTAGTTTGAGCCCCGTTACATCTTCCGCGCGGGCCGACTCGACTAGTGAGCTATTACGCTTTCTTTAAAGGATGGCTGCTTCTAAGCCAACCTCCTAGCTGTCTATGCCTTCCCACCTCGTTTCCCACTTAACTAGGAATTTGGGGCCTTAGCTGGCGGTCTGGGTTGTTTCCCTCTCCACAATGGACGTTAGCACCCACTGTGTGTCTCCCGGATATCACTCATCGGTATTCGGAGTTTGCATCGGTTTGGTAAGTCGGTATGACCCCCTAGCCGAAACAGTGCTCTACCCCCAATGGTGTTCGTCCGAGGCGCTACCTAAATAGCTTTCGGGGAGAACCAGCTATCACCGAGTTTGATTAGCCTTTCACCCCTATCCACAAGTCATCCCCTGGCTTTTCAACGACAGTGGGTTCGGTCCTCCGGTGCCTGTTACGGCACTTTCAACCTGCTCATGGATAGATCACTCGGTTTCGGGTCTATACCCTGCAACTAGACGCCCTATTAAGACTCGGTTTCCCTACGGCTCCCTAAATGGTTAACCTTGCTACAGAATATAAGTCGCTGACCCATTATACAAAAGGTACGCGGTCACCACGCAAGGTGGCTCCCACTGCTTGTACGCACACGGTTTCAGGTTCTATTTCACTCCCCACAGGGGTTCTTTTCGCCTTTCCCTCACGGTACTGGTTCACTATCGGTCAGTCAGGAGTATTTAGCCTTGGAGGATGGTCCCCCATCTTCAAACAGGATTTCTCGTGCCCCGCTCTACTTAATATGTTAACGCTAATGTTTCGAATACAGGACTATCACCTACTATGGTCAGCTTTCCCACGCTGTTCTTCTACATTAGCATTAATCGGCTTCTCCCCGTTCGCTCGCCGCTACTAGGGAATCTCAATTGATGTCTCTTCCTAAGGGTACTGAGATGTTTCACTTCCCCTCGTTCGCTTCTTGTACAAGTACAAGATACCTACCTTATGGTAAGTGGGTTTCCCCATTCAGAAATCTCCGGATCACAGGATATTGCCGCCTCCCCGAAAGCTTATCGCAGGCTGTCACGTCTTTCATCGCCTCTGACTGCCAAGGCATCCACCATGTGCGCTTAATTACTTGACCATACAACCCCAAGTAGTCTTACTCTTAAAGAGTTTGATTACTAAGTGTTGTCTGTCGTAATTATAACGATATCACCTATGTTTACGCTTGATTCAGTTCTCTTTACTTTTTTAATAACTCACTACTGGGATAACAACTGATGTCGTTAAGTAGTGAGTTATTAAGGTTAATGACGACACGTGAACATGTCATCACTAACCCAGACTCATATCTATGTTTTTAAATAGTCTCTGTGCTCTCGTCAAGTCACAGATTCTGTATAAAACAGAAAGAAGTAATCAATGCCGTCTCGGCTGAATCACTTGTTTCTATTTATACGTATTTAAATATTCTATCTAAAGCATGTCGTTTATAGTGGTGGAGCCAAACGGAGTCGAACCGTTGACCTCCTGCGTGCAAGGCAGGCGCTCTACCAACTGAGCTATGGCCCCATATATATGGTGGGTCTAAGTGGACTTGAACCACTGACCCCCGCGTTATCAACACGGTGCTCTAACCAGCTGAGCTACAGACCCTGAGAAGCGTGTAAAAAAAGCACTGCTTTTTAGCTTCGCAAGGAGAATCCTTTAAATAGGATTCTCTATAAGCTTGGCTAGCAGTACCTTACATACTAAGCTAATAAACTAAACTAAAGAACAACTTGTTGTGAATTCTTGCTGACCGAATGCGTCTATAAGGAGGTGATCCAGCCGCAGGTTCCCCTACGGCTACCTTGTTACGACTTCACCCCAGTCATCAACCACACCGTGGTGATCGCCTCCCCGAAGGTTAGGCTAACCACTTCTGGTGCAATCAACTCCCATGGTGTGACGGGCGGTGTGTACAAGGCCCGGAACGTATTCACCGCGGCATTCTGATCCGCGATTACTAGCGATTCCTACTTCATGGAGTCGAGTTGCAGACTCCAATCCGGACTACGATAGGCTTTAAAAGATTCGCATCACATCGCTGTGTAGCTGCCCTCTGTACCTACCATTGTAGCACGTGTGTAGCCCTGGTCGTAAGGGCCATGATGACTTGACGTCGTCCCCGCCTTCCTCCAGTTTGTCACTGGCAGTATCCCTAGAGTTCCCGGCTTAACCCGCTGGTAACTAAGGAAAGGGGTTGCGCTCGTTGCGGGACTTAACCCAACATCTCACGACACGAGCTGACGACAGCCATGCAGCACCTGTATTCTAATTCCCGAAGGCACTCCCGCATCTCTGCAGGATTCTAGATATGTCAAGACCAGGTAAGGTTCTTCGCGTTGCATCGAATTAAACCACATGCTCCACCGCTTGTGCGGGCCCCCGTCAATTCATTTGAGTTTTAACCTTGCGGCCGTACTCCCCAGGCGGTCTACTTATTGCGTTAGCTGCGTCACTAAGTCCTCAAGGGACCCAACGACTAGTAGACATCGTTTACGGCGTGGACTACCAGGGTATCTAATCCTGTTTGCTACCCACGCTTTCGAGCCTCAGTGTCAGTATGATGCCAGGAAGCTGCCTTCGCCATCGGTATTCCTCCAGATCTCTACGCATTTCACCGCTACACCTGGAATTCTACTTCCCTCTCACCTACTCTAGCTCAACAGTATCAGATGCAGTTCCCAGGTTAAGCCCGGGATTTCACATCTGACTTATCAAGCCACCTACGCTCGCTTTACGCCCAGTAATTCCGATTAACGCTTGCACCCTCTGTATTACCGCGGCTGCTGGCACAGAGTTAGCCGGTGCTTATTCTGCAGCTAATGTCATCGTCTAGGGGTATTAACCCTAGAGTCTTCTTCACTGCTTAAAGTGCTTTACAACCAAAAGGCCTTCTTCACACACGCGGCATGGCTGGATCAGGGTTGCCCCCATTGTCCAATATTCCCCACTGCTGCCTCCCGTAGGAGTCCGGGCCGTGTCTCAGTCCCGGTGTGGCTGATCATCCTCTCAGACCAGCTACAGATCGTCGCCATGGTAGGCCTTTACCCCACCATCTAGCTAATCCGACTTAGGCTCATCTAATAGCGAGAGCAGTAAACTGCCCCCTTTCTCCCGTAGGTCGTATGCGGTATTAATTCGAGTTTCCCCGAGCTATCCCCCACTACTAGGTAGATTCCTAAGTATTACTCACCCGTCCGCCGCTCGTCAGCGAGAGAAGCAAGCTTCTCCTGTTACCGCTCGACTTGCATGTGTTAAGCCTGCCGCCAGCGTTCAATCTGAGCCATGATCAAACTCTTCAGTTTAATCATGCTTGAAGTCTTCACTATAAATAGTAAGATGACTCCTACTCTTGGCCCATTCTTTTCTGGCTCGTCTCTCTAAATTATGTTCGTAATGAATTAACTTTGAGTTTTCTTGCCTTAAAGAATGATAATTTTTATAGTTATATGTCCCTAGATAAACGAGGTCTCACAACTTTATTTTATAGCATTCTGTGTCAGCAAAAATTCACACAAGTTGTTCTCTAGTTATGCTTTTAAATAGTGTCAAGCTACTGTCGTCCAGTAGTTGATTATATAGGGTATTGCTTTCACTAGTCGTTTTAACCTTGTTGGTTAATCCTAACTAGCGAGCCGACTATCATATCATAAAGATTAGGTTTGTCAAGCTTTTTTATAATTTGTTTCAATAAGTTAGCCAGGTTTGTTATATGTAAATTCACATATAAGTTAATCCGGTTCATCTTAATGAGCTGCGTATTATAGACGCTTTATTACTTAAGTCAAGGGGTAATTTTATTTAGTTTAAAGGTTTCTTGTTCAACTACTTAAGCAGTTGGCTTGAACTTTTAGACTAATATCCGGTTTATTAGAATGATAAACCATTCTTCAATCCCGCTTCCCTTTCGACTGGGTGGCATTATACGCGCTTTTAATAGGGGTCAAGCTAATACTAGCTTTTATTTTTTATATACTATAACTGATTGAAATAGCTCATTTTCATAAACCCCAATAAAGCAGATCTATTCTTGAGATATACAATGAAAGTATTATTTAATTTGGATACAAGACTATCCAGCTAAACAGTTAAAGAAAAATGACAACTAAGATTGGTCTTCTTAGACTGAGATTACATCAACTATAGGAGAAGGTAAGTAAAAAGGTATCTTTAAATCTACTCAGCAGTGGAATGCCAATGCTGGGTATTTGATATAAATCAGAACCTTCTAAATTATAATCTCGCGCATAAAAAAAGCCCCCACAACAATGTTGCGGGGGCTTTTTAGGAATAGAGAGCTGACGATGACCTACTCTCACATGGCCGGAGCCACACTACCATCGGCGCTATGATGTTTCACTTCTGAGTTCGAGAAGGGATCAGGTGGTTCCATCATGCTATTGTCGTCAGCAAAGGGGGTTAGATATGAGTCTGTTGTTTTATGTGACTTATCACACTACTTGACTGAATCAAGCAATAGGTGATATCGAAATAATTAGACTTGTATACAAACCACTTGGGTGTTGTATGGTCAAGCCAAACGAGCAATTAGTACAGGTTAGCTACACGCATCGCTGCGCTTCCACACCCTGCCTATCAACGTCCTAGTCTTGAACGGCTCTTTAGGGAAATCTTATCTTGAGGTAGGCTTCCCGCTTAGATGCTTTCAGCGGTTATCCCATCCGAACGTAGCTACCGGGCAATGCCATTGGCATGACAACCCGAACACCAGTGGTTCGTCCACTCTGGTCCTCTCGTACTAGGAGCAGCTCCTCTCAAATTTCCAACGCCCACGGTAGATAGGGACCGAACTGTCTCACGACGTTCTAAACCCAGCTCGCGTACCTCTTTAAATGGCGAACAGCCATACCCTTAGGACCTGCTTCAGCCCTAGGATGAGATGAGCCGACATCGAGGTGCCAAACACCGCCGTCGATATGAACTCTTGGGCGGTATCAGCCTGTTATCCCCAGAGTACCTTTTATCCGTTGAGCGATGGCCCTTCCATACAGAACCACCGGATCACTAAGACCTACTTTCGTACCTGCTCGACTTGTGGGTCTCGCAGTTAAGCGCGCTTTTGCCTTTATACTCTATGAACGATTTCCGACCGTTCTGAGCGCACCTTCGTACTCCTCCGTTACTCTTTAGGAGGAGACCGCCCCAGTCAAACTACCCACCATACATTGTCCTCGGTACTGTTATACCTGAGTTAGAACCCCGACATGACCAGGGTGGTATTTCAAGATTGGCTCCACAAACACTAGCGTGTCTGCTTCAAAGCCTCCCACCTATCCTGCACAAGTCAGGTCAAAGTTCAATGTAAAGCTGTAGTAAAGGTTCACGGGGTCTTTCCGTCTAGCCGCGGGTACACAGCATCTTCACTGCGATTTCGATTTCACTGAGTCTCTGCTGGAGACAGCGCTGCCATCATTATGTCATTCGTGCAGGTCGGAACTTACCCGACAAGGAATTTCGCTACCTTAGGACCGTTATAGTTACGGCCGCCGTTTACTGGGGCTTCGATCAAGAGCTTCGCTTACGCTAACCCCATCAATTAACCTTCCAGCACCGGGCAGACATCACACCCTATACGTCCACTTTCGTGTTTGCAGAGTGCTGTGTTTTTAATAAACAGTTGCAGCAGCCTGGTATCTGCGACTGCCAATAGCTTACGGAGCAAGTCCTTCACCATCAGCAGCGTACCTTCTCCCGAAGTTACGGTACCATTTTGCCTAGTTCCTTCAGCAGAGTTCTCTCAAGCGCCTTGGTATTCTCTACCTGATCACCTGTGTCGGTTTAGGGTACGATTCGTTTATGACTATCGCTTAGAAGCTTTTCCTGGAAGCATGGTATTTGCCACTTCGCTGTACAAGTACAGCTTGCTATCAGATCTCGGTATGAAATAGCCCGGATTTACCTAAGCTATAAACCTACATCCTTCCACCTGGACAACCATCGCCAGGCTGGCATAACCTTCTCCGTCCCTCCATCGCATCATAAACAAGTATCGGAATATTAACCGATTTCCCATCGACTACGCCTTTCGGCCTCGCCTTAGGGGTCGACTCACCCAGCCCCGATTAACGTTGGACTGGAACCCTTGATCTTCCGGCGTGCGAGCTTTTCACTCGCATTATCGTTACTCACGTCAGCATTCGCTCTTGTGATACCTCCAGCATGCCTTACGACACACCTTCACAGGCTTACACAACGCTCCCCTACCACTTGAAAACAAATTCAAATCCGCAGCTTCGGCTCCTAGTTTGAGCCCCGTTACATCTTCCGCGCGGGCCGACTCGACTAGTGAGCTATTACGCTTTCTTTAAAGGATGGCTGCTTCTAAGCCAACCTCCTAGCTGTCTATGCCTTCCCACCTCGTTTCCCACTTAACTAGGAATTTGGGGCCTTAGCTGGCGGTCTGGGTTGTTTCCCTCTCCACAATGGACGTTAGCACCCACTGTGTGTCTCCCGGATATCACTCATCGGTATTCGGAGTTTGCATCGGTTTGGTAAGTCGGTATGACCCCCTAGCCGAAACAGTGCTCTACCCCCAATGGTGTTCGTCCGAGGCGCTACCTAAATAGCTTTCGGGGAGAACCAGCTATCACCGAGTTTGATTAGCCTTTCACCCCTATCCACAAGTCATCCCCTGGCTTTTCAACGACAGTGGGTTCGGTCCTCCGGTGCCTGTTACGGCACTTTCAACCTGCTCATGGATAGATCACTCGGTTTCGGGTCTATACCCTGCAACTAGACGCCCTATTAAGACTCGGTTTCCCTACGGCTCCCTAAATGGTTAACCTTGCTACAGAATATAAGTCGCTGACCCATTATACAAAGGTACGCGGTCACCACGCAAGGTGGCTCCCACTGCTTGTACGCACACGGTTTCAGGTTCTATTTCACTCCCCTCACAGGGGTTCTTTTCGCCTTTCCCTCACGGTACTGGTTCACTATCGGTCAGTCAGGAGTATTTAGCCTTGGAGGATGGTCCCCCATCTTCAAACAGGATTTCTCGTGCCCCGCTCTACTTAATATGTTAACGCTAATGTTTCGAATACAGGACTATCACCTACTATGGTCAGCTTTCCCACGCTGTTCTTCTACATTAGCATTAATCGGCTTCTCCCCGTTCGCTCGCCGCTACTAGGGAATCTCAATTGATGTCTCTTCCTAAGGGTACTGAGATGTTTCACTTCCCCTCGTTCGCTTCTTGTACAAGTACAAGATACCTACCTTATGGTAAGTGGGTTTCCCCATTCAGAAATCTCCGGATCACAGGATATTGCCGCCTCCCCGAAGCTTATCGCAGGCTGTCACGTCTTTCATCGCCTCTGACTGCCAAGGCATCCACCATGTGCGCTTAATTACTTGACCATACAACCCCAAGTAGTCTTACTCTTAAAGAGTTTGATTACTAAGTGTTGTCTGTCGTAATTATAACGATATCACCTATGTTTACGCTTGATTCAGTTCTCTTTACTTTTTAATAACTCACTACTGGGATAACAACTGATGTCGTTAAGTAGTGAGTTATTAAGGTTAATGACGACACGTGAACATGTCATCACTAACCCAGACTCATATCTATGTTTTTAAATAGTCTCTGTGCTCTCGTCAAGTCACAGATTCTGTATAAAACAGAAAGAAGTAATCAATGCCGTCTCGGCTGAATCACTTGTTTCTATTTATACGTATTTAAATATTCTATCTAAAGCATGTCGTTTATAGTGGTGGAGCCAAACGGAGTCGAACCGTTGACCTCCTGCGTGCAAGGCAGGCGCTCTACCAACTGAGCTATGGCCCCATATATATGGTGGGTCTAAGTGGACTTGAACCACTGACCCCCGCGTTATCAACACGGTGCTCTAACCAGCTGAGCTACAGACCCTGAGAAGCGTGTAAAAAAAGCACTGCTTTTTTAGCTTCGCAAGGAGAATCCTTTAAATAGGATTCTCTATAAGCTTGGCTAGCAGTACCTTACATACTAAGCTAATAAACTAAACTAAAGAACAACTTGTTGTGAATTCTTGCTGACCGAATGCGTCTATAAGGAGGTGATCCAGCCGCAGGTTCCCCTACGGCTACCTTGTTACGACTTCACCCCAGTCATCAACCACACCGTGGTGATCGCCTCCCGAAGGTTAGGCTAACCACTTCTGGTGCAATCAACTCCCATGGTGTGACGGGCGGTGTGTACAAGGCCCGGAACGTATTCACCGCGGCATTCTGATCCGCGATTACTAGCGATTCCTACTTCATGGAGTCGAGTTGCAGACTCCAATCCGGACTACGATAGGCTTTAAAAGATTCGCATCACATCGCTGTGTAGCTGCCCTCTGTACCTACCATTGTAGCACGTGTGTAGCCCTGGTCGTAAGGGCCATGATGACTTGACGTCGTCCCCGCCTTCCTCCAGTTTGTCACTGGCAGTATCCCTAGAGTTCCCGGCTTAACCCGCTGGTAACTAAGGAAAGGGGTTGCGCTCGTTGCGGGACTTAACCCAACATCTCACGACACGAGCTGACGACAGCCATGCAGCACCTGTATTCTAATTCCCGAAGGCACTCCCGCATCTCTGCAGGATTCTAGATATGTCAAGACCAGGTAAGGTTCTTCGCGTTGCATCGAATTAAACCACATGCTCCACCGCTTGTGCGGGCCCCCGTCAATTCATTTGAGTTTTAACCTTGCGGCCGTACTCCCCAGGCGGTCTACTTATTGCGTTAGCTGCGTCACTAAGTCCTCAAGGGACCCAACGACTAGTAGACATCGTTTACGGCGTGGACTACCAGGGTATCTAATCCTGTTTGCTACCCACGCTTTCGAGCCTCAGTGTCAGTATGATGCCAGGAAGCTGCCTTCGCCATCGGTATTCCTCCAGATCTCTACGCATTTCACCGCTACACCTGGAATTCTACTTCCCTCTCACCTACTCTAGCTCAACAGTATCAGATGCAGTTCCCAGGTTAAGCCCGGGATTTCACATCTGACTTATCAAGCCACCTACGCTCGCTTTACGCCCAGTAATTCCGATTAACGCTTGCACCCTCTGTATTACCGCGGCTGCTGGCACAGAGTTAGCCGGTGCTTATTCTGCAGCTAATGTCATCGTCTAGGGGTATTAACCCTAGAGTCTTCTTCACTGCTTAAAGTGCTTTACAACCAAAAGGCCTTCTTCACACACGCGGCATGGCTGGATCAGGGTTGCCCCCATTGTCCAATATTCCCCACTGCTGCCTCCCGTAGGAGTCCGGGCCGTGTCTCAGTCCCGGTGTGGCTGATCATCCTCTCAGACCAGCTACAGATCGTCGCCATGGTAGGCCTTTACCCCACCATCTAGCTAATCCGACTTAGGCTCATCTAATAGCGAGAGCAGTAAACTGCCCCCTTTCTCCCGTAGGTCGTATGCGGTATTAATTCGAGTTTCCCCGAGCTATCCCCCACTACTAGGTAGATTCCTAAGTATTACTCACCCGTCCGCCGCTCGTCAGCGAGAAGCAAGCTTCTCCTGTTACCGCTCGACTTGCATGTGTTAAGCCTGCCGCCAGCGTTCAATCTGAGCCATGATCAAACTCTTCAGTTTAATCTTGCTTGAAGTCTTCACTATAAATAGTAAGATGACTCCTAATCTTGGCTCATTCTTTTCTGGCTCGTCGCTCTAAATTATGTTCGTAATGAATTAACTTTGAGTTTTCTTGCTTTAAAGAATGATAATTTTTATAGTTATAAGTCCCCAGATAAACGAGGTCTCACAACTTTATTTTTTAGCATTCTGTGTCAGCAAAAATCCACACAAGTTGTTCTTTAGTTATGCTTTTAAATAGTGTCAAGCTACTGTCGTCCAGTAGTTGATTATATAGGGTATTGCTTTCACTAGTCGTTTTAACCTTGTTGGTTAATCCTAACTAGCGAGCCGACTATCATATCACAATGGATTGGGTTGTCAAGCTGTTATTTTATTTAACTTCAACAGGTTAGACGGTTATTAGCTTTCGCTTCTATCACTGCCTTGTCCTGATGAGCTGCGTATTATAGACGTTCTACAGCAGGTGTCAAGCACTTCCATCAAGTTATTTGAATTTAATTGCTAACACCCCTATATAGGACTTCTTACTTAATTGATACTAAAACCTTTTTATACAGATTAGGCTTATTATCTTTATTTCTATTACTTTCATCTCTGGCTCTCTCACTATATTATTAGATGTCATTATTATTAGATGTCATTGCCAATAGTTATTTAGTTGTATTCTATATAGCCTGATTTGCGTTAGCCTGTTATTAAAGCTTTATAGGCTTATTGATTACTATTGAATCATACCTTACTAAGACAGTCGGCGCCGAAGACTGCCATATGTTTTAATAATGATAAAAGCAACTGTATACGCTACCCCTTGCTATCTGGTGTATATAGAAGGTTTTTGCTATAATATACGCTTTTATTGCATTACTTACTCGCACGGTCAGTTAACTGTATTTAAAGGTCAGGCTGCTGCGGTTTAAACTGCAACGACTGGTCTACTGCAGCGGTTTGTCCATTATAGTAGCGCGGGATACAGATTAAGCGTATTTAAGGGATGTATATATCACAACATATCACGATTCTTGGATATAAAATTGATGCGATCTTACAGTCATATGATTGATAGTTGCAATCATCACTGCCAACGGATCCAAAAACAGGTGAATAAATTATGGTAGCGATTACTTTACCCGATGGTAGCGTAAAAGAGTTCGAAGGCAATACCACAGTTGTGGAAGTGGCGCAAAGTATCGGGGCAGGTTTGGCTAAGGCGACTGTCGCTGGGCGTGTAGATGGGCGCTTGGTAGATGCTTCTGATCCTATCACTGCTGATGCAAAAGTCGAAATCGTAACCCCTAGAGATGCTGATGGTGTCGATATTATTCGCCATTCATGTGCGCACTTACTCGGTCACGCCGTCAAACAGCTGTATCCTGATGTCAAAATGGTCATTGGACCTGTCATTGATGAAGGCTTTTATTACGACATCTATAGTGAGACGCCATTTACGCCTGAGCACATGGAAAAGATCGAAAAGCGTATGATGGAGTTGATTAAACAAGACTACGATGTCATCAAAAAAATGACACCTCGTGATGAGGTGATTGAGATTTTTAAGGCACGCGGCGAAGATTACAAAATCAAATTAATCAATGATATGCCTGAAGAGAAACAATTAGGACTTTATTATCATCAAGAATATGTCGATATGTGTCGTGGCCCGCATGTGCCCAATACGCGTTTCTTGAAAGTGTTTAAACTGACTAAGATGTCAGGTGCTTATTGGCGCGGCGATGCCAAGAATGAACAGTTACAACGTATCTATGGTACAGCATGGGCGGATAAAAAAGATTTAAAAGCCTATATTAAGCGTATTGAAGAAGCGGAAAAACGTGACCATCGTAAGATTGGTCGTGCATTAGATTTGTTTCATATGCAAGAGCAAGCGCCAGGTATGGTGTTTTGGCACGCTAATGGTTGGACGATTTATCAAGTGCTTGAGCAATATATGCGCAAAGTGCAGTATGATAATGGCTACGAAGAAATTAAGACGCCGCAAATCGTTGACCGTAGCCTGTGGGAGCGCTCAGGGCATTGGGGTAACTACGGCGCTAATATGTTTACCACGTCGAGTGAAAACCGTGATTACGCGGTAAAACCAATGAACTGTCCTTGTCACGTGCAAGTGTTTAATCAAGGCCTAAAGTCTTATCGTGAGTTGCCATTACGCATGGCAGAGTTTGGCTCGTGTCATCGTAACGAGCCATCAGGCTCATTACATGGTTTGATGCGCGTACGCGGTTTTACGCAAGATGATGCGCATATCTTTTGTACGCAGGCCCAGATTCAGCAAGAAGTCGCTGACTTTATTAAACTTACCTTAGCTGTCTATGAAGACTTTGGCTTTGAAAATATTGAGATGAAGCTGTCCACTCGTCCTGAAACGCGTGTCGGTAGCGATGAGTCTTGGGATTTTGCTGAAAAAGCGTTGGCTGACGCGCTTGATAGCTCAGGGCTTGAGTGGGAATACTTGCCAGGTGAAGGCGCGTTTTATGGCCCGAAGATTGAGTTTAGTCTCAAAGACAGTTTAGGTCGTGTTTGGCAGTGTGGTACTATTCAGGTCGACCCCAATATGCCTGAGCGTTTGGATGCTGAGTTTGTCAATGAGCAAAATGAGCGTGAAACGCCTATCATGCTGCACCGTGCTATATTAGGCTCGTTTGAACGCTTTATCGGCATATTGATTGAGCATTATGCGGGTTGGATGCCAGTATGGCTTGCGCCGCAACAAGTTGTGGTGATGAACATCACTGACAAACAAGCGGAAACCTGCGAAAATGTCGTTAGTGAACTAAAAAATGCAGGTCTGCGGGCTATTAGTGACTTGCGTAACGAAAAGATTGGATTTAAGATACGAGAGAAAACATTAGAACGTATCCCCTATATGCTAGTATTAGGGGATAAAGAAGTTGAATCAGGCAGCGTCAACGTCCGAACCCGCGAAGGTGAAAACCTAGGCGTGATGAGTGTTTCTGAATTTATTACATTAGTACAGACAGCCGTCGCCGAAAAAGGCCGACAGAATCAAAAAACAGATGAGGAGTAATACCTATTAAACAGTCAAACCGTTTGAACATCAACGAAGATATCAGCGTCAAAGAAGTCCGTCTTGTTAAAGAAGACGGCGAACAAATGGGCGTAGTCGATATCGATACCGCGATGAAAGCGGCACGTGATGACAATTTAGATTTGGTCGAACTAGTTCCTGATGCCAAACCGCCAGTATGTAAGATCATGGATTACAAACGTTACCTCTATGATCAAAAGCAAAAAGCAAAAGAAGCTAAGAAAAACCAAAAGCAGACCCAGCTTAAAGAGATGAAACTGCGTCCTAGTACTGATGAAGCGGATTACCAGGTCAAACTGCGTAAAATTGTCAGCTTCTTAGAAGATCAGGACAAAGTGAAAATCAGTATCCGCTTCCGTGGTCGCGAGATGGCACACCAAGAACTTGGTCGCAAACAGCTCGAACGCATCATTGAAGATACCGCTGAGATCTCAAACGTCGAACAACATCCAAAAATGGAAGGTCGACAAATGGGCATGCTGCTAGGGCCTACTAAGAAAAGATAGTAAAGTTGGATAGCGTACTGTTACCTAGCATAAATATCTAAGTTTTTGACCATCAATATGCTGCGGGATATTGGTGGTTTTTTGGTATTGGGATACTCATAAACAGAAAGAGTATCATGCTATACCCTACTGGTTTGTAAACACTGATGAGATAAACAACCTTTTATAAGAAATATTCTCTAACTGTATTTTACAAAATCCATCTTCACGACTTAGTCATTACACGGTAGTCTAAAGGGCTATGCTATTTAGCAATGTATCTAATACAACGATAACGAATACCTATAAGCAAACATACTTCTTATCTCAGTTATTACAGGAAATTTTATGCAAGAATTGACGCCACCAGAAAACGCTACTAACCCTAGTATCTCTTTGACCCCACCTGCACCCGTGAAAGAAGTACAGAAAAGTGAAGCGGATCAGATGGTTTCCTTGGATAAAAGCCAGATTCCAGAACTGGATGCGAAGGTTGATGCTTTCGTTGACCATGTCCTTACCAACTCTGTTCATAGTCCTGAGTTTCAACAAAACGTGCAGTCCATTCATAACTTGGGCACCAAAGAGATACGTGAATCAGCGCAAGTATCTAACCGCATGCTAGAGCTACCAGCTAAAAGCTTGAACGATAGCTTGTTTGATAACTCGCCTATTGCTAAGTCGCTTACTGAGCTGCGCGGTATCGTAGAGGACTTAGACCCGAGTAAAAAAGAGCTGACCAGCTCACGTAAATTATTTGGCCTCATACCCTTTGGTAATAAAGTACAAGATTACTTCCGCCAATATGAATCAGCACAGTCGCATATCAATGCCGTGGTCACTAGCCTTTATAATGGTAAGGACGAACTGCTTAAAGACAATGCCATGATTGAGCAAGAAAAAGTCAATATGTGGGAGTTGATGCAGTCTATTCGTCAATACATCTATGTTGGTAAAAAAATAGATGAACAGCTTGAGCAAAAAGTCTATGCAATAGAAGCAACTGACCCAGAAAAAGCGCGCATTATTAAAGAAGAGATGTTGTTTTATGTGCGTCAAAAAAACACTGACTTTTTAACGCAATTAGCAGTGAACGTGCAGGGTTATCTGGCACTTGATACCATTCGTAAAAATAACTTAGAGTTGATCAAAGGGGTGGATCGCGCTACCACCACTACGATATCGGCACTACGTACGGCCGTTGTCGTTGCTCAAGCGATGACCAATCAAAAGCTGGTACTTGACCAAATCACTGCGCTGAACAAGACAACCAGCAGTCTGATTGAGTCAACTTCTGCCATGCTCAAACGCCAATCAGGTGAGATCCATGAGCAAGCAACCAGCAGCACTATTGAGCTTGATAAGCTACAAAATGCCTTCAATAATGTCTATGATACGATGGATATGATCAGCAACTACAAGATTGAAGCACTAGAAAACATGAAACAGACGGTAAATACTTTGACCACCGAAGTCGATAAAGCCCAAAAATACTTAGATAAATCGAACCAAACTACAGTGCTTGAAGTGTCAAAAGAACTGGATAGTAAAAAGATTACAGATAAATCGAGTACCACTGATATCGACATCTAACGTATGTCGCTATGAAGTAAAAACAGCGACAAACGCCTATCCATGATACGAGTGACATAAGTTATTGCTTCGTCACTCGTGTTAACCCTCGTGGTTCGTGTTAAGATGTCCCCTATTAATAATTTTAAAAACAGATACGGTATTTTATGACTTGGAATGATCCAAACGCCTCGGCTGAAGCACAAAGATATGTCAACCCCATCCCTAGCCGTGAGCTTATATTGCGCACGATTACAGAATATGGCGAAGCGACACATCAGCAGCTGGCAAAAGCTTTCAATATTGATGATTCAGATCAAATCGAAGCCTTAGCCAATCGCCTAAAGGCGATGGTACGTGATGGCCAGATTAACCGCGAAGGGCGTCCTTCTCGCTTTCGTGCAGTGACGCAACAAGATGTCGTCAGCGGCACAGTCTCTGCCCATGCAAAAGGCTTTGGTTTTGTGGTATTGGCTGATATGCCAGACTTGTTTTTGCATGAAAAGCAAATGCGCTGGGTCTTCAATGGTGATAAGGTAAATGCTGTCGGTACTTCGATAGACAGCCGTGGCCGTACCGAAGGGCGTATCGTTGAAATTACTGAGCGTCATCAAGATCAGTTCATTGGTACTCTAGCTCGTGATGAAGAAGGATATTGTGTTGAGCTTGGTAGCCCAAATAATCATCAGCCCATTACCGTTACTGACGAAAACGTACAAGCATTTGAAGCGAAGCAAGGTGCTCCCGTCAAGGTAGATGTCATCGATTGGCCCAATCAGCATGAGTTTGCAACTGGAAAAATCACTGAAGTACTTAGTGATGAAAACGATCGTGAACTTATTATTGAAACAACGCTACTCAATTATGATATTCCATCTGAGTTTAGCGAAGCGGCACTGAAGCAAGCCAATGACTATAGAGAACCGAGCAAAAAAGATCTAAAAGGTCGTAAAGACTTACGTGATGTTGCATTGATTACTATCGATGGTGAAGACGCACGTGACTTTGACGATGCGGTATTTGCAGAGAAGCGCGCTGGTGGTAACTACCGTGTGCTAGTGGCCATTGCGGATGTCAGCCATTATGTGACACCCAACTCTCCGCTTGATCAAGACGCTTATGAGCGCGGCACCTCTGTGTACTTCCCGCATCGTGTCATTCCGATGCTCCCTGAAGTTCTGTCCAATGGACTGTGCTCACTGAACCCTTCGGTTGATCGCCTATGTATGGTGGCTGACATTAAGGTATCTCGCGCCGGTAACGTCACAGGCTATGAGTTCTATCCTGCAGTGATACATTCACAAGCACGCTTGACCTATACGCAGGTGAATAGTTATCTTGAAAACCCAAAAGATGACATTGTTCCAAAATCATTGACAGAAAACAAAGACGTCAAAAAATCTGTCGATACCCTATATCAGCTGTATGAGCTGCTCGTCAAAAAGCGTGAACAACGTCATGCGATGGAGTTTGAGACGGTTGAGACTTATATTAAGTTCAACGAAAAGGGTGGCATCGCTGCTATCTTGCCACGTACTCGCGGTGACGCACAGAAGCTTATCGAAGAGTGTATGCTACTGGCGAATACCTGCGCGGCGAATTTTACCCTGAAAAACGAGCTACCAGTCTTATATCGTAACCATGATAAGCCTGATGGTGAAAAATCAATGCGTATTCACGAATATGCAAAGAACTTTGGTTTACCCTTTCCAGAGGAGAATCCAACGCAAGCCGATTATCAGCGGATTATCGAAGCGACTAAAGACAGACCCGACGCCATTAGTATTCATAGCATGCTGCTACGTTCAATGATGCAGGCTAATTATTCACCAGATAACATCGGTCACTTTGGCTTAGCCTATGATGAATATAGCCACTTTACGTCGCCTATTCGCCGCTATCCTGATCTGATGTTACACCGTGCAATTAAAGCAAAAGTCACAAATAGCCAGCAACCTGTTATGGACTTCTCTTTGGATGGTGCAGGTACACAAACTTCAGATACCGAGCGCCGCGCCGAAAAAGCCTCGCGCTATGTAGAGTCTTGGCTCAAATGTCATTATATGAAAGACCATGTAGGCGAAGAGTTCAATGGTGTGATCACTACTGTGACAAGTTTTGGACTGTTTGTGACCTTAACCGACTTATACATTGACGGTCTGGTGCACATCTCAAACGTTGGTGACGACTTCTTTGTTTATGATGAAAAGCAGCAGCAACTGATCGGTAAAGATAAAAACTCATTATTTGGACTTGGTGACTTGGTAAAAGTAAAAGTCGCTGGCGTGAATATGGATTTACTACAGATCGACTTCGATTTGACAGCCAAATTAAAATCCAGTGAAATGAATCAATCTGAGCCCGGGTCGAGCGCACCGAAGAAAAAACGTCGCCGCAGTAACAGTAATGGTAAAAAAAGCTCATAAACTATTGAATCATAAATTGAACCATAAAAAGGGGCTAAAGTTAACTTTAGCCCCTTTTTTGTGTGTCAGGTTTCATCATACTGCTTTATTTACTGTGTACTATCCACTTGTTCAAAACGTGCGCTATCGGCTTGTTGAGCGTTATTAATCTGTGTAGTTGCCTTGTCTATAATGGCTTTTGGCTGCTCCCCTAGAGGTTTTGCTGCCCCATCTGACGGATTATTTGAGAAGCTATCAGAATCGCTAGTCGTAGATTGCGCTGATGCGTTACTGCTAGCGATAGCCTGTCTGTTATTCTTATGAAGATTGCCATTGATGACATTAAAAGCCAGCAACATGACAATACCTATCAAGGCGATGATAACTAAGTTTTTTGCTTGCATGCTGATTCTCTTGTGACGTTAGGTTTGTCACTTAAGCCTGCATTTTTTATGCCTAAAGCTCATACCTTACTCTTGTGGGCTATTGCTATTCAATAAATCCGTCTCATCAGAGCCTTCTGCAATTTCTTGTTCGACCTTTTCCATGAGCTTGGCATCAGGACGGGCATCAAACATTTCTTCAGCATCTTGTCCCTGTAGTATCTGCTTGGCACGTGCTTTGGCTTGCTTTTTATCCTCATCATCGACGTCACTATCTTTATCATGAGCTTTGTAAGTAGCGTTGGAATCAGTTGTTGGCGTGACCGTCATATCAGAACCAGCGCCCTAACCGCCTTGAATATGCTCAAAGGCTTCTTCTAACTTATTATTAAAACGCAAGCGATAAATCGGTTCTGGTAGGCTAAATCCTGTATTTTCTAAAGCATGTTTGGTTTCACGAATAGTGATGCTACGTGCTTTAGAAAAGTCTGCTTCTGATTGATCAACCCAAACTTGAAACTCAAGCACTATATTGGAATCACCGACATTAGTAATGACAGCATTGGCTTTGGGCTTGTCCAAAACAAACTCTAAGGTACAAATCGCATCAAGCCCGACCTTAATAGCGGCCAGTGGGTCATCATTCGCATCCACCCCTAGCTCAAAGGTAAAGCGACGTTCGGGATTTTTGGTGTAGTTCAAAATAATGCCTTTAAAGACCTCAGCATTAGGAATGCGCAACTGATTACCATCTAGTGTCATCAAGATAGTTGCGCGTGAAGTCAAACGTACCACTATCCCTTCATGTTCATTAATCTTTACATGATCACGAGCACGAAAGGGTTGGCGAATACTGAGCATAAGAGAAGCAATATAGTTTTCAATAGAGTCTTTTACAGCAAAACCAACGGCAATACCGATGACCCCTGCACCGCCTAGCAGTGTGCCTAAGATGGTCTCTGCACCTATCAAACTGAGCGCTAATATCAACCCAAAAATAATAAAAATGACTTTGATGGTTTGTGATAGCAGCTCGGCCACAAAAGGATTGGGCGTCAAGCGCTGCCAGATTTCTTGGCGCTTGGACAGCCAACTACCGAACCAAGCTACCAAACCAAATAAGACAATACCGACCAATAGTAAAGGTAAGGCTTTAACCAAATTTGTCAGCTGGTTTTTCAGCCCTTGATAAACGGTTGAGACGTTGTCCTGTACATCAAGCGTACGAACAATATTATCCTCAACCGTCACGACATCCGTTAGGCGGTTGGTAAGATTAATGGCTTGTTGGGCTTTTTTTTCATTTGGGGTTTCACCCGTCAAAGTCACCACACCTTGGGTCACGCTGACATTGACTGCCTGCAAACCATCAATCTCGGAAAAAATCCCGCTGATACGTTGACGAATGTCATTGTCTTTTTGTAGCGTTGGTTTGGTTTCAATTTGGGCGTTGTTGGTGCTCTCACCGCTAATCACTGGCGCCGGCTCTATGGGTGCTGGTTCTATCGGTGCAAGATCCGCAGGTTCTGTACTATCCGTTTCTGTACTGTCTACAGTAGTGCTCTCTCCTGCGTCTATTACTGGCTCTTTGACCTCTACGCTTGCTGAAGTGCTGTCGTTAACGTCTAGTGCAGCAGCGCTATCAATGATCTCTTCACCAGCTGCGTGAGCAGGTAAAACATAAAAGATGCTCATGACTACTAGCAGCAGTTGACTCAAAGCCAGCAAACGCCCACGTGTGGATAGTTGGTCAAAAAAAGCCAGCATTAACATCCTTGAATAAAATATTGTTTTAATAAAGTTTTTGTTAACAGTCGTCTATGCCATCAACATAGACGAACATATTGACAATAGTCGTTCACGCATTGATTATCTAAACACAGGATTAACTGTCTAAATAACTTTGCGCCTCGCCAAGATCCAACGTGCCTTCATAGATGGCGCGTCCAGTAATAATCCCTTCAAGGCAATCACCATAAGGTTTTAGTAATTCAATATCTTGCATGTCTGTCACCCCACCTGATGCGATAACTGGCAGGCCGCCTTCACGTGCTAGGTTTACTGTCTGCTCGACGTTGACGCCTTGCATCATGCCATCACGAGCAATATCGGTATAAACAATGGAAGAGACACCAACATCAGCGAAGCGTTTTGCAAGCTCTGTTGCCTTGGTATCGGTAACATTTGCCCAACCATGAGTCGCCACCAAACCGTCTTTTGCATCTATGCCAACGATGATATGTCCAGCAAATTCACGGCAGGCTTCAGCAACAAACTCAGGATCTTCAACCGCTTTGGTACCGATAATAATATAAGTAAGGCCAGCAGTAATGTACTGCTCAATAGTATTTAGATTGCGCACGCCGCCACCCAATTGAATCGGCAGCTTCGGATAAGCTTTGGCGATGTCATGCACCACGCGCTTATGCACAGGCACACCTTCAAACGCACCGTTGAGATCAACCAAATGTAATCGACGCGCACCCTCTTTTACCCAACGTGCCGCCATGGCTACTGGATCATCAGAGAATACCGTATCGTCTTCCATTCGGCCTTGTTTCAAGCGTACACATTTACCATCTTTTAGATCAATAGCAGGAATAATTACAGGTGCAGCACACATACAGCACTCCTTATAAAATACTTTTAATAGCGGAAATAAAACAGAAACAACAATTATCAAGAATTACCATTTATAAGTTACATATAAACCAACTCTGTTTTAAGGTAAAAAACAACTTAAGTTTGCCCTCAAGACTAGGCATGATACCAATTCACACATAACTATGCAGTGATTATTACCAGTTTCAGTCACTGATATCGGAACAACCATTGGATAAATTCAATTAGTAACTGGCAATTTTAGGTTAATTTAGCGTATAATCCTAGGTAAATTTGTATTTGTTTCTGAGTCTTAACAATCATGTATCAAAATCTGTAGCCTATTTATAAATAGACAGGTAAATGATATTTGGTGGTTAAGATACGACAAGTTTTAGATTTTCTATAAAAAGGTATGGTAAGGCTGTTTATATTAAGGTTAATAGCGTTAAGTGTTAGCTTTGATTGGACAACTCTATTATGCATCTTGGTAGCCAGTCGCCACTTTGGTCATTCGAATAAGACATTAACGTGTTGTTAAGGAGTCTAAGGTCAGCGTTAATACTCTTAGTAGCAGTCAATCTTAAGCATAGTGTTGTAAGGGCTTCATCACAGTTTTGCCACAGGCTACTGATGATGCGAGGTTTTGAGCACCGCTGCCGTTGATACTGCCGTTGTACCAAACAGGACGTCTGGTATCGTTTTAGACTATGGACTAAGTTTTCGCTTATGATTACCATCAAAAAAGGTTTGGATTTGCCCATCGCAGGTGAGCCCTCCCGCGAGATATCAGAGCACAGACCCGCACATGTGGCAGTTGTTGGCTACGATTACGTGGGCATGAAGCCCACGATGAATGTCAAAGAAGGTGACATCGTAGCAAAAGGTCAGCCCGTTTTTGAAGACAAAAAACGAGTCGGCGTTATTTATACTGCTCCTGCTGCTGGTAAAGTCATCGCTGTTAATCGTGGTGAGCGCCGTGTGTTTGAGAGTCTCGTGATTGAGGTTGACCCAAACGGTGAAGAAATTGAGTTTCAGCGCTATGACTCCCAGCAACTTGCTGACTTAGACGCTGAAGCTGTTGAAACCCAACTGATCGCCTCTGGTGAATGGACTGCTTTTCGTACCCGTCCTTATAGCCGCTCTCCCGAAATCGGTGCTCGTCCGCATGCTATCTTTGTCACCGCCATGGATACCAATCCATTAGCGTTTGACCCGATGCTGCTAATCAACGACAAAATACAAGCATTCAATGACGGTCTAGCTGTCTTATCAACACTGAGTCCTAAGACCTTTGTTTGTCATTATGGTGATGCTAAGCCAACACCAGCACCGCATACAGCCGCTAACAATGTGACTGAATACCATAGCTTTTCGGGTAAGCACCCAGCTGGTCTTGCCGGTACGCATGTGCACTTCTTGCATCCAATCAGTCGCGGCGTTACCGTCTGGACAGTTGGTTATCAAGATGTGATCGCTATCGGCAAGCTGTTTACGACCGGTCGCCTGTATACAGAGCGTATGGTTAGCTTAGCAGGTCCTGCCGTCAATAAACCGCATTTGGTTGTTACCGAGCGTGGTGCTGACGTCACTACATTGACCAAAGGCCAATTAGCTGCTGGCGAGAACCGTATTATCTCAGGCTCCGTACTGTCTGGTCGCAGACTATATGACAATGTAGCATATCTTGGTCGCTTTCATAATCAGATCAGTGTGTTGCCTGAAGGCCGTGAGCGCCCAGCGTTTCACTTCTTTACACCAGGTGCAAACCGCTTCTCTAAGCTTCCTATCTATATCTCACAGTTTTTTGGTGGCAAAAAATACAACTTTACCACGACCAGTAACGGCTCACCACGAGCGATGGTACCTATTGGGGTTTATGAAGAGGTCATGCCGCAAGATTATCTGCCGACGCAACTTTTACGTGCACTTATCGTAGAGGATATCGTCTCTGCAGTAGAGTTAGGCGTACTTGAATTAGACGAAGAAGATGTCGCACTATGCACCTTCGTTTCTCCTGGCAAATATGAATTCGGTGATATTTTGCGTGATAACTTAACGCGCATTGAGCTGGAGGGCTAACCACGATGAAATTTTTACACAATATGTTCGATCGTATGGAGCCGTCTTTCACCAAAGGTGGCAAACACGAAAAATACTATGCCATCTTTGAGATGTTTGACACTTTTTTGCGTCAACCAGGCTCAACGACTTATGCATCTTCGCACGTACGTGACGGTATTGACCTTAAACGTATTATGATTACCGTATGGCTATGTACTTTCCCAGCGATGTTTTGGGGTATGTACAACGTCGGTCATCAAGCATTGACCGCCATCGCTCAATTGGGTCTACAACCTGAGGGCTGGCGTACCATCATCACTGGCATGGCAGGCTATAACCCAGACAGTATCTGGGCAAGCTTTGTCTACGGAGCAATGCAGTTCTTACCGATATACCTTGTGACCTTTGCGGTAGGTATCTTATGTGAGATTATATTTGCCGTGGTTCGTGGGCATGAAGTAAACGAAGGTTTCTTTGTGACCTCTGTACTGTATGCGCTATGTCTACCACCAGATATTCCTTTATGGCAAGTTGCCTTAGGTATCATCTTCGGTGTCGTCGTAGCAAAAGAAGTATTCGGCGGTACGGGTAAAAACTTCCTTAACCCTGCCCTATCAGGTCGGGCGTTCTTATACTTTGCGTATCCAGCATATATGTCTGGTGACTCTGTATGGACGGCAGTCGATGGTTTCTCAGGTGCGACACCGCTTGGCCTCGCGGCACTTGGTGTAGTTCCTCAAGATTTCGTCGACGTCTATGGTAATGCCATCACTTGGAGTGATGCATTCTTAGGTAATATGCAAGGCAGTATCGGTGAAGTCTCGACGCTTGCCATTCTAATCGGTGCGGTGTTCTTACTATGGACGCGCATTGCATCATGGCGCATTATGGCAGGTTGTGTGGTCGGTCTGATTGCCACTTCTTTACTATTCAATATGATCGGCTCAGAAGACAACCTCATGATGAGTCTGCCGTTTTATTGGCATTTGGTCATCGGTGGTTTTGCCTTTGGTGCCGTCTTTATGGCAACCGATCCAGTCTCGGCAGCACATACCAATAAAGGCCGTTGGGCTTATGGTATCTTGATTGGGTTTATGACAGTCTTAATTCGCGTCGTCAACCCAGCCTTCCCAGAAGGTATTATGCTTGCCATTCTATTTGCTAACTTATTTGCTCCATTGTTTGACTACTTTGTGACTCAAGCAAATATCAAACGCCAAACAGCACGGAGGGTTCGCTATGTCCAAGCCCAAAAGTAATAATGCAAAAACCATCAGCGTAGCCTTGACGCTATGCTTGGTGTGTTCCGTATTGGTCTCAGCTGTCGCCGTCGGTCTCAAGCCGGCACAAGTTGAAAACGCGCGCTTGGACCGTAATAAGAACATCTTAGTAGCCGCTGGTATGTTTGATCCTGCATCTGATACCGCTACTGACGTTGCTGAACGCTTTAAAGATTTTGACGTCGAGATTGTTGACTTAAATCAAGGCAACTACTTAGATGATGACCAGCTGTTAGATGTTGGTATTCCTGATCGCAATGCTTATGACGCCAGTCAAGCGACTAAGAATCAAGCATTAAGCGAAGACTTAGGTAACAACGACCCTGCTGGTATTGGCCGTGTACCTAAGTACGCCAAAGTCTATGTCAAAAGCGATGATGCTGGTCAACCTGAAATGGTGGTACTACCAATCCAAGGCTACGGCTTATGGGGTACTATCTATGGTTTCTTAACCCTTGAAAGCGACATGAATACCATCAAAGGTATCAGTTTTTATGAGCATAAAGAAACTCCAGGCCTTGGCGCTCGTATCGAAGAGCCAGAGTGGCGCGCCAAATGGAGTGGTATCCACTCTTATGATGAAAATGGTGATGTTGCCACTGGTGTCTCTAAAGCTGGTACACCAAGAGACAACTGGGTCGACGGAATCAGTGGCGCGACGCTAACTGGTCGCGGCGTCAGCAACATGATTCAGTTCTGGTTGGGTGAGCAAGGTTATAAACCTTATTTAGACGCTCTACGTGAAGAGAGTGGTCAAACTATTGATAATGCTGACGTACAAGCTGCGCAATCGACAACCGAGCTGGCAGCACCAGTAGCAAACGGCAAGGAGGCATAACATGGCTGACACTAAAAGTATCTTAACCTCGCCAATCTTTGATAATAACCCTATTGCTTTGCAGATCCTAGGTATCTGTTCAGCCTTGGCGGTAACCACCAGTGTGTCCAATGCGTTGGTCATGTGTGTGGCATTGACATTGGTAACGGCTTTTTCAAGCTTCTTTATCTCTATCATTCGTAAGCAGATTCCATCAAGTATCCGTATTATCGTACAAATGACCATCATTGCCTCATTGGTTATCTTGGTCGATCAGGTGCTAAAAGCGGTCGCTTATGATGTGAGTAAGGGTCTATCAGTATTCGTTGGTTTGATCATCACCAACTGTATCGTCATGGGTCGTGCAGAAGCATTTGCCATGAGCAACCCACCTGTACCAAGCTTTTTAGATGGTATCGGTAACGGTCTTGGCTACTCTGCAGTGCTATTGTTTGTTGCTACTATCCGCGAGCTATTAGGCGCTGGTACTTGGCTTGGCATTACCATTTTGCAGCCAGTCACTGACGGCGGTTGGTATTTGCCAAACGGTCTATTATTACTGCCACCTTCGGCGTTCTTTATTATCGGTTTGTTCATTGCCATTATTCGTATCTGGAAACCAGAACAGGTGGAAGAAGCTGATTTTGTGATGAAGCCGCAGTCTAAAGGCATGGCACATGGAGGCGGTCACTAATGGGACACTATATTAGTTTATTTATAACCTCAGTCTTTATTGAGAACATGGCACTGGCCTACTTCCTAGGCATGTGTACCTTTTTGGCAGTATCAAAAAAGGTATCAACGGCTATTGGTCTTGGCGTCGCTGTTATCGTGGTCATGGTCATTACTGTGCCATTAAACAATTTACTGTTTCAGTTCATCCTAAAAGACGGCGCACTAGCATGGGCAGGCTTTCCTGATATCGACCTCAGCTTCTTAGGTTTGCTAAGTTATATTGGTCTGATTGCTGCAACCGTACAGATCTTAGAGATGTTCTTGGACAAGTTTGTTCCAGCTTTATACAACGCACTTGGCGTGTTTTTGCCACTGATCACTGTAAACTGTGCCATTTTAGGTGGCGTACTGTTTATGGTTGAGCGTGACTATAACTTTAGTGAGTCTGTGGTATATGGCGTAGGTGCAGGTTTTGGTTGGGCAATTGCTATCACCGCATTGGCTGGTATTCGTGAAAAGTTAAAGTACTCAGACATCCCAGCACCGCTGCGTGGTCTTGGTATTACCTTTATCACAGTTGGCCTTATGTCGCTCGGCTTTATGTCGTTCGGTGGTATGTCCATTTAGACCGCTAGGCTTAGCGTTGTTGGTTGATAGAACGATTAACGACCTAAGCCTAAGACCCCATTTAGCTATTTGACCTATTTAACTCATTTATTCGGTAGGCGTTCGGGTACAGCAATAAATTAATGCCCCCGCACCCCTACCCCATAGATTAAGGATACATATCATGGATTATGCTACGGCGATTGGTGGCGTTGCTATGTTTACCTTGATCATCATGGGCTTGGTTGCCATTATTTTGGCGGCACGCTCAAGACTGGTCAGTTCAGGCGACGTTACAATACGTATCAATGATGATCCCGAAAATGATGTAGTGACACCAGCAGGTGGTAAGCTGCTACAAACCCTTGCTAGTGAAGGTATCTTTTTATCTTCCGCTTGCGGTGGTGGTGGTACCTGTGCTCAGTGTCGCTGCCGCGTTATTGAAGGTGGTGGCTCTATCTTGCCCACCGAAGAAGGCTATTTTACGCAAGGTGAGATTCGCGACCATATGCGCTTGGCTTGTCAGGTACCTGTAAAGCAAGACATGCAAATCGAGATCGATCCTGAGTTCTTTGATGTACAAAAATGGGAGTGTGAGGTTATCTCTAATGATAACGTTGCAACCTTCATCAAAGAGTTGGTGCTAAAAATTCCAGATGGCGAGGAAGTTAACTTCCGTGCTGGTGGTTATGTACAGTTAGAAGCGCCACCGCATGAAGTGCATTATAAAGATTTTGACATTCCCGAAGAGTATCGTGAGGATTGGAACAACTTCGGTTTATTTGATTTGGTTTCAAAAGTGGACGAAGAGGTCATTCGTGCCTATTCGATGGCCAATTATCCTGAAGAAAAAGGCTTGATCAAATTTAATATTCGTATTGCAACTCCGCCACCTCGTGGTCCTAAAGGTATACCACCAGGACAAATGTCGTCATGGACGTTCAACTTAAAACCTGGCGATAAAGTGACGGTATCAGGCCCTTATGGTGAGTTCTTTGCCAAAGATACGGATGCTGAGATGATCTTTGTCGGAGGCGGTGCAGGTATGGCACCAATGCGCTCACATATCTTTGACCAACTCAAACGCTTGCACTCTAAGCGTAAGATCAGCTTCTGGTACGGTGCACGCTCTATTCGTGAGATGTTCTATGTTGAGGATTATGATCAACTAGCAGAAGAATTTGATAACTTTGAGTGGCATGTGGCCTTGTCCGATCCTTTACCCGAAGACAACTGGGAAGGTCCGACTGGCTTTATCCACAACGTGTTACTCGAAAACTACCTGAAAGATCATCCAAACCCAGAAGATTGCGAGTATTACATGTGTGGGCCACCGATGATGAACGCGGCGGTAATCGACATGTTGCACAGTTTGGGTGTCGAGGACGAAAACATCATGCTTGATGACTTCGGCGGTTAAAGCTAAGCAAACATATCAAAATGATAATTTATGTTAAATTAAGAGCCTCTATTGAGGCTCTTTTTTATGGGCTAAATTTAATCACTATCAAAATGATGTCTTAAGGCGCGTCTTCAATTCAATCGAAGGATACCTAAACGGGCTAAAAATGGCTAAATCTAGCCAAACAGCGTTAAATAGCTAGGTAATATCCCGATATTATCTGCGCTCTTTTCCTTGTTTGACGGCAATTTATCTCATTTTTATCTCCATTTTTAAAATGAGGACACGCCCTAGTGATAACAAGAAAGGACTCTTATGAAAACCAAGTATAAAGATTTAACTATTTGGATAACTGGTGCGTCCAGTGGTATCGGTGCAGCGTTAGCCATTGCCTTTGCCAAACGAGGCGCAAGGATTATCCTAAGTGGCCGTAATGAAGAAAAACTAGAAGCGGTTAAAAAACGCTGTAAACGCGCCAACAAACATATCATTGTGCCTTTTGACATCAGCGATGCCAACCAAGCAACAGCAGCTTACTTGTCGGTCAAAAAACAAGCAGGGAAAATAGATTGGCTGATTAATAATGCGGGTGTCAGTCAACGCTCGCTTATCATGGAAACCACCGAGGAAGTCGAGCGTCGAATAATGGAGATAGATTACTTTGCACAAACGCGTCTGACCCGATTGGTATTGCCAGATATGCTCGCTCAAGGTAGCGGGAAAATAGTGATGATATCCAGCGTAGCAGGCCTTTTAGGTACTCAATATCGCGGTGCTTACGGCGCTGCCAAAGCCGCCATTCATATGTGGGCAAACAGTCTGCGTGCTGAACTGCACGATCAAGGAATAGAAGTCGCGACTGTATTCCCAGGATTTATTCAAACCAATATCTCTATCAATGCCTTGACAGGAGATGGTAGCATGCAAGGCACCATGGATGACGCCACCAACAAAGGCTTAAACGCTAGCGCATTTGCTAAGCAAGTCGTCAAAGCACTGACAAAAGGTGAAGAATATATTATTGTCGCAGGCAGCAAAGAAAAACTGGCGACAAGAGTCAATCGAATATCACCACCAAAACTGTATAAACTCATCCGTGAGTCACAAGTAAAATAAAAAACCGCTCTTTATATGAGTTTGGCTCTACTTTATGGCTATTAGTGGCAAGAGGTGTAAAATAGGCCAACTCATTTGCATTTGCACTTACACTCACCTTTATCTGATATCAAAGAGCTTATGAAAAACTTAATACCCCTCTCGTCTCTCCATAAATCTAATAATACCGCCCTATTTAGTGTCATCAGCATTGGCGCTGCTTTGAGCCTCAGTGCTTGCCAGCAAACGCCTGGTTATAACTATTTAAGCGGCGAGACCATGGGTACCAGCTACCATATCAGCTATCAGCTGCCAGAGGATATCGATGAGGCAGACATTCAAGCAGCGATTGATGAGCGGCTGCAACAAATCAATGACAGCATGTCGACCTATCAAAGCGACTCTACCATCTCAAAATTCAACCAATTGGCTAAAAATACACCGATCGTTATTGACGCGGATTTTAGCCATGTCCTAGACGTCTCTCGAACAGTGTATCAACAGTCTAGTGGCGCGTTTGATCCGACAGTGATGCCGCTCATTGATGTTTGGGGCTTTGGTAGCACCATGACCGTTGATCGTTTACAAAGCCCGCCAAGCGCTGTACAAATTGCGCAAGCAAAGGCTTTGGTAGACTTTGACAGCGTGGTGCAAGAAGAAAAAGAACTGTATAAAACCAAAGATGGCGTGGAATTAGACTTTTCTGCCGTAGCTAAAGGTTACGGCGTCGATGTCATCGCTGATGTACTTAGAGATAACTATCAAATCCGCAACTATATGGTTGAGATTGGCGGTGAGATTGCGACCTCTGGTGTCAATGGTCAACAACAACCGTGGCAGATTGCGATTGATGCGCCTATCCAAGGAAGCACTGTAAGTGAGCGTCAAACCATCTCAGCTATCCGTCAGCCGATGAAAAATAGTAATCAGATGTATCTAGCAACGTCTGGAAACTATCGTAATTCGGTGCTCTTAGAAGGCAAACGTTATAGCCACACAATCGACCCAACCTCTGGCGAGCCTATCGCTGGCGGCGCGCCTTCGGTAACGGTCGCTGCCGACTCGGTAGCACTTGCCGATGCTTGGGCAACGGCGCTCACAGCCATGCCTTATAGCAAAGCATTAAGCGTCGCTAAAGAGCAAAACTTAGCGGCACTATTTGTCGTCTTGGCTGATGGTGTCAAACCAGACGCACCTGCTGACACACTAGAGGACTGGCAGGTAGTACAGACACCTGCGATGAAGGCCTTACGTGCTGATCAGGTTGATTAGAGGTTGTATAGTCAATCAACTATAGTGAGTCCTAGATAAAAAGAGTACAGCTTTTACGGCGTGCTACTGGTATAAATTTTCTTTGCTTGCTGTGCGACTTCGTCACTCCAGAGGCTGCATAAAATTCATCCCAGTAGCACTGTATTTAGAATTCACCAATAGACACTGCTGATTTCTAAACTTAGCGTGATTCATGATGTTTGATGATACCCATGTATTATTTCATGAGTAGTTCCTACAGTCATCCTACTGGCTGTCTTAATATTTGTAACTGACGTACAATATAGCCGTTTAAATAACTGTTGTCACCGTGTTCTTACACTAAGGATATCCAATGATCTATTCATTGATGGCGGTAGTTTTTGTCTTGGGCTATATAGCTATTGCTCTAGAACATAACCTCCATGTCGATAAAGCCGCCTCTGCCCTATTAACGGCAGTTATCGTCTGGACATTGCTCGTGATTGGATCAGAGACGTTACTTACCAATCAACTCACCGATGGTCTTAGCGCCACCGCTCTCTTAAATACTGAGCTTCGTCATCACTTATCAGAGATTGCAGAAATTTTGTTTTTCTTGATGGGTGCTATGGTCATCGTTGAGTTGGTTGATGCGCATGATGGTTTTGCAGCCATTACCAACCGCATTCATACGACCAATGCAGTCGCTTTGATATGGACAATTGGCACACTTACTTTCTTTTTCTCCGCACTTTTAGATAACTTAACCACCACCATTGTCATGGTCTCACTGCTACGCAAGCTAGTAGCAAGTAAGCAAATGCGCTTGTGGTTTGTCGGTACGGTCGTCGTATGTGCTAACGCTGGCGGTGCTTGGTCACCGATTGGCGACGTGACCACCACCATGCTGTGGATTGGTAATCAAATCACTGCCAGCCACATCATTGTTAATTTAATCGTTCCAAGCTTGGTCGCTGCTATTGTGCCACTCTTGATACTGACGTTTATGTTCCGAGGTAAAGAGGTACACAGACCAAAACCTGCGAAAGCCCCTATTGAGTCCTCAAACGTCAACTATCTTGGCGAGTACACGGTCGCCTCCGCTATGGCGATAAACGGTATAGAAGAGAAGCAAGTAAAGCTCCTTGAGGCCTACTCAAATGGAGAAAGCAGTGCAGCAGAACCCAATCCGCTTGATGCTGTGACGCCAAAGATGCGTATCAGCATCTTGGCATTGGGTCTTGGCGCACTGGCCTTTGTCCCTGTGTTCAAAACCTTGACCCAGCTGCCCCCTTATATGGGTATTTTATTCGGTGTTGGGGTACTTTGGGTGTTTACTGAGCTGGTGCATCGTCATGATCAATGGCATGTCAAACAGCAAATGACGGTCGTTGGCGTCCTTACCCGAGTCGACATGTCTAGTATTTTGTTCTTTTTAGGCATTTTGTTGGCAGTCTCTGCACTCGCCACCGCTGGTCACTTGATCGATATGGCGACATGGCTCGATGATACCTTTGGCAACTTATATGTTATCAACATATTAATCGGTCTGTTGTCATCATTGGTAGATAACGTGCCACTGGTAGCAGGTGCGATGAAAATGTATCCACTACTCACCGACTCTGCGTTGGCAGGACTGACTGGTGATGAGCTGGCACGACAAAGCATGTTCTTACAAGACGGTGCATTTTGGCACTTCTTGGCTTACTGTGCAGGTGTTGGCGGTAGCTGCTTAATCATTGGTTCAGCAGCGGGTGTAGCAGCTATGGGTATGGAGAAAATATCATTTATGTGGTATCTCAAACATATCAGCGCTCTGGCACTTGTGGGTTACTTGGCAGGTGCTGCTACCTATATCGCTATGCATGTTATGTAAACTTGTAACAGCTTTGTTTAGCTAGACATTATCTAGACCAAGCAACTATGGTAGAATAGAGGGATAAATCCAATAACAGTCTGCAGTAAATAGTAGGCTGAATAAGTCGAGGATCCCTCTATGCTTAGCCAACTACTTCCTATGCTCGCTATTACCTTTACCGTATTCGTATTGTTCTTTGTCTTTATGGGTATCGGTTATATGGTCAAAAAAAAGCCACTTAGAGGCTCTTGTGGTGGCGTTGCCAAATTGATGGGCGATGAAAACTGCTCGTTTTGCGGGAATGATCCTAATAAATGCGACTCTATCATCTCTGAACAACAAGAAAACGCGCTAAAAGCGGCACAGTTGGGCAAGTCTGTATAAACGCCTCGCTTGTTACCATTCTCTGGTAATGTGTACTTACTCTCTCTTCTTATAATAGCGTCAAATCCTTTTAATACCTTAAAAGTGACTGGCGCTATTTTAAATTGCACAATCCCATTCTTTTAAAGCAAATACCCATTTACTATGCTGACTCTATCTAATAGAGTGGTAAGCTTAGTACTTGACTGGTGTTCTGCCAGTATATTCCTAATGCTGATTCATTCTGTCAGTCACCATCTAGGTGAGATTTCTTTGGTGTTATTTCATAAGCGGTGGTTAGAGTCTGGTCTATTCAGCGCTTGTTAATGACGTATCTTTTTTTAATCTAACTCTAATAGTCGTGCTGCTATGTCTACCCCCTCTAATATGCAATCTCAGTCTCACTCAAATACCGCAAAGCCATTTAAGCTGCCCTCTGAAAAGTTTACTTTTTGGTTGGTACTGTGCGCCATCATCTTGCTGGCGACCAATATGCGTGCGCCTATCGTCGCGCTCGGTTCCATTGCCCCTGTTGTGCAAGAGGCGCTAAATATCTCTGAGACTCAAATCGGTTGGTTAGGTGCAGTGCCGATGTTAGGCTTTGCGGTAGGGTCGTTTATCTCGCCTGCTATTGGCAAGCGTTTTGGGCTTGAGAATACATTGATTGCGATGATTGCACTGCTCACTTTAGGTATGGTAGTGCGTTCAGTCATTCCGACTTGGATTGGGTTTTTGAGTGGTACGATAATTCTTACCTTAGCCATCGGATTTGCCAATACGCTAGCGGCGCCAGTGATCAAGCAGCGCACACCCAATCACATTCCTCTCATTACCGGCTTATTTAGTCTCACGATGACGGTGAGCGCTGGAGTCGTCGCTGGTGTGGTGCTACCACTGTCTGAGTATGTGGGCTGGCAATGGGCGCTTGGTGGTTGGTCAATCTTGGGGTTTTTTGCCATTGTTATTTGGGTGCTTTTGCGTTTGCGCTTGGGTTCATCCAATCATCAACCCGTCACTTTAATACCTCAGGGTTCATCTGATATATCCATTTGGCGCAACGCCTTTGCCTGGCAAATCGCTATTTTTATGGGTCTTCAATCTTTGCTATTTTATACTGTCGCCAGTTTCTTACCCTCTATTTGGGTTAGCAAAGGGCTTTCGGCGGTGAAAGCGGGGCAAATGAACGCAGTATTCCAGTTTATGGCACCAGTCGCTATTTTAAGTTTAACGTGGCTCATTAATCGTGGCCGCCCTATTCAAGCCTTAGCCATATTGGCAGCGGTTTTAAATGTAATAGGCATATTTGGGGTCAGCTACCTGTCGCCTGACTTGGCTTGGTTGTGGTCAGCATTTATGGGTATGGGTTGCTCGGCGATTTTTACCTTAAGTATGATGCTGTTTTCTATGCGTACTTATACGCCCAATCAATCAAGTGAGCTGTCGGGTATGGCACAAACTGTGGGTTATTTGATTGCGTTTTTCGGCCCACTCGGTACGGGTTGGCTACATGAAGCGACAGACAGTTGGGACTTACCATTATTAATCATGCTGGTATTAATGATTACTAATGTGGTCTTTGCTTGGATGATCAGCCGTCCAGTGATGGTCGATGGTCGTCCTGCTTAGCTTAAGATGTGTTTGATATATCAGTCGCTAGCAGCAGTCACTAGTAATACTGATTTGTGATTTGTCATTTATCAGACACGCTCGAATACTTATAAACTCAAAGGAATGAAGATGAGTCACTCTACCCAGCAAAATAAAACTGATACTGAAAGCCAAGTTGAGCTATTACCCGCTGTTGCTAACTATCTACAAGTATTAAATGAGCAGGTGCTACCCACATTTATACAAACAGGCAGTGTTCCAAATGCCATTAATGCCAGAGAGGGTTTGGCAAATTTAACCCATACCTTTGTCACTGAGACAGTGGATATGGCGCTAATAGTCGATGACATCATTGACTGTGATGCACCAACTGGCGATGCTTATGATGTACCAGTACGCCTTTTTTATCCCAGCTTGCCGTCAGATGCAGCAAACCAAACTGAGTTAACGCCACTACCCGTGATGTTGTATTTTCATGGTGGCGGTGGTACCGCGGGCAGCGTCTCTGTTTACCATCAAATCTTATGCCGTATGGCAAAGCATACAGGGCACATTATTATTGCGCCAGAATACCGCCTTGCACCAGAAAACCCTTATCCTTACGCCCAAAACGATGCTTGTACTACTTTACTTGGATTAAATAAACTACTGACCAGACGTAAAATTAGTGCGGCAGGGAGAGTTGTTGTAGCAGGAGACAGTCATGGTGGAGCTTTGGTGACTAACCTGCTACGCGACCCTAGAATAATAGAGTCAGGCGTAATAAATGATATCAGCGCGCAAGTACTGATATATCCAAGTGTTGACTTTACCATGAGCTGCCCTTCTATTAATAAATACGCCAATGGTTATTTGCTCAGTCGAGCGCGTATCGGCTGGTATTTTGATCAGTATTTTCAGCACGGTGAAGACAGACAGTCAAAATCTGCTCTATTTGCCAGTCGAGATGAGCTGGCACATCAGCCACCCGCGCTTATTATCAATGCAGCGGTTGATCCTTTATATGATGAAGGCGTCGCCTATGCCGCCAAACTTAGCGAAGCTGGCGTTGATACGCAGCACATGACTTTTGATAAGGTCATTCATGCTTATCTAAATATGGAAAATCTCAATCCTGACATTTGCCAGCAAACTTATCAGACTATAAGTGAGTTTTTGGGTAGCAAAAGTTCTGAATAACGCTAACCAATCTTCGACAGCCAGCCGTTATCAAAATTGTTAAGGTGTTTGATAGTTTGGTCATAGTATCAACTACTTGTGAATATCAAGCCCGCCCTAATATAAAGCACATACTGCCAATAAATATGTAACGGAACCACTATGTCATTGCCTTTAACAAAGCCTTATTTATCCAAATTTTCATCAAAGAAACTTAGCTTAGCGCTACTAACTAGCTTAGCACTGATGGCCTGTAGTCCAGCTGCTGATACTGATACTGATACTGATTCTAATGCTGACGCGAACGACCCTGTCGTAGATGCGCCTCAAGTAGAAGTAATTAATAATGCTACTAATGAAGTTTCACGTGAAACAAGTACTGAGCAAGAGAATGTCGTAGCGATTGAGCAACCTATTACTATTTTGGCGCTTGGCGATTCCTTGACCGAAGGCTTGGGCGTCGACCCTGATGACAACTACCCTGCGCAACTAGAAGCCAAGTTAAAACAGATGGGTTATACCAATGTCAAAGTGGTCAATTCAGGTCTCAGCGGTGAAACCAGTACTGGGCTTGTCAATCGTTTGGACTGGGTGGCGCAAACTCAGCCTGATATCACTATTTTGACCATTGGCGCAAACGACGCCATGCGTGGTATCGATGTGGCAACGGTTGAAGCCAATATCCGTACGGCAGTTAAGCATCTGCAAGATAATGGTAGCGAGGTTATCTTGGGCGGTATGCAGATTTATGAGAATTTGGGTTCTGACTATGTGCAGTCGTTTGCAGCGATATATCCTCGCGTCGCTAAAGATATGGATTTGACTTTGATTCCTTTTTTCTTGGATAAAGTAGGCGGTGACCCTGAGCTAAATCAAGCCGATGCCATTCATCCAACCAAAGATGGCTATACCATTATCGTTAATGATAATATTTTGCCAATCTTAACGCCTGAACTTGAAGCCTTTGTAGAGAGCGAAAACAACTGATTTGACTGACTTAATAACACCTAACAAGCCAGCGCAAATAACTGACCATACGTCAACTGAGACCCTGTAATGACCTTATCAAATTCGACTGCACCAACATCAAAACCAGAATCTACATCAAATTCTACACAGCAAGCTCTATTAACTGCCTCGCATCTCAATAAAACCGTCCAAGTCGGTGAGCAATCGCTGTCTATTATCAAAGATGTCAGTATTCATATCGATGCTGGCGAGTTTGTGGTCATTATGGGTAAGTCAGGCTCGGGTAAGTCCACCTTGTTAGGACTATTAGCAGCGCTCGATTATCCAGATAGTGGTTCGGTTCAGCTGGCTGATAAAACCTTAAGCGCCCTTGATGAAGATGCGCTTGCCGCCATTCGTCAGCGTGAAATGGGCTTTGTCTTTCAGTCGTTTCACCTACTGCCAACATTGACAGTCGCGGAAAACATTGCCTTTCCACTCGATATTGCTCGGCGTCCAGACAAAGCGCGAGTGGATGAATTGATCGAAGCCGTTGATTTGGGTCACAGACGCAACAGCCTGCCCAATCAGCTATCAGGCGGTGAACAGCAACGCACAGCCGTCGCACGGGCTTTGGTTTCGCGTCCCAAAATCGTCTTCGCTGATGAGCCCACAGGCAACTTGGATGAGCAAAACGCCGATCAAGTCATGAATCTGCTATTGGATTTACGCCAGCAAACTGGCTCAGCCCTCGTCGTCGTGACTCACGATCCTGCGCTTGCTGAGATGGCAGATCGAGTCATTACCATGCATGATGGCCGGATTTTATCTTAATGAATAATAAGTTAACAGACAACAAATCAGCGACTAGCAGCCCCACGTCCGTTACTGAAAACGCTGACACTATGGATAAAGAGTCAAATTATTCTGGTGGCATGATAAGCCAGCTATTTACTCGCAATCTAGGCTCGCAAGCATTGAGTCGCAGCTGGTGGCGACGCTGGGTTCATCCGGTGTTGTTTTTATTAACGCTCACGCTATCGCTTGCCACCTACCTGACCCTCGACTCTATCCAGCAGTCTGTTGATAGCTATATCACTGACAATCAGCGCGCGCTGGTCGGTGGCGACTTGATCTTAAACAGTAAGCAAGCGTTTCCAAGCGAGATATTAACGCAAGTAGAAACGGTCGCTGAGACTCAAGTCGTTTATGATTATCAGTTTAATGCGATGGTGGTCAATGATGAGCAAACGCTGCTTGCCCGCGTCAAAGCCGTCTCCCCTGCTTATCCGTTATATGGAGAGGTCGAGCTCGCTTCAGGGCTGCCGCTTTGGGAACAGCTGACTGTAGATAATGTGGTCGTCGCACCCGAAGTACTCAAAAGCTTAAACGCTGACATCGGTGATCGCATCACCATTGGCGAGGCGCAGTTTACGATCAGTGATGTACTGACGAAAGAACCTGACCGTCCATTGACCGCCTTTGGCTTTGGCGGGCGGGTCATGATGCAAGAGGACGCGTTAGAAGCGACAAATCTGTTGGGTCAGCGTAGCCGCATCAATTATCGTATTGAGCTGGCAGGTGATAGCGAGTCAATGGCAGCGCAGCAGACGCAGCTTGAGCAAATATTAGAAGGCTATCCTGACATTGAGCTTTCTGATGCCGACTCTGCCGATACTTCAGTCTCTCGTATCTCTGATAATGTGTTGATGTTTTTGAAGCTATTGGTCATCGCCGTATTGCTGCTATCTGCAGTGGCAATGTATGGAGTCATCACGGCCTTTGTCACCAAGCAGCAATCTAATAATGCGATTCGTCTGGCATTGGGCGAGCCGATTGGTGAGATCAAAGTCAGCTATTATCGCCTATTAATGACCACCTCCATCATTGCCTGTGTAGCGGCAGTGGTGCTCAGTCTTGCACTGCTGAAAATTGGTCAGCCTTATCTATCCGCTATCTTGCCTGCCGATATTGGCCTAGCCATCAATCCGCTTAGTATTATCAAGACCATTATCATTGCTTTAATATTGACCTTGCTCATCACCCAGCGTGGTCTTAGTAGCCTTGATGATACCAAGCCTGCAACCTTACTCAATCAAGGTACTAGCCAACAATCGCAACACCTGCCTTGGTATCGACGCCTACCGCTCCTATGGTATGGACTGATGCTCATAGGACTGTATGCGTTTTTTGCCTATGAAGTCGGTTCGTTAAAACTGGGTGCACAGATACTGCTCGGTTTAATTGGTTTCGTGGCAATATTTTGGCTATTGGCACGGGTTTGGCTATGGCTACTGACCAAGTTGGCGACCAATACCAATGTCAGTTGGATGCAGCGTATTGCCATTCATAATCTGGCGCGCAAAGGCAATCAATCCGCGCTGTTCTTTGTCACCCTATCGCTGTCAGTCGCTGTCCTCACGCTCATTACCACGCTCAATCACAGCATCAATGCGCAGTTTATCAACGCTTATCCTGATGATGCGCCCAATTTATTTTTATTAGATGTGCAGAGTGACCAGCACGATGAGATTAACACCATCATTGGTGCGCCAGTAAGCTACTATCCTGTGATTCGCGCACGCGTGGTGACCGCTAATGGGGTACCTGCGCAAGATATCGAAGTCGCCGATGGCTTTGATGATCCGACGCGCGTCTTTAATTTAAGCTATGCCGATACGGTGATGGATACCGAGTTCATCACTGATGCGGTAGTAGATGACCAGCTTTACGCGCCTATTGCCGATCAAGATGGCCTTCAATCAACGCGGTCATCAGCACTGCAACAAGTACAGCCGCTCTCTATTTTGGACACCGCCGCAGGCATGCTAGGTGTCGGCATGGGCGATGAAATTCGCTTTAATATACAAGGTATTGAGCTGACAGGACAGATTACCAGTATCCGTTCACGTTTTGAGCGCGGGCCGAGTCCTTTCTTTTATTTCTTATTTGAGCCGTCGGTATTATCGAACGCCCCGCAAATCCAATTTGCCACCGCCCACGTACTAGCAGATGAGATTCCAGATCTGCAAGGTGAGTTGGTACGCCAGTTCCCCGCAGTGACTACTATCGATGGTACGGCAATCGCTCAGCAAATCCAAGAGTTGGTGGTACAAATGAGCCGCTTGGTCTATGTCTTCACGCTACTGGCATTGCTGACGGGTGTCATGGTATTGATTAGCTCGCTCCTCTCTACCTCGCAAGATCGTATGCAAGAAAGCGCCTCTTTTCGCCTACTCGGCATGCAAAAGCGCGATTTATATATGCTCAATATCTTGGAGCTTGGGGTGCTTGGTATTAGTGCCGCGACATTTGCGGTTATTATCGCTAGTGTGGGCGCATGGGCTGCGATTACCCAATGGTTTGACTTACGCTATAGTGTGCCGTGGACGAGCTTAGGCATTGGCGGTGTAGCTTTGGTCGCCTTGTTATTTGGTATTGCTATTATTTATGTAAGATTGGTGATTGGACGTGGGATTATGGCAAGGGTAAGGGCTATGATTTAGAAAGTGTCGTTTAAATTTTGGTAAAGGTTGATGGCGGGTTAGTTGCTGTAGCGGAAACCTGCTATTCGCTATTATCTGCCAGTCTAGGCAAGGCGGTCGTTACCGTTTGAGCCGTTCCTGTTACCTCGAGACCATCTCAAAACGATACGTCCGCAACTCGCCTAGCCCGTCAGGATAACCGCTACTCTCAGGGCTAAACCACGTCTCCAATTGACTATAAAGAGCAAGTTCATTCTAATGGATCGTGTCTAAAATCAATTATTACATGGCGTACAGTATATTCTAATCCTGAGGATGGATGCTCATGATAACTATAGAAAACTAATTGTTTTTCAGTACAGTCTTCAACTCTCAATGCTGGGGGAAGTATTGTAGGTAACCCTTCATCATTAATAATATTAAGGTCAGGTTTCAATAAGTAGTTTTTCCAATCATCTAACATTTTTTTAGCTTTCTTTTTTTTGTCTTTAACATAAATCATCATACCACCAGAAGTTTTAAAATCTCTTCCAGTAGAATATCGATGAATAAGCTGTTTCATACCTTTATCTAGATTTCCATTCCCACTTCTAATTTTTCCCTCACCTATCCACTCATATTCTTCATAATCAGTAGAAACTACTATATCAGCATTGCCGTTAACATATTTACTGTGATTTGCTACCCAGCCTCTCGCATCTAACATATCACATATATATAAATTTATTAGATCTTCACCTTTTTGAGAGTTATCTTTTAAACCTTGAAGGTACTTATCTTTTGATTGAGATAGCTTATCTATAGTACGATCAATATCATGATACAAAAGGGTTAAGAACTCTTGATAACTGGTTGGATCTCTCCTGTATGACAACTGACGAATAGCCCTATTGGATAGAGAAGGATTAGATAAACTGCTATTCATTCACTTTCTCCACAAACCGTTTAGATGGAGAAAAATAAGTTATAACTTGTTTTCCAAACTCTTCTTCATTTAGTATATTACCTACGAATGGGTTATAAAGTTCACCATTTCTCATATCTTCAATAAATTCTTCTCTGTTGGTGATAGATTGAAAAGAACGTGTTCTTGGCTCTAACGCTTCAAATTGTTGTTCTAATACATTAATACTTCTTCTAGTTAAATAGAACACAGCCTCATAAAACACTTCATCATTAACCTTAGGACTGACACGATACAAATCAATAAATGTTAAGTGAGGCTTTTTTGTAGGTCCTACTGAAACATGTTCTATTATAGCCAAGCAGACTTCAGCCATATCTTTATCGATATTGCTTAGATTAGAATATACTTTAGTTTTTAATTCATTCACAAAAGTTGTGTTCACTTTAAGAGTCCAGTTAAGTTAAATTAACTTACCTAATATAAAGTTAAGATCATCAATACTGCGCGTTCCATATATATAAGCTTCATATAGATGTGAACCATTCTGTGTATTTATAGCCTGATAAGAACTTTTTAATGATGTATCTAAATTTTTATTGTCAAAGTAATAACGCATACTTATTCTATAAGGTGTAATATCATTTCCCAGTAGCTTACCATCAACTTTTTCGTTTCGAACGGCCTTTGTTCCTTCATCATGATATGTTGCGTCTCGCAAGTCTTTTTGATGACCTTTTAATCTTTCATTATGTGTAGTTCCATGTGGTGTCATAAAGACTATTTCAGTAACACCATTTTTACCAGTTTTTTCATCATACAGCTCTTGGATTTTAGGGAAAAAGTCACAGGCATTCGTCAAAGTTACACCAATATTTTTTCTAATATAATTATTAAAGTTAATATAAGCTAAGTTTAAGTCACTTCTACTTAATACACTTGCGAGATCCATAGCGACAACAATATAGTTATTTTCAGTATCACAAATTACTAAATCGTAACAAGCTAGTGGGATTTTCTTTATACCAATCAACTGTTGATAGTCTTCTGAAATACTTTCTACTAAGTCATTTGGGTCAAGAATATCACGAACACTAATCTCTCTAACAATTGAGAACTGAAATAATGATACAGAATCAGATAACTTAACCTCTTTTATAGGATGGTATTCCGTCTCATTTTCGGGACACGTACTCAAATTAGTTTTAAAGAACTCTGATAGCTTTCCAACAGTTTCTTCTACGTTAACTTCATAATAAACCGATATCAACTTATCATCAAAGAATACATGTGACTTTAGTAGCTTCTCAAGCTCTTTCTTCAATTTCGAAAGCTTTTGTAAATCAAACTCACTATTCAGCTTAGTTTTCAACCCTTCTCCGTTTCGGGCACTCAGACTATTTTTTACACTCCTGAATGTGGCTTGTAACTCTGGAAGAGGAATTTTTCTATCAAGAGCCCAGTCTACATGCTTTGCTATATCCTCTCGTATCTCATTAATGTCAGCGTTTTCATTCATAAATTAACCCTTCAACTTTTATTTTAGAGACGTCTAGTTACTAGTTAAAAGCTTAATGAAGTTTTTTAAATCGAGTTAATTTCTGAAATTCTACCGACTACAACATTGTTAGTAAGCATACTATAACTGTGAAAACTAAACTATATTTAAAGACTATTTAAGCAAACTAAGCGTCATTGACTGTCGTCATACTTTCCAACTTTAGTAGACTAAAATAGTATAGGTAATCATAACTTAGTTACAGTTATTTTTCACCTTATATTAGGAATAGCTATTGTGATTTTTCTTAATAGTTCATGCTATATGATTATATTAAGAGAATTTTACAAGTCTACCCTATGCTAGACCCTACACCTACTGATTCTTTGCTCAGTTATCAATAGTCATCTTATGGAGCGGTTTAGCCCTGATTGAAGCGGTAGCTTGGTGGGCTGTGGCGCTTACAGCACCTTGCTAACCAGAAAATCATAGATTTTCTCTTGCGTTGGGGCAAAGCAGTGCTTTGCTTTATCCCGCCTCAGGTCGCTCGGACGTTGGAACGCTACTGTGTTTAGGTGCTGTGCGCCGCAGTCTGCCAACTACAAGCAAAAAGCAGGATTAGCTCCAAAACCCTCTCAATTCACATCTCAGCTATATTAATCCTAACTATTTTCAATAAATTCATTGATTTGACGAGTGATTATCTTCCATAGTTTGACTTGCGAGGCTCGGCTGCCTGCACCCATATGCGGGGTTAGAATGATGCGAGGATGACCTTCATTGGCAAGCTGGACTATTGGATCATTTTCGCCAGCAGGTTCTTGTTCAAATACGTCGGTAGCATAGCCGAGTATTTGCTCCTGTTTGACTGCGCCAGCTAAGGCCTCGCTATCGACAATCTTGCCACGTGCGACGTTGACCAGTAGTGGTTTTTTGCTCATTTTACTTAGAGTATCTTGGTTAATGAGATGTTTTGTTTCCTCGGTGAGTGGGCAATGTATGGTGATGACATCGGACTTGCTCAGGACGGTTTCAAAGTCGGTGTAGTCGTCATTACGGGGCTTGCGACCTTGGCGCTCTGCCCATAGGACGTTCATATCATAGGCTTTGGCAAGCTTAGTAATCCGCTTACCAATGTCACCGATACCAATCATACCGATGGTTAAGCCCTCAAGGTCAATGGCCTCAGCATCGATGATGTCGGCTAGCCCCTTCTCCTTCCATTCGCCACTTTTAACTTTGTTGTGATAACGGATACTGGCACGCATGGCGCTGAGTAGTAGCATCATGGTGTGCTCGGCGACGGTGGCGCTGGCAAAATCTGGTGCGTTGAGGAGCTTGACGTCGTGGTCTTCGCAGGCTTGTTTGTCAATGTGGTTGGAGCCGACAGAGAGGAGTTGAATGAGCTTGAGATTGGGTAGCGCCTCAATCACTTCACGCTCGATACGTAGGGAGCCGTTAATCATGATGTCGGCATCTCGACAGCGCTCAATGATGGTTTGATTGTCTTGTGGGGTTTCTTCAAAGGTGACGTAGTCGGTTATTTTTTTGGGGGTAGGTCGCTCTAGGCCGGTAGCAAATCTTTTTTCATCGAGTAATACGGCTTTCATGAGGTACTCCTTTTTTAGTAATAGCTCTTTTATTTAGCACTTACTATATAAGGCTTGCGGCTGACGATGTGTTAGCGTTTGTTAGAAATCGGACAAGCTCTTGTATATTCAGGTCTACACCAAGCAAGGTTGTTTACTCACCTTGTCCCCCTCATTTGCTATAATGGCGCCACTTTATCAATTAATAACCTCCTACACCTCACGGTAACCTTATGAAATTCTCAAAATTTGGTCAAAAGTTCACCCAAACCACTGGCATCTCACAATTGATGGACGATCTGGGCGATGCACTAAAAAGCGATCAGCCGGTCAATATGCTCGGCGGTGGTAATCCTGCCAAAATTGATGCGGTGAACGAGTTGTTTTTGCAGACTTACCAAGCGCTTGGCCATGACAGTAACGCTAGTGATCCTGATAGTAGCGCCATTATTAGTATGGCGAATTATTCCAATCCGCAAGGTGATGCTGAATTTATTGATGCCTTAGTTGGCTTTTTTAACCGTCATTATGATTGGAACTTGAGCGCGGAAAATATCGCCCTGACCAATGGCTCGCAAAATGCTTTTTTCTTCTTGTTTAATCTGTTCGGCGGGGCCTTCAGTGATAATAAGCTTGATGAGCATGGTCAAGATAAAGACAGCCAGTCTGTAGACAAATCCATCTTGCTACCGCTTGCCCCTGAATACATTGGCTATAGCGACGTGCACATCGATGGTCAACATTTCATGGCAGTCCTGCCGCATATCGATGAAGTCACTCATGATGGCGAAGAAGGCTTCTTTAAATATCGGGTGGATTTTGAGGCATTAGAGAACTTGCCTGCGCTCAAAGAAGGTCGCATCGGTGCCATTTGCTGTTCGCGCCCGACTAACCCAACGGGCAACGTGTTGACCGATGATGAAATGGCACACTTAGCCGAGATTGCCAAGCGCTATGATGTGCCGCTGATTATCGATAATGCTTACGGTATGCCCTTCCCTAATATCATTTATTCAGACGCGCATCTGACGTGGGATGACAATACGATTCTTTGCTTTAGTCTCTCCAAGATTGGCTTGCCAGGCGTGCGCACTGGCATCATCGTCGCGGCTCCTGAAGTGATCGCAGCGGTCAGCGCCATGAATGCGGTAGTCAATCTAGCTCCTACCCGCTTTGGTGCTGCCATTGCCAAACCATTGGTGCAGAATGACCGTATCAAGCAGCTATCGGACAATGACATCAAGCCGTTTTATCAGCAGCAAGCAAAACTGGCTGTGAGACTTTTGAAAGAAGCATTGGGTGATTATCCATTGATGATTCATAAGCCAGAGGGCGCTATATTCTTCTGGCTGTGGTTTAAAGACTTGCCGATTACCACGCTTGAGCTATACGAGCGTCTCAAAGAAAAAGGCACGCTCATCGTACCAAGTCAGTTCTTCTTCCCTGGTGTTGATATTAGCGATTATCAGCATGCGCATGAATGTATTCGCATGAGTATCGCCGCGGATGAGCAGACGCTCACTGATGGTATTGCAGTGATTGGAGAAGTGGTAAGAGCGCTTTATGATGAGGCTAAGTAAAAAGTCTTAGAAACTTTAATCGTAAAAAAAGCTAATGTTATAGTTGATACACTGTCAAACCGATACAGTGCTACTGGGATAAATTTTATGCAGCCTCTGGAGTGCGAAGCGCACAGCAAGCAAGAAAAATTTGTACCAGTAGCAAGGCAATGTAAACGTATCGATTTTATTTCGAATTGACTATAACGAGCCCATCCCAGATTCTGTGTAACTGCCCTTTAGATTAAATGCTTACTAATACGGTCATCAAACATAATCATAAAGCGATTCAAAGCAGACGTCCAGTTACGGATTGGCATCGACCACTTTTTGGATGCCTGCTGAGTTGCTAAGTACACCACCTTGAATGCTGCCTGATCGGAGGGAAACACCTTACGCTTATTCACCGCTGTTCGAATGACACTATTTAGCGACCCTATCGCATTGGTGGTGTAAATGACTTTTCTGATGTCTTTAGGGTTCTCAAAGAACACCGTTAAGCCCTCCCAGTTATTGCGCCACGACTTAACTACGTGCGGGTATTGTGTACCCCAAGTCTCATCGAACCTCTCAAGGTTAGCTTTTGCAAGCTCTATAGTATTAGCATCGTAGATGGCTTTTAAATCAGCGGCTACCGCCCTTTTATCCGTCCACGGTACGAACTTCATTGAATAGCGCACCATATGCACGATACACAGCTGAACCTTGGCTTTGGGGTAAACGGTGTTGATGGCATCAGGAAAGCCCTTTAGACCGTCAACACAAGCGATTAAGATGTCTTGTACCCCACGGTTTTGTAGCTCAGTGAGAACGCCTAGCCAGAACTTAGCGCCTTCATTCTCTGAGAGCCACATGCCAAGCAGCTCTTTTTTACCATCAAGTCCCACACCCAGCGCCAAATAGATCGCCTTGTTGATGATCTGCTTGTCTTGACGTATCTTCACAACGATGCAGTCCAAATAGACGATAGGATAAACACTACTCAGCGGCCGGTTCTGCCAAGCGGTGATGTCCTCTAATATGTTGTCCGTGACTCTTGAAACCAAGCTGCTTGAAATGTCAACATCGTAGAGCTTTTTGATACTCTCTACAATCTCGGTGGTGGTTTGACCTTTGGCGTAAAGGAATATGATCTTGTCATCAAGGCCACTAATACGGGTTTGATGCTTACGCACTAAGGCAGGTTCAAAAGCGCCATCACGGTCTCTTGGGGTGGATATCTCAAGATCGCCTGTGTCACTGCGGACGGTCTTTTTAGTGTGCCCGTTGCGCTTATTAGGTTTATCCGCCTTCTCATGTTTGGGATAGCCAAGATGGTCTTCCATCTCGGCTTCAAGAGCGGTGTCGATAAACGACTGCATGAGCTGCTTCTGAAAGTCTTTGATGTCATCGAAGCTGTTCATACTACCAGCCATTTGCTCGGCCAGTTTCTTGATATCGGATTGGTTAGTCATTGCTTATTCTCCTGTTAGGGGATTATAAGCAGTTACACACTTTTTAGGAAACTCCCACTATAACAGTAAAAAACGGACTCATTAATAGTCCGTTTTTTTATGACGTGTGATCACTGATTTGGGTTTATTGGTGGTCTGAAAAATGGTCGTCCATTTATGAAGCGCATGAAGTACATAAGGCAGCAGGCACGTATTAATCAAATCATGCAAGCTTGCCTTTATATCTACGCTACTTAATGCCAAAAACCCTCTCGGTCTAATGATATGGCGGTTGTCCAAATACTCTCCCAATAGAGCAATGCCCGTCACCACGACTAAAGCCATGAATGACCTGATGCTTTGCTTTTTAATAATTGGTAGTAGCAGAATCAGGCACAGCACATAGACCCCGACGCCGACATAGATATGCAGAGCATCTTTGGCCAGTCCAGTTATCTCAATGACATTTATTTTGAAGGTATGGAAATCCACTACTCTCTCTCAAGCTTGTAGTTTGTTAGGTCAGTCATTATTCTTAGAGTTGATAGCAGTAAAAAGGGACAATATGATAACCTTGATAGGCTATCGTATTGTCCCTTTTTTGTCTAACTTATCTGTTCAGCTATTAGAAATATAAAAACTGGCTCATGTGTCATTTAATCAAGTTTTCTTGTCAAACTTACCTAGTTATTATACTGCTGGTGGCGTACCTTCAGCGTTTGATAGTACAGCATCAATCTGTACCAGTGCATCCATGGGAATGGCTGATACACCAATGACCGTTCTGGCAGGTAGATCACTATTAAAAAAGGTTTTATAAACCTCATTTATCGCATCGATATCTTTGATGTCTTTGAGCTGGATAGTGACCTTTACGATATCGTCCATCACGTGATCGATACTTTCTACAATGGCTTTGATATTTTTCAGGCACTGCTCTGCCTGTGCTTTCACATCACCTGCAACAGTTTCACCAGTTTTGGCGTCAATAGGCAATTGAGCTGAGAGGTGATTGTAATGAGAGAATGCGACAGTCTGTGTTGATAACGAACTCTTTGGCGCATTATCTGTATTGTTGGCTTTTATGACGATGCCATGTCTGTCTTCGATCTCTTGTGGCGGCGTACCATCTCCGTGCGATACAACGGCATCAACCTGTACCAATGCATCCATAGGTAAGCCTGATGCTACTGTGACTGTGCGTGCAGGAACATAACCCACCGTTCTAGCGATAGCCGAGTCTGGAAAGAAAGTGCTGTAGACTTCATTCACCGTATCGATATCCGAGAGGTTTATCAGGGAGATATTGATTTTAACAATATCATCAAAAGGTACATCAATACTCTCTAAGATGGCTTTGATATTTGTTAGGCATTGCTGCATTTGCTCTTTGATACCACCCGCAACTATTGCATCTGTTTTTGGATCAATCGGTAATTGCGCTGAGATATTATTATAGTGAGAAAAAGCGACCGTTTGTGTCGATGCGGGGTTGTTAGGGGCATTATCTGTATTACTTTCTACTTTTACCAAGTCGCATGGCTCTTGCGGATGCGTGCCCTCACCGTTTGAGATGATGGCATCCATTTGTACCAAGGCGTCATCCATCGGCAGTGCTGCCACGGCGACGACGGTACGCGTAGGCAAATAGCCTTGGAAGAATGCAGCATAAATCTTATCCACAGCTTCAAGGTCTGCGATATTTTTTAGAAATATATTAATTTTGATGACATCGTTCATGGTATGGTCGATGCTTTCTACGATGGCTTTGATATTATCTAAGCACTGTGTTGCTTGCGCTTTTATGTCATTTGCCACCACCTCTTTTGTATCAGGTCTTACAGGCAGCTGCGCTGAGATATTATTGTAATGAGAAAATGCGACTGTTTGGGTCGATAGTGAACTTTTTGGGGCACTGTCCGTGTTTCTTGATACTTTTATAATAGTGTCACTCATGTCATCTGATTCCTTGTTTGATAGTATTTTGTATGGGTATTAATGTATTCCCTGACACCCAACTTCATTTTTTAGCTTGTGCAATACTTATAATGCCTAAAAATACGCCTGTCTTAACCTGCTTTAAAATAAAGATACCTTGAACTCAAAAAGCCGCAGGGGTATCCGTGCGGCTTTTTGAGTATAGATTACTAAGAGATTTACGTTGTTAGTAGCTACTAAGCTTTGGCCGCCAGTTTTTCTGGGCGACGCTCAGGCAACATGCCTTTATCTAAGATAAAGCTGATAATTTCTTCAACGCCTACACCGTCATACAAGTTGGTGAAGATAAAGGGACGCTCGCCGCGCATTTTTTTGGAGTCGCGCTCCATCACATCAAGTGAGGCATGCACATACTCAGCGATGTCGATTTTATTGATAATCAACAAGTCTGACTTAGTAATACCTGGGCCACCTTTACGAGGTATCTTGTCACCAGCAGCGACGTCGATGACGTATAAAGTTAAGTCAGAAAGCTCTGGACTAAAGGTAGCGGCCAAGTTATCACCACCAGACTCTACCAATACCAGCTCTAGATCTGGATGACGCTTTTGTAGCTCATCAATCGCCGCTAAGTTCATAGAGGCATCTTCGCGAATAGCGGTATGCGGGCAACCGCCAGTTTCTACGCCAAGAATACGGTCAGCAGGCAATGCATCGTGCTTTAATAAAAAATCAGCATCTTCACGCGTATAAATATCGTTGGTGACAACAGCAATTTCATAATGGTCTTTTAGAGCACTACATAACTGACGTAATAGAGCCGTTTTACCAGAGCCAACTGGTCCACCAACGCCTACTCGTAAACAATGTTTCATGGATAATCTTCCTTATATAAAATCTAAGCTGTTATAAAATTAAAAGCCATTAGCTTCGGAACAGTCTTGAATACTGGGTTTCATGTTGCGCACTACCAAGCGCCAAACTAGGCATAATTGGCCCTAGCTCCTCGTCATCGAGCATGAGCGCAGTATCAACGGCAGCCACCAATTGTGGACGCAGTTGCTCGTTTAGACGTTGCGCGGCAGTATGCCCTAGTGGCAAAGCCTTGCACGCTGCGGCGAGCTGGTTTTCGAGCCAAGCCCACGCAAAGCCCAGTAGGCTTTGACGTATAGGTATATGACGCTGATAGGCAGCCCAAGCAAACACGGTGACATAACCAGGCTCGTCTGGCAATTGCGCATGCCCTTGTCCTGCTTTTGGCTCCAAGTCCAAACTAGTAAGCAAACGCACCAACGCCAGCCCTAGTCGGATATCTTCATCACCAAGCTCGGAGGTCTCACGATTGGCATGAATCCACTCATTCCAATAGGCAATACTCTCACTATCACTATTTGCCCAGCCAGTGTGCAGCCGTGCTAATACGGGTAGCTCACAGCGCGTCAAGCCATCAGCAAGCACGCCTTCTAGCCATTCGCCAAGCTCTTGCTCGTTATTTACCCAACCCAGCTCAAACGCACTCTCTAAACCCTGTGACCAAGCGAATGCACCGATTGGCAAGGCAGGACTAATCAATTGCATTAGTCCAAGCAATGCCAGATCGCTAACTGTACTTGCCTGCTCATTAGTGTGCATGGTTGTGATCGTCATCATGGGAGTGTCCGTGGTCGTGTGAGTGATCGTGGCCATGTGAGTGCTCACGACCAGCCTGTGCATAGGCACCTGATTCTGGATCAAATGGTGCTTCATGATGGGTCAAAGTTGCCCCCAACAATTCCGCCAGCTCCTCTAACACATAATCTGGTGGAAACCGTACCCAATGACGACCGTCTGCATCCATCCCCAAAGCAAGCGTTACGTGACGGTTACCTAAGTGGTAGCACAGTCGCCCTAATGGTAGACCATCTTCGATATACGCTGTCGTTACTGGCTCATCAGCAGCACAGACCTGAATCACTTCACCGCTATTGGCTTGCAATAAATCGCCATGACGTAATACAGGACCACGGTCAAGGAACAAACCCACGTCGCGATCGTTATCAGTGGTTGCCTTGAGGCGACCACGTATACGTAGCTCATAAGGCAGGGTCAAGGTGTCATACACCTCGACCTGACCTGCCTGAGCACTGCTATCTATTCTCTGTGTTAATTCAAGCATATTTATATCCTTGCAGACAATTTAAAACAAATGATAACGCTGTGCTAATGGTAATTCAGCCATAGGCTCACAAGTGAGTAACACCCCATCGGCATAAGCTTCATAGGTCTGCGGATCTACGTTGATGTCAGGGCAAGCGGTATTAAGCTTCATATCTTTTTTGCCCATCTTACGGATGTTCTTACAAGGAACAAGCTTACTCTTCAGACCGAGCTTCTCTTCCAGCCCTGTGTTTTCAGCAGCTTGGCTGATAAAGGTCACGCGAGTGGCTGCAGCAGCGCGGCCATACGCACCGAACATACGGCGGAAATGTACTGGCTGCGGGGTTGAGATAGCGGCGTTTGGATCGCCCATCTCAGCACCTGCGATCATGCCGCCTTTAATAACCAGTTGTGGTTTGACCCCAAAGAACGCCGTTTTCCATAAGACTAAATCTGCCATTTTGCCCACTTCAACAGAGCCAATCACATGCGAAACACCATGTGCAATAGCGGGGTTGATGGTGTATTTAGCAATATAGCGCTTGGCACGGAAGTTATCAGCACCGCGCTCTTCGTCTTCTGGCAATAGACCGCGCTGAACTTTCATCTTATGCGCTGTCTGCCAGGTACGACATACAACTTCACCAATACGCCCCATCGCTTGCGAGTCAGATGACATGATTGCCATGACTCCCATATCATGAAGCAAGTCTTCTGCGGCGATGGTTTCGCGGCGAATACGGGAGTCTGCAAAAGCGACGTCTTCTGGGATATTAGGATCGAGCGCGTGACACTCCATCAACATATCTAAGTGCTCATCAACCGTGTTGACAGTATAGGGACGTGTCGGGTTGGTTGACGCTGGCAGCACATTAGGCAGACCTGAGATAGCAATAATATCTGGTGCGTGACCACCACCTGCGCCTTCTGTGTGGAAGGTGTGGATACAACGACCTTTCATAGCGGCGATAGTATCTTGCAAGAAACCTGATTCGTTTAGCGTATCAGAGTGCAGCGCAATTTGAATATCATACTTATCAGCCACGGTTAGAGCATTGTCGATGATAGCAGGGGTAGCGCCCCAATCTTCATGAATTTTCAGACCAAAAGCACCCGCTTTGATTTGCTGCTCTAAGGCTTCTGGTGTACTGGCACTGCCTTTACCAAATATACCAATATTCATCGGCATATCATCTACAGCCTGCATCATTTTACCGATGTACCATGGGCCTGGTGTGCTAGTGGTTGCCAAAGTACCTGTCGCAGGACCAGTACCGCCACCGATCATAGTGGTTGTACCACTCATTAGCGCTTCATCGACTTGCTGCGGACAGATAAAGTGAATATGGGTGTCGACACAGCCGGCGGTCAGGATTCTATCTTCACCAGATATAATCTCAGTGCCAGGTCCAATAATGATCTCAACGCCTGGCTGAGTATCTGGGTTACCAGCTTGACCGATGGCAGCGATATATCCATCTTTTATACCCACATCGGCTTTGATGATACCTGACCAATCGAGGATAATAACGTTGGTAATGACAGTATCCATGACTTCTTCATCACAGCGCTGGCTCTGAGCCATACCATCACGAATGGACTTACCACCACCAAATACCACTTCTTCACCATAATGAGTGAGATCATCTTCTACTTCGATCCACAGTTCAGTGTCCCCTAAACGAATTCTGTCCCCTGTGGTTGGGCCGTATAATTCGGAATAAGCTTGACGAGTAATTTTCATTATTTTGCTCCTGAATCTGAATTCTGATCTAACGATCCCATCACGTCACCACGGAAGCCATAAACACGGCGCAAGCCTGAAAACTCAATCAAGTTTACCTCACGGCTCTGACCGGGTTCAAAACGTGTTGCGGTACCAGACGGAATCGCCAAGCGATAACCGTAGGTTTTTTCACGATCAAAATCTAAAGCATTATTGGTTTCATAGAAGTGGTAGTGTGAGCCTATTTGTATCGGTCTATCACCTGTATTAGAGACGTGTACGCTGATAGTAGGTCTGCCTTCACACAGCTCAATGTCACCACTTTTTATTTGATATTCACCGGGAATCATGACAAATCTCCTTAAACGATTGGGTTATTAACAGTGACCAATTTGGTACCGTCAGGGAAAGTGACTTCGACCTGAACACTATCAATCATGTCAGCAACGCCATCCATGACGTCGTCACGGGTCAGAATTTCACGACCAGCGCCCATCAAATCCGCTACGGTACGGCCTTCGCGCGCGCCTTCCATCAAAGCGCAACTGATATAGGCTATCGCTTCTGGATGGTTTAACTTAAGGCCTTTTTCTTTACGGCGCTCTGCCACTAAACCTGCTGTAAATATGAGTAACTTATCTTTGTCTCTAGGTGTTAATTTCATCACTGGCTCCTTATTATGAATATTAGTTATGAATATTAGTTTTGAAAGCTAATACCAAAGCTTGTAGCTTCGGTATGTAGAAGTAGTCGTTGATTGAGTAGATGCTTTATATAAACAAATACTTATTGCAAACAGATACTTCAATTAAATTATTTAAGTCAACCAAATCCGAGGTGTGGTGGCCTCATGTCCAGTTAGTAAAGGTCTGATAATGTTGCGTGCTTGCTCAAACAGCTGCCACGCTTCATTACGCTCATTACCAATATAACGTAATAACAATACTTCGCGGCGGTAAGTCACAGCCCAGTTTTTGCTAGCAGGCAAATGCTCTCGCAGTGCCAAGATAGTCGCATCTGGATCATTCAGTCCCACAGTCCATAAAGTAGCATGCACCGTCGCTCCGCCTTGCCCCCACTTTCCTAAGAATCGAGGATGGTTGGGATCTATAGTCTGACGCTCAAGCCATAGAGGTCGGCCATTGCGAGTCAGCTCAAAGCGCTGCTCCAGATGTCCTTTTATAAAAGGTAGGTTACTAGCAGGACGACCAAGGCAGAGAACCTCCCAGCCCAAACATTTAGCATTATCACCCAGCTCAATCTTAAATATCTGCTCGCCGCGTGAGCCATCAAAAGCCAGAGACTCTTGAGGTACCCACTCCAGCGTGCCGCCATCAGCGACGGTCAAATGAGTAATTTGATGCCATTTGACATCATTTCTATCCGCTTTGTAGAGCTTATTGGCCGCAGGCGTGGTCACCAAAGCATGAGCGCCTTTGTCCACAGTGACGTCTATTATCAGCTCATCACCACTGACCAAGCCGCCAGGGGGATGCAAGGTATACACATGACAGCAGCCATCGCGTCCCTCTGGATAAAAAGGTCTTTGAACACGTAGAGGCCCGTAATGACGTGCCGTCTTCATGCGGGTGATATTGGTGTCACCTTCAGCACGCGTATCAAACCCTAAAGTCAAAGAAGCTGCCCAGTGGCGCTTGGCATCAAAGTAGTGTCCAGAATATGGTGTTTCTTTTTTTTCTATTCTTGTAGGCGAACTCGTAGGCGAAATAGTCGTAGTCGTCATTTAACAAATACCTTTTTTATAAACCCAGACGCAAATATAAGCAGTCAAACTGATGTAAAAATCAAAATCTATCTCTATAAGACTCTAGTAAACATTATTTTTTTATTTTTAACTAAAAACCATAAGGCAAAAATACAAAAAACAGTGATAAATACTGTCTTGCAATAATATTTATCAGATTTTTTCCATAAAATCCCACAAAACGTCAAGACTCAAAGCGGCAGCGCTATATATTTATCTTACCTATATCCTACCTGAGAGTAGGGAAATAGTATAGCTTAAAATTAACTTGTGCACTAATTTTTAGAATACGGATTTAAACCATTGATTTTAAACAACTTAATATTAAAAATAAATATTCTCTCTCAATAAAAAACTATATATTTTTGATTTACCTCTAACTCATAACTTGAATTATTCTAAAGCATATTTAAGAGTATCGTTAAGATTAGTAACTAGATGTATACAATACTTTTAAAAAAGTACATAATATTTATATCCACAATAATATTCATGAATTAAAAAATTCATGAATCTCACACTCATGAAGTCCACCCTAGTGGAGCACTTATTCATGAACATTATTCTAGAGGTGCGCTATGTCAGAGTCCGTTCAATCTCCTGAAGTTGTTGAAGACAAGCCGCTCAAGCCCGTACTTGCTTATACCTTCATTATGCTTGGAATCTTTGCTTTGGCCTTTTCTGCCATCATGGTAAAGGAAGCTAACTTTGAGCCAGTTACTAACGCTTTTCTGCGTTGTCTGTTGGGCTTTATCACTTTGATCCCTTTTGGTATTTGGGAAGTTAAAAAGAAAAGAATGCTTAGTAAGAACGGAATCTTTCTAGCAATCGCAGCAGGTATCTTTCTCGGTATTGATATGACCGCTTGGAACTACGCCATCTTCTTTATTGGCGCTGGTATCTCCTCAGTGCTATTAAACCTACAAATTATTGTCATGCCATTACTAGCCATGACCTTTGACAGGTTTGTACCGAAAAAGAGCTTTTGGGTATTGGTACCTATCATGATCATTGGTATTGTTATGGCCGGTGGTATCTTCGATGGGGATCCTGTAGAAGGCCCAACGACGATTTGGGGCTATCCAATCGCTTATGTAGGTACCGCTTTAGGTGTCCTCTCTGGTATCTGTTATGGTATCTATCTATATACCAGTAGAAAGTCTGGTACGCTGAACGCTGGTCTTTATATCCAGCCGCTTATGTGGGTGTTTTTGGCACAGCTTATTCCCCAAGGCTTTACCATGCTGTTTTTATCAACTGAAGGCTGGAACGTCGCTCAGGGTGTACTAGTTAATGGTAAGCTGCCAATGGATGCTGGTACGGCCATGACAGGTGATATGATCACCGCTGCGAACTGGTGGTGGATGGTTGCGCTAGCCGTCATTGGTCATGCGATGGCTTGGGTTTTTGTACAGATAGGTTCGGTAAACTTAGATCCTACTGTCGTAGCTGGACTATTGCTATTAAGCCCGATCACTACGGTACTTGTGGCACCCTATACCAGTGGCGAGTCGATCTCAATGATTCAAGGTATCGGTGTGGTCGTTGTACTAGCAGCAGTTGCTTATCAGAACGGTCTACATACCGCGCTTATGAACAAGCTACAAGGGACGAAAAAACCGCTGAGATAGCTAGCTGAGGAGCTAACTTTCCGCTCGTAAAATAGATGATTGATAAAAAGCCAGATAACTGAGTTATCTGGCTTTTTTTGAGCTATAAGATTGGTTTTTCTATCATTCAAATATAAAACTAAAACACTTAAATATCCCACTCTACAAAGTTCTTCAACAGCTGCAAGCCTGCGGTGTGGCTCTTTTCTGGATGGAACTGGGTGGCAAATAAATTGTCTTTAATAACACTGGCACAAAACGGCTGACCATAATCACAAACAGCAGCCACTTGCGAGCGATCGGCAGGCGCGCAGTAATAGCTGTGCACGAAGTAAAAGTGCGCATTGTCCTCAATACCATTCCATAAGGGATGATCAAAATCCATACCGCTAATGGTATTCCAACCCATATGCGGCACCTTGATGGTCGCGCCTTGCTCGTCTTTCCATGTAGGATCAAACGCCTCTACAGTACCATCTAAGATACCAAGACAGTCTGTGCCATCATTCTCAGCGGACTGCTCGAATAGCGCCTGCATGCCAACACAGATGGCCATGACAGGCTTATTAAACACAGCATGGCGTACGACCTCATCAATGCCAGCCTCCGTCATACCAATCATACAATCGCGCATCGCACCGACGCCAGGGAAGACAATTTTGTCCGCTGCCGCGACAACCTTTGGATCATTGGTGATAGAAACTTCCGCACCTACCGCTGATAATGCTTTGCTAGCAGAGTGCAAATTGCCCATGCCATAGTCTAATAGTGCAACTTTTGTCATTAATTGGTTCTCATTGTTGAGTCGTTTTAATATATATAATCTCGTGTTTTTGCTAAGGTGTAAACAAGATTTTGCTACAAGTCAGCCAAGCGCAAGGCTTTATGAGTAATACGCCAAGCTTGGCTGACACCGCAGACTAGCTTTAGCTGTACCTTAGAAAGCTTCTTTGGTCGAAGGTAAGGTATTCAGTGCACGCTCATCATATTCACACGCCATACGCAGCGCACGTGCAAAGGCTTTAAAGGTAGATTCGATTTGATGATGGCTGTTTTTGCCTTTTAGATTGTCTAAATGTATGGTCATCCATGAATGGTTGACAAAACCAAAGAAGAACTCGCTAAACAAATCGACATCAAAAGTACCCACGTGTGAGCGGGTAAAAGGAATGTCCATATGCAGGCCGGGACGACCTGAGAGATCGACTACCGCACGGGTTAGCGACTCATCGAGTGGCGCGTAAAAATGACCATAACGACGAATGCCTTTTTTCTCACCCAGCGCTTTTGCAAAAGCTTGTCCAAGCGTAATACCGGTATCTTCAACGCTGTGGTGATCGTCAATATAAGTGTCGCCCGTACACTTGATGTCTAAGTCAAACAAACCGTGACGCTTGATTTGATCAATCATATGGTCTAAAAATGGTACACCAGTATCTACTACGCCTTGACCCGTACCATCAAGGTTTACGGTGCATTTAACTTGTGTCTCAGCAGTATTACGCTCAACAGTCGCGGTACGTGCTGGGCGACCATATAGGTTTAGGTTTGAATCAGTTGTCATGGCTACTCTCTATAAGTTAAAAGCAAACAATAAATAGGCCTAATAATAAGCCTGACGTGTTCCAAATATGAGAACGATAAAATATCACTAAATAAGCTCATAGCTATAATAGATAGCTAAAAAATAGATACTGTCTTTCTTATCCTAAATAGCTACAAGGATGATATAAGTCTGTATGGTTAATTTTTATAGCGGATGGACTATAAATCACTACCCTCATCATAGCAAACCCCAACAACTACTGCCACGACCAAGGCATAAACCAAGCACAAAATCATCGCATTCTGCTAAAATAATGTGTTCAATATTATCAATCATGGCCGCGCCTGCCCTACTATCCTGCGCTATATCATATTATAGGAACCGACTATGCCTTTAGAAGCGATTGCCATCAACAGCTTGGACGCTCCACTGATCAAAAAGCCTGCGCGCGAAAATGAGCTGTCTGAGCGTCTGCATGCCTTGTATGATAGTGATGATACGCAGCCTAGTGGCGCAGAAGTATTAAACATCGTCGAGCAAGGCTTTAAGCGTGGTCAGACACTCTACGTCGGGATGTTTAATGACAAGCCTATTGCCGCAGTGGCCTGCTTTGATGATGGCCAAACCAATGCCAAACGCTTGCAATATCTCACCGTGCATCGCGAAAATCGTAAACGTGCTATCGACGCCAAGTTCATCAAGCTGGTCTATGATGCCGAGGTCAAAAAAGGCGTGCGTGAGTTTGTCCCTGTCGATGCGGATATTCACCGTATCATGAGCGAGTATGAGCTGCTGCGTGTCAAAGATTAATGATATTTATTTGACTCATGCAAAAGCTTTATCAAGCTCTAATAAATTATTTTTGAGTTTTTATAGCAGATAATGCAAAAACTTCTTGACAGCAGGGCGTATATTTAGTTTAATAGCGTCCTCAACGAAGACGGCTCGATAGCTCAGTAGGTAGAGCAACGGATTGAAAATCCGTGTGTCGGCAGTTCGATCCTGCCTCGAGCCACCATTCGTTTATAGAATTCTAAAAAACCCTAAACATCGCTGTTTGGGGTTTTTTTATGCTTAAATTTTATGACCTTTTTTATGGTAAGTGATATAACCAGCCTATAATGAGACTTTAGGAAATGAGACTTTAAGAATAAAATCGATTCGTCGATAACTATCAGCAGGAGTTACTCCTGATACAGTCGACCGCGCAATAGTAGATTACAACGCTCACGCGAATCCAAATCATAAATCGTCGCGCGATAGTCGATACCGTGACGCCCTTCAAAAAATATCACCCGATCGCCCACTGCCAAAAAACAAGACGTACGCGCATCATAGATAAAACCATCAATCACAAATGCCAAGTCACGATCTATCTCTCGTACCGTATAGGTCTCACCTTGCGGAATCAAACGCTCAAACCATGCGCTATGAGCGACATTGGTAGTTAGGACACTTGTGAATAGCAGCGCTGACATCATAAGCATGCTTTTTAATGACATCGTAAAATCCGAGCCAGCTAAGCTGACTTTATTTATGTTATTTTTATTACCTGCCATGACCTTTACCTGCTCAGACCTGCCCAATAATGAATTCTACTAATGATTCTTCTCATGCTAAACGCTTACTGTCACGGTTGCATAACATTTTTGTGCTGTTTTTTAGCCAGCTGCGCTCAGTATACTCGATAGCAATGAGAATGATAAATAAGACAGCTGAATACTAGAAACATGATTACTAATAGGGATAAGCGATGAGAGAGTTTGATTATGATTTGGATTATAAAAACCTAGACTTGCGGGCGCAGCCTGAGCTATACCGTGTCGGTCGCGGTGAACAAGGAGTGTTATTAGTGGAGCCTTATAAGTCTGAGATCTTGCCGCACTGGCGCTTTGCCACTCCCGATATTGCGACAAAAAGCAGCGAGACTATTTATCAGATGTTTTTAGATTATCTGGCTACTGATGACTTCGTCGGTGCTGATATGGCGCGCAAGTTTATTCAAATGGGCTATACTCGCGCCCGCCGTTATGCCAATCATAAAGGCGGCAAAAAGTATAAAGGACCAGTGCCTGATGATAAAAAAGGTCAAAGCGGTGCCCATGGTCGTGAAGAATTACCACGGCAAGAGGAAGATCCGATTAAAGCAGAATCTGCCCGTATTTTTAAGCAAAAATGGGATCTGTGCCGCGAAAATGAAACCTATTTAAAGATGAAAAAGGAGCATCGTGAGCGCTATAAAGAGGTTGAGTAGCATATATTGAAAGTCAGATATTAAAAACATTAGTAACAGTTAGCTTTGACAGTTTGCTGTGCTATGGTAATGCTGTTAACTACTTAATACTAAACGAACGCTTTAAAAAAAATAAATTACTGCTCTGGTAGCGAGGGAAAATGAATAAGCAACTTTTAATTTTTGATTTCGATGGGACACTGATTGATAGTGTGCCAGATTTGGCTGATGCCACTAACGCAATGCTAACCACACTTGGCAAAGACACCTACCCTCTCGATACCATACGTAATTGGGTAGGCAATGGCTCAAGGATGTTGGTCGAGCGCGCGTTGGTGGGCAAGATAGAAGTACTGGAGGATGAGTTAACGGTCGAGGAAACCGAGCATGCCGAGCAAGTGTTTTTTGATGCCTATAAAAACCTTAGTGACAGCAAAACTGTTGCCTATCCAAATGTCGATAGTGGCTTGCGGTATTTAAAAGAAGCGGGTTACACTTTGGCGCTAGTCACCAATAAACCCATACGCTTTGTACCCAAAATACTAGAGAGTTTCGGCTGGACGTCTTTGTTTGATATGGTCTTAGGCGGCGACAGCTTGACCACAAAAAAGCCTGATCCCGCGCCATTGCTACATGTCTGCGATAAGCTTGGTGTTATGCAAGACAAAGCGGTCATGATTGGTGATTCAAGAAACGATATATTAGCGGGACAAAACGCTAAGATAGATACGCTTGGACTGTCTTATGGTTATAATTATGGGCAAGACATTCGCGACCTGAACCCTACCGCAGCGTTTGATGACTTTGCTACATTGGTCAAATATCTTTTGAAAGATTAGGGTCTGTTGAACACACTTAAAACACTAAGCAGTTAATCCTTTAACTTATAGTCAAGGAGTTTTAAAATCGCTACAAGGCGACCGACCGCAGATAGTACACTAAGTACATCTAGGGCGGGTAACACCGTAGCGGTTTAAAAGTGCTCCGACTATACATACCTCTAACCCGTAACGAGACCTTGATATGCCCGTACCTAGCGACATAGCCATCGCCCAAAACGTTACTCTACAACCCATCAACGACATTGCAAAAAAACTTGGTTTATCAGCTACTCATATCGAACCTTACGGACATTATAAGGCAAAAATAAATCCAGACGATGTGTTTGCCATGCCAGCTAAGGCAAAGCAGAGCAAGTTGATATTGGTCACTGCCATTAATCCGACACCCGCTGGCGAAGGTAAAACCACGGTCACTATCGGCCTAGCGGATGCACTAAACCGTATTCATCAGCAGCAAAACAGTGGTGAAAAAACGGTGGTTGCCATACGCGAGCCGTCCATCGGCCCAGTATTTGGAGTCAAAGGCGGTGCCGCTGGTGGCGGTTACGCGCAAGTACTGCCCATGGAGGATATCAACCTGCACTTTACCGGTGACTTTCATGCCATCGGCGCGGCCAATAACCTACTAGCCGCGATGCTAGACAATCATATTTATCAAGGTAACGAGCTAAATATCGATCCAAAGCAAGTGTTTTGGCGTCGTGCGGTAGATATGAATGATCGGCAACTGCGCAACATTATCAGCGGCATTGGCAAAACCACAGACGGTGTGATGCGTGAAGATGGCTTTGATATCACCGTCGCCTCTGAAGTGATGGCTATCTTTTGCTTAGCGACAGATTTGAATGATTTGAAACAGCGTTTGGGCAATATCTTGGTCGCCTTTAGCAAAGACAAACAGCCAATTTATGCCAAAGACCTCAATGCTCATGGGGCAATGGCAGTACTGTTGAAAGAAGCCATCAAACCCAACCTTGTACAGACGATCGAGGGCACGCCTGCCATTGTCCACGGCGGCCCATTTGCCAATATTGCCCATGGCTGCAACTCCGTTATTGCAACCCGCGTTGCCATGCATTTGGCAGATTACACCCTTACTGAGGCGGGCTTTGGTGCTGACCTTGGTGCGCAGAAATTTTGCGATATCAAATGCCGCTTATCAGGATTGACGCCAGATGCGGCCGTTATCGTCGCCACCATCAGAGCGTTGAAATACAATGGTGGGGTCGCTAAAGACGAGCTAACGACTGAGAACTTGCCAGCACTTGAGCAAGGTCTGCCAAATCTGATGAAGCATATCAAAAACATGCAGGAAGTGTATGGGCTACCCGTAGTCGTCGCCATTAACCAGTTTGTCAGTGATACTGACGCTGAGGTTGAGTTGGTGCGACAAGCCTGCCTAGAAAAAGGCGTAGAAGTCGCGCTGACACAAGTATGGGAAAAAGGCGGCGCTGGCGGTGAAGACTTAGCACACGCTTTAATTAAGCTGCTTGATGATAGCAGCCATCAGCCCAACCAATTTCGTTTGGCTTATGACAGTGACAACAGTATTGCTTATAAGATTCGCACGATTGCACAGCGAATCTATGGCGCCGATGATATCGATATCAGTAGCTTGGCCGAGGCTAAAATACGCCGCCTAGAAGAATTAAATCTCGACAAGATGCCCATCTGTATCGCCAAAACCCAGTATTCGCTCACTGATGATGCCAAACGACTTGGCCGGCCTACTGGCTTTGATATTCATGTACGCGATATCAGCATCTCATCTGGTGCAGGGTTTATCGTGGTGATTTGCGGCCCAATCATGAAAATGCCTGGCCTACCCAAACGTCCTTCAGCGGAGCATATTGATTTAGACGATGCTGGCAATATTACTGGGCTGTTTTAATTTCAGTAATTTCTTTTTAAAGCTTGTATTAAACACCTTATACCAAAAGCCCTTCTAACTTTTAGAGGGGCTTTTTTATGGAAACACTCTAAGACTTAACACTCAAATATAACGAGTACGCCGAAACTCAGCCTTACTAATACTAATTTCCAGTTTTAATATTGCATTGTCTCAAATTTTATGAATTGAGCTATTCAGCACTTCAGATGACATTTAACTTTGTATGTTTTGTGTACCTTTAAACTCTCAAATAAGGTCAACAGAAATCATTTAATACTGAATACTATCCATATAACCCTTAGATTAAAACTTAAAAAAAACCAACCAAAAACCCTAAATTATTGATATTAAATCGGTTTTAACGATACTTTTAATGATTGTATCTTTATATGTAATAACTTTTCTTTATTTTATAACCTCTCTGTAGGACGTTTTAACTTTTGTAAATATATGCATCTAATAAGTTAATAATTAAGCAATAGTAGCGAAATAGTTTTATCTTAGGAAAGGTGAACATAAGTTGCTTGATACTTGAACGCAGAATTTATTATAGATAGGTCGTTAGAAGTTCTCACTGTCTTGATAAATTCAGTCATTTGCTAAACATTTAGTAACTGCTCATCGCGCAATAATAAAACAGCCAATAACCATATAACATAATTCATCAAATACATAAGTCACCATACGTATATTGATATCTTACAAAATTAGAGTGCATCAACAATACTCACAGTAATCAAATTATGATTATGCCCACATTTTGTACGCTAAGGATGGTGTACACAGGAGAATACCCTCCCTGCCATTCTTAATATTATCACCTGACTGTATGACCTGATAAAAACCACTGTTTCATGTTTAGTTGATACTTTGCACTTTTATTAATATTTAGTTTTGTCAGCCACTATATGCCAGCTATATGAGGATATTATGAAGCCACTTTCTGTGATGTTGTCGATGCTTGCCATCGGTATCACCTCTAGCGCCGCGATGGCTCAAGCGACCAGCTTACCTAACGTTAGCCCAGCCAATAGTGATTTGGCCAACCGCGGTGCTTATATCGCGCGTGCAGCCGATTGTATGGCATGTCACGGTGAGGACTATACGGGCGGCACTGCCATCGAAACCCCAATGGGCGGTATCTATGCCACTAATATCACCCCATCCAAACGCTACGGCATCGGCAACTATAGCGAAGCCGATCTAAAAAAGGCACTACAAAAAGGTCGTGCGCCCAGTCACATGCTCTATCCTGCAATGCCTTATCCGTCTTATAGTGGGATGACTGATGAAGATATTAGTGCACTATTTGCCTACTTGCAGACAGTACCTGTCTATGATCAGGCTCCTGATTATAAGACTGACCTGCCCTTTCCCTTTAACATTCGTACACTCATGCTGGGCTGGAACGTGCTCAATATTCCTTCTTCCACTAACCGTGAAGGGCTTACTGAAGTACAGCAGCGCGGTGAATACTTAGTCAATAATCTGGGGCATTGCGGCACTTGTCACACGCCGCGCAATGCTACCATGGGCTTCGATAAAAGCAAATATCTGGCAGGGGCACAGCTTGGCCATTGGTATGCACCAAATATCACTCCAGATGCGCTTAGTGGTATCGGCAGTTGGAGTGAGCAAGATATTGTCACTTATCTACGCACAGGTGAGCTCGACCAACGCGCCTTTGCTGGCGGCCCTATGGGTGAAGCAGTTGCACACAGTACCCGCTACCTAAAGAATGAAGACTTAGGAGCCATTGCCTCTTACCTAAAAGCAGTACCTGCCATTCAGACCGATGATAAGGTCACTGCAGTCGATGCGTCACGTCTACCAAGTCCGATAGACGAGTCAATTACCCATGATCTTGTCGCTCAAAAAGACTATCTGGCCGAGGCTAAAGCAGAGGTAGCAAATGGTAGTAACTCACCTGAAGCATTATATTTGGCTACCTGCGCAAGCTGTCATGGTGTTGACGGCTACGGTCAACCTGATGCTCAATACTCACCCATTGTTGGTCTCAGCAGTATCCGCCGTGAAAGGCCTGATGCACTCGTCAATATGATTGTCCACGGTGTGGAAGGCAGTACCAATACCTCACCTATCATGCCAGGGTTTTCCGATGATCTAAACAGTGAGCAAATTGCCAGTATCGCTAACTATGTACGCGTTAACTTTGGAGGACTGACCAGCAGCAATGTAAAAGCTGCCGATGTCGACCGTATAGCAGCAGGCGAGGATCAAAGACCATTCTTGATTAAATATGCAGGTTTTCTAGCAATATTAGGCATCCTTGTCGCCATTATCGTCATTATATTTATTATACGCGCAATCATACGCTCTAGACGTCATCGCTAGTTTGAGTTTTTTAATCAAACAGCAAGGCTATTAACGATATAAAAGCGTTCGAAACGCTGATGACAAGACATGAATGAAGGGCAAAAAGGTAAGGCACTAAAGCTTGGCTTGTAAAACGACTCTATAAGCTAAGCCTATAATAAAAGTAAGCATCTACCAACATGCGCGAACGTCATACTATAAAGGACACCATCATGAAAGACATGCTTCAATCACCCACACGGCGCCAATTGCTCTCGATGATCGGTAAAACAGCGGGCGCAACTGCAATGTATCAGGCAATGACCACACTAGGATTTGCCTCGGAGTCTACTTTTGAAGAATCTATGGAGCTTGAAGGCGCACCTCCAGGAGCAAGTATTGTGATCCTCGGTGCAGGTCTTGGTGGCCTGACTGCCGCCTATGAGCTGCGCAAAGCAGGCTACGATGTCAAAGTTCTTGAGTATCAAAATCGCGGCGGCGGCCGCTGTTGGTCTCTAAATGGTGGTGAAAAATATACTGAGCTTGGCGGCGAAGAGGTCACTTGCGACTTTGAAGAAGGTAACTATCTAAATGGTGGGCCATGGCGCTTGCCAAGCCATCATTATGCCGTGTTTCACTATTGCAAAAAGTTCGGCGTAGAGCTGCAACCCTTTATCCAAACCAACGACCGCGCTTACTTGCATCGTACAGACCATTTTAATGGTGTGCCGCAGCGCTTGGGCGATGTCAAAAACGACATACGTGGTCACGTATCAGAGCTGTTATCAAAGTCTGTAAACGTAGGCGGTCTAGATCGTTCAGTCAATAGTGAGGATAAAGAAAAGTTGCTCGAAGGCTTGCGAGGTTGGGGCGTACTCGATAAAGACTATCGCTATAGATCTAGCCATGCAACCACTAAGCATCGCGGCTTTAGTGTCTTTCCAGGTGGTGGTTTGATGCCAAATGAGACACCCTCAAAGACCCTACCGATGAGTGAGATTTTGAGCTCAGGTATGTGGGCAGATATCTACGGTGAGCATACTACTTACAGTCATCAGCCTACGATGTTTCAGCCTGTCGGTGGTATGGAAAAAATCGGTGAGGCATTCACGCGTGAATGCGCTGATATGATTGAGTTCAATGCCAAGGTTACTAAGATCCATCAAGATGATAGCGGGGTCACAGTTGATTATGTCGATAGTAATAATCCAGAAGGGCCAACTAAGACCGTACGTGCCGACTGGTGTATCTGCAATATCCCACTGACGGTATTGACCCAGATTGACATCAACGTCTCAAAGCCTATGAAACAGGCAATGGCGGCAGTGCCTTATGACACTTCCTATAAAGTAGGACTAGAGTTCAACCGTCGTTTTTGGGAAGAGGACGAATGGATCTATGGCGGTGTCACTTATACCGATATGCCTATCAGACAGATCTCTTATCCATCAGGCAATATGTTTAAAGATGGCACAGGCGTATTACTAGGTGCTTACGGCTTCGGCGCCACTTCTTATAAGTTTAATACGCTGACGCCGCAAGAGCGTATCAATGTAGCGCTTGCTTACGGTAAATATATCCACCCACAGTATCCAAAAGAGTTCCGCTCGGGGACTTCGGTAGTATGGCATCGTATCCCTTGGACCTTGGGCTGCTATGGCATTTGGAGTGATTCCAGTCGGAAGCAGCATTACGATACACTCTGCAGTATCGATAACCGTATCGTGCTGACAGGCGAACACTGCTCACACATTCCTGCTTGGTTAGAAGGCGCTATTTTGTCTGGTTTAGACACAGCCAATCGCCTACATAAAAAAGCTAAAATGCTTGGTTAACTTTTATCAGTTAACGCAATCGCAGCTTACAACACTGTGGTTTAGCTAATAATGTGGTTCAACTTATAACGATAAAATTCAGAGGCAATCATGGACAATACAATCATGGAAAGCATGAAATCCAACGCATTTGCTATCATGTTGCTAAGCCTAGGCTGCGGTGCTGCATTATCAGGTTGTAGCCAACGTGCAGGTGACGTCGAGACAGTGGCAAGCAAACAAGAGCAAGAGACAGCGCAAGCGGTTGACTATCAAGAGAGCCGTAATTCGGGTGCTTGGGGCGGTGTCTATATGACCCGTGAAGAGCTCAAAGCACCCAAAGTCAATATCGTTGACGACAGCTCACTCCCAAGTATGGAAAACGATCCAAGTATTGCAGAATGGGAAGCCAAGTTCGAAGGCACCAATGCCTTTGTCACGACCGACGGCAAAAAACTATACCATGACTCATGCGCCGGCTGTCATATGCATGAGGGTGAAGGTGCATTTGGAGCAGGGTACTATCCGCCCCTAGCCAACAACAGTAAGATGGAATCTAAGTACTACACCATCAATATCTTGATCAATGGTTTCCGTGGTATGCCATCATTCCATACCATGATGAATGATGAGCAGATGGCGGCTGTTACTGAATATGTGATGAATGAGCTCAATGATTATAAAGAGACAGTCACTGCTGAAGATGTAGAAAAGCTAAGGCATGCCAATCCGCCAGGTGTAGATCCAAGTGTCTAATACGATCGGTATTATTACGGTATAGCGGAGGTATGAATAGTATTATTTGCTGCGATAGCTAAGTGCTTCAGACACATGAGCGCTGGTAATATCAATACTATCAGCAAGATCGGCAATCGTGCGTGCGACTCGTAATACTCGATGATAGCCACGCGCAGATAAGTTCAAGCGCTGCTGCGCCATCTGTAATAACTGCTGCTCGCCCTCTCCTAGCTTTATAAACTGATCAAGCTCGCTCGGATTGAGCTCATTGTTGACCTTTTTTTGCCGTGACATTTGTCGCTTATGTGCCTCTGCCACCCGAGTGCGTACTTGCTGAGACGTCTCGCCAGCCTGACTATTTTGCAAATCTGCAATAGGGAGCGCTGGTACCGTAATATGTAGATCAATCCGATCAAGCAGCGGCCCTGATAGTTTGTCTTGATAGCGTTTTATTTGCTCAGGACGACAGCGACAGCGCCCTGATCCATCACCATCATAGCCACAAGGGCAAGGATTCATCGCCGCCACCAATTGAAAGTTCGCTGGAAATGTCATCTGCGAGTTGGCACGGCTAATGGTTATTTGCTTGGCCTCAAGCGGCTGACGCAATACCTCTAATACCGTACGGTCAAACTCAGGTAATTCATCGAGAAACAAAACGCCCTTATTTGCAAGGGTAATCTCACCAGGTTTGGGGCGTGAACCCCCACCAACCAAAGCCACGGCTGATATGGTGTGATGGACTTGTCTGAATGGCCGTGTTCCATAGTCATAATCGCTGTCTGCCACCGAGTAGGTACTGGCAACCTCTAACGCGTCCTCGTCACTTAAATCAGGCAGGATAGTCGGTAGCCGCGATGCCATCAATGTCTTCCCCGAACCCGGTGGCCCTGTAAATAATAGTGAATGACCACCAGCAGCAGCAATCTCTAAGGCGCGCCTAGCATGATGCTGACCTTTAACATCCGCTAAATCTACTTTGTAACCCGCGTGCTGTTGTACTGGACTGGGCGTGACAGTCTCCAAACACTCATAAGTCCCGCTTGGGTCTGCTAGCGATTGTAAATGGTCACAAACTGCTTTTAGACTTTGAGCGCCCAATACCTCTACTCCCTCGACACGGCTGGCTTCCGCACCATTATCTATCGGTACGATTAACTGTACTGTTTGTCCTTGCTCACTCAGTTGTTGGTCATTGTTTTTTGACGCTTGCACTACCTTTGACGCCAATGCCTCTGCTTTTATCGCTCGAGCGACAGCCAGGCTTCCAGTCACTTGCCGCAGGTTGCCATTTAGCGCAAGCTCACCGATAAACTCAAACCCTGACAGTACTTCTGGCTCTAGTTGACCACTGGCTGCCAAGATGCCAATGGCAATAGGCAAGTCTAGCCTTGCGCCATCTTTTGGCAGGTCTGCCGGGGCCAAGTTAATCGTTAAGCGGCGATTGGGAAACTGGAAACCTGAATTAAGAATCGCTGAGCGCACTCTGTCTTTACTCTCGCGTACAGCAGCTTCGGGTAAACCCACAATGGTAAGCGCTGGCAAGCCTTGTGACAGATGCACCTCAATAATAACCTTTGGCGCGTGCAGGCCAACGACCGAACGCGTATAGACTTGGGCAAACGACATGAGCGTTTCCTAATAGAGGGAATATTGATAATAGAGCATTCATTAACTGTGCGCAAATAGTGTGCTTTATTATTTAGAATAAAAATAGATCTTGAATGGTAAAATTAAAATATAAGGCAGTCGATTCAAATATAAAAGCCTAGGAGTATCCATGAGCGACATTAATTATAAGTATTATCTTAAACAGTTGGGATTTACAGAGTCGGAGATTAATCAATCGATTACTCCTGATTTAGATACCCTAAAACGTTTACAGTTGGCACATTTAACGCAGTATCCTTTTCAGAGCGTGACCACTATTTTGGATAGACCAGTGGACTTAGAAGAGGAGACAATCTATGACAAGTTAGTTGTGCGACGTTTAGGCGGATATTGTTATGAGCTCAATGGTTTATTTTTAGCGCTGCTACGCCATTTAGGTTATGAGGCGCGTGTCATTACTGGCATCGTTATTATAAACAATCAACTCGAGCCGCGTAACGCTCGCACTCATATGGCTTTGATGGTGACTGTTAATGAACAAAACTATTTGGTTGATGTGGGTTTCGGTGGTCTAGTGCCCAGTGCACCTTTACTATTTACCTATAATCAAGATAACTACAAAGCTGATACTCAAAAGGACAATGATCAACTCGAGCCACAAATACAAACTACGCCGCATGGCCGCTATAAAATCATTAAAGATGATAGCTTCGATAATCAATCTGAGAACCCGATACTACCTCATGCCCAAGTAAATTATGAGCGCTATATCTTATGCTGCGAAGTTAAGTCTGAATGGCAGATGCTCTATGTTTTTGACCTATTACCGCAAATCCAAATGGATATGATTGTCGGTAGTTGGTATATCTCCACTTATCCGAAATCGCCTTTCAAAACTAGGCTCATGGCTTCAAGACTTGATAAAGACGGTAGAAGGCACACGTTATTGAATGATAAATATCAGTGTCATCAGCTGGGCAAACCCAGTCAAAGCACTATTCTAAAAGACCTAAATGAAGTATTGACGCAGCTAAAGGAAGTGTTTTGGATAGATATCGCTGATAAGCTAACTCCAAATGAGCAGCGAAAACTGCAGCATTTTTTGGAAAACAATCAATAAATAGTCCCTATATAAAACCCACCAGCCACCACAATACTAACAAGGATTTGCTATACTAAACCCTATCTATTCAACCATCACTTATTACCAATTAGACGATAAAGACTTAGTTATTAATACCAACAATAACAAGTGTTTAGTAACATTTATCTCATGGGCGTTTAAAATAGTAAGATGGTAATATCAGGAGTACCGTATGACTGAATACTCAGAAAGTCTAATCAATGAGCAGCAACCCACCACCGTCCGTCCTGTTGTTGAGCCCAACAATCCTTACGCGAGTACTCGCGGTAGCTTAGCTAGTAAGCAGCTACCTACTTTTGATGAAGCGATTATCAATAAATACAACCGTTCGGGACCACGCTATACTTCCTACCCGACCGCTTTAGAATTCTCAGAGATACCTGATGGTCTTGAGACAAAAATCCTTCAAGATCGCGAAGCCCGTGCACCGCTATCTTTGTATTTTCACATCCCCTTCTGTCGTCATCTTTGCTACTACTGCGCCTGCAATAAAATTATCACCAAAAAGAACAGCGACTCAGGTGACTACTTGCAGTATTTAATGGCTGAGATTAAGCATAAGCGTCGCTTATTAGCGGTGCCAGATGATAGTGATAAACCACTCGTTAAGCAGCTACATTTAGGCGGCGGGACGCCAACCTTCCTAAGTGATGAAGAGATGGTACAACTGTGGGAGTTTTTGCAGACTCAATTTGAGTTTTTACCTGAAGACGAAGGTGACTACTCTATCGAGATCGACCCACGTGAGCTAGGTGATAATACCCTAAAGACTCTACGAGAGCTTGGCTTTAACCGAGTCAGCTTAGGGGTGCAAGATTTAGACGAGACCGTACAAATCGCAGTCAATCGCGTGTATTCAGCGGAGCTTATTGAAAACGTACTCAACGAGGCACGTGACTTAGGTTTTCATTCTATTAATCTTGATCTAATTTATGGCCTGCCGCATCAGACACCTGTGACCTTAGATAAAACGGTACGCCGCATCATCGAGATGTCACCAGATCGCTTGTCAGTATTCAACTACGCGCATTTGCCAGAGCGCTTTAAAGCCCAACGCCAAATCAAAGATGAAGACTTGCCAGATCCAGCGGCTAAGCTCACCATGCTTGGTAATACCATCAATACGCTGAGCGAAGCGGGTTATCAATATATCGGTATCGACCACTTTGCCAAGCCTGATGACGAGTTGGCTGTCGCACAGCGCGAAGGCAAGCTGCATCGCAACTTCCAAGGGTACACCATTATGGGCGACTGTGATTTGCTGGGGTTTGGCGTTTCATCCATCAGTCAAATTGCCAATGCCAATACCCGCTATATCCTACAAAACGATACGGACCTACAAGCTTACCAAGCCAATATAGATGCTGCACAGAGCAATCCTGCTGTCATGCCTGCGGTAAAAGTTATCAAAACCTCTATCAAAGATCGCTTGCGTGAATATGTGATTATGAATTTACTCTGTCACGACTATATCGACTTTAAAGACGTCAACCAAAAATTCGGTATCGATGCCATCACTTACTTTATTGAGGAAATTCAACAGCTTGGTGCCATGCAAGAAGACAAGCTTATCGATATGGATGCTGCTGGTATTCGGGTATTACCGAAAGGTCGCCTGCTTGGTCGTAACGTAGCCATGGTATTTGATGAATATCTTGATAAAAAGCATAAGAACCGCTTTTCCAAGGTCATTTAAGGCCTCTTCATTCCGCTATTAATGATAGAGAAAGACCTCAATTCAAAACTGAGGTCTTTTTTGTTGTTTATGATAAAGGTGGTTATTTAAATTAAGTCAATCTAGTCTACCGTCGTTCCTCTATAAAGACATACAGTGCTACTGGAGTAAGTTTTACGCAGCCTCTGTCTGCGTAAGCACAGCACGCAAGGAAAATTTATACCAGTAGCACGTTATAATAATGATACTTTTTATTTAGGATTAATTATATTCAGTAGGCATGACGATATATAGCCTATTGGCATCCTCTATGGTTTTTTCACTATCCAGATATTTTTGCTCAACGGTACTTTTCGAATTGATAATCGTTGAGTCTGTCAGCGCAAAATCATCATCATTGAGTAGCCCAAGTGAGCCATCTTGACGCAACCATAGACCTTCTAGTTTGTCATGTGGATAGTCTAATGCCGCGAGAACATCGACTACCAAAGATTTTTTAACTGGTTTAATACTTATGCTTTCAAATACTTGCCAATTGTCTTCACTCTCTGCAATGAGCTGCTCTAGCGTTTGTCCGTCGATAGTCAAGCCTACTGTATCGTCTGGCTTGATAATATCTGTGCTAGCAATCGTCTCAATACTAGTAGCATCAACGATATTAATTTTATAGATAAGTTTTTGCGCAGAGCTATCCTGTAGCGGAAACTTACGGTCATGCTCAATCACATAAAACTCATAACTGTTGAGCGCAACAATGCCCGATGTCACGTGCTGCGCTTTATCAAGACGATACAAATATTGCGCTATGTGACCCGAATCCAAATTGATAGTGACTATCCGCACCAAACTAGAGATACGCCCTGACTTATCAGGATTATCCATAGAGGACTCCATAATACCGACCAGCGTCGTCTGGTCAGGAGTGATGCTTAACGCTTCCATTCCGCGATTGGCACGACGCTTAGCAAACTCTGGCGGTAACAAAATCTGCTTACCATCAATGACCACGTTATTGCGCTCATCACTTGCAAACGGATTGATACGTGCAATCTCTACCCCGTCCGCATCATAATGAACCAAGTGCGGCCCATACTCATCACTGATCCAAAAACTGCCATCTTTGAGTACAGCAAGGCCTTCAGGATCCAGACCATTGATATCCGTTCTGATGGGGTTACTCACCTCATCAAAAGGTAGGTTTGGATTCACAGTCATCGGCTGTCCATCGACATCGTAAGGGACTTCATTGGTTCCGCCCAACGCTTTTGGATTTGGTAATCCAGAAATAGGCTTGCCGCTGCTGTCTTTAAGCAGTATCTCTTTAATCTTGGTAATACTTCCGTCGGCTTGTAGCTCAAACAGCCCAATGCGCGGGGTATAATCAGGTACCAAAAACTGCTTACCCTTACCTGCAATGCCCTCAAAATCAGCATTGGGGCCACGATCGGTCAGCACATAAAACTGATTGGCATTGGTTGGATGTGCCGCTGCATCTGAGCCAAAGCCGCCGCCTCGAATCTCAAGCTTCCTCTCAGGATAAGCAGCATTGGTGTGCGAGTCATCAAGCACGACATAAGGTAATGGACTGCCTTGTACAAACTCATCTATATTGATGAGTTCTGTATTCACATCTTGCTTGGTCATTTTTGCATTCCTTAAACAGTTTTTATTATTAAAATAACAACACCTGCTACCGATTGAAGAAAAATTTTAACTAATTACAACTCAAAAAAATAGCCAGCGCATAATAAGCTAACTGACTATTTTTAGGCGTTCTTTGTCTTAGATATGGTTAAAACATGACTGGTTAAACTTTTAGTTTATCACCAACCATACCTTTTACCGTACTTAGTATATCAGCAGGTAATACCACCATTTTTGAGTTATCAGACTCAGCTAACTGACGAATCGACTTGATATACTGCTCACCAAGCAAGTAGACAATCGGCATTTCTTCATCGCCCATAGCAGCGGTAATAAGACGAATAGACTCTTCAGACCCTTTGGCCAGTACGACTTGCGCTTCAGCATCGCGGCGTGAGGCCTCCAAGCGCCCATCTGCTTCCAAGATAGCAGCCTGCTTTTGACCATCGGCACGTGTCACTGTCGCACGGCGGAGACGCTCTGCCGCTGCCTGCTCTTCCATCGACGCCTGCATGGTTTGTGAAGGATTAATATCTTGAATCTCTACTGTTTTAAGGGTAATACCCCAATCGGCAATATCTTCTGAAATCGCATGTTTAAGCAAGGCTTTAATTTCATCACGGCTAGATAAGGCATTATCTAAATCCATCTCACCAATGATAGAACGCAATGAAGTCTGCACCAAATTACGAATACCATACTCATAATCCTCAATACCATAAACCGCTTTATCAGGGCGCACGATATTAATATAAGCAACGGCGTTGGCAATAATAACCACGTTATCACGAGTAATGACTTCTTGTGAGGGGATATCAAGGACGATATCTTTAGTCGTTACTTTATAGGCAATCCTATCAACAAAAGGAATAATAATACTAAATCCAGGCTCTAAAGTTTGTTGATACTTACCTAGCCGCTGAACCACCCATTTGTAGCCTTGCGGCACGATACATACGCCTTTGTATACCGTAAAGACGACTAGCGCAGCCAATACCAGCATAACGATACTAAGGCCATTCATGCTATTGATAATACTATTCATAAAGCTCTCTCCTTGCGCCATTGCTCTGAATAGTGCAGCAATGTCTCATTTTTTGATCTCTACTAATCCATTGTATGATTGTACTGTAAATAGCTCCTACGAATGGTTATGCTAAGTAACGACTTCAGCCTATCAATTGTCTGTAAACTTCTTATTCAGGCGAGCTCTATCAAGGTTTTCTTTATTAAGGCTCAGCTTACTTTGCTCAACTTTACGACGATTCATTTCATTGGATCTTAACTCATTGATATTGGGCCGACTAGCAACGACAGGTGCTGCAATACGTTTGGTAGGCGCTACCACTAGCTCATTACCAGTAATATCAGTCACCACCACTCGATCACCTACTTCCACAGTTTCATCAATAGTACGACAATCCCATTCATCTGCGCCCACTATAGGCACATTGAAACGTACACGCCCAGAGATACCGTCTTGCGGCTTAACGACAATCATACCTGTCTCTCCGATGATTACAGTACCGCCCAGTCCAGCCTTTGTACGATCTACCGATAGTGGTTTGATATATTTGACCCAAGCAAACATAAATACTACGGATAGAGCTAACCAGATAATGACTTGTGCAAATAAAGGGATAGGTAATAACCAAGCTAAGGCAGCAACGATAACCGCAGCAGCGCCAAACCAAAGGCTAGCAAAGGTCGGAATAAAAATCTCAGCAATCATCAATAAAAAACCCAGTACGAGCCAATGCCAAGGCTCAATCATCCAAATAGTCTCAATCATTGCCATACCCTCCTCTGCATTCCTACCTTTTAATGTACCACAATTTGGTTATAGATATTGTCTTAAAAATCAATAATATAACCTATTATTATCCTAGTAGAGATATAATTGAAACTATTATCTAAAAAAATTAAACGCACAAAAAAACGACCGCCTAAGCGATCGTTTTATCATAGCTAATAAGCCGTATTTCAGAGACTTAAAACTTTAAATGAGCACCTAGAGTAAGTAGTTTGGCATCAACATCGCTGTCCATTATGCCGTACTCTGCTTCAACATTAAAACTAGGGTTAACTGCATAACCCAAGCCTATGCCACCTGCGATACCTTTTTCACTAGTCGATAGTGACCTTCCATCAGTTAAATTAATATCCACTTCAGTCTTCGCAAGACCTAGTTTACCTTTGGCGTATAGTGCGGTATTAGCAAAAGCGTAACGATAAGTGCCATAAACACCATAAGTCTTGGCATCAATATCACCTTTGATACCATCAGCGCTGATATCAGCATCATCAGAACCGACGTATTCAACTTCCATACCAAAGTTATTATCAAAATAGAGACCTGCATAGACTCCATAAGCTGTTGGATCATCGACATTCGCATCATCAACATCCAAACTAAATTGACCAGCCTTGATACCCACGTATGGCTGAGTGGTATAACTCCCATAGGTCATAGCTGCTTGTGCGCTCACACTTACTAATGAGGCAGTTGCTAAAACTATCAAAGACTTCTGTAAAATATTCATACACCCTCCTAATCAAACAAATAGTTAACTAAAGAAACTGAGCATTTATTTTTTATATAAAATATCGCTCAAACTGTCATTAAAACTTTAACATCAGTAAACAGTTTCTATCATACATTCTTTAATCAAAATATATTAGTTTTTATAGAGAGTTTTTAGCAAAAAAACGACCGCCTAAGCGATCGTTTTTATATTTAATAAGTTACTAACTAGATATTTAGAACTTTAAGTGTGCACCAACAGTCCATAGATCTGCATCGCTACCCAACTTGTCATATTCAGCTTCGACACTGAAATCTGAGTTCACTGCATAACCTAGACCAATACCACCAGCAATACTGGTATCTTTGTCTGAGATGTTACTAAGTGGAACAGTACTAGAAGCTTTCACTTCAGTTCTGGCAACACCTAATTTACCTTTAGCATATAGAGCAGTGTTCGGGAAAGTATAACGGTAAGTACCATAAGCGCCATAAGTCTTGGCATCTACGTCACCATTATAATAATCCGCATCGTCTGAACCTAAGTACTCAACTTCCATACCAAAGTTAGGATCGAAGTTATAACCAGCATAGACACCATAAGCTGTTGGCTTGTCTGCACCATTAAGGTCTAAGTCAAACTGACCAGCTTTGATACCTACGTACGGCTGACCAACATAACCACTACCGTAAGAGACAGCTGCTTGTGCGCCTACGCTAACTAAAGAACCTACTGCTAGTGCTAATAAAGTTTTTTGTAAAGTTTTCATTATTATCTCCTTAAAACGAATTTTGACAAACAAGTTATTTATTTATTACTACTGACTAAAAGTAGCCACATCGCCTTGTTTGCTAACGATGAATATATAGTAACAAAGTATTTCGAACGCTGTGTCAGTGTTTAATAGTGCGACAGTTAAGTTTTGCAAGCGTATGTCAGCAACTGGGTTACAAAGGCCTAGATATGAAATATCTTGTTACAAACCTAGCTTTATGCTTCATTTTATGTCCACTTTTATCATTCAATGAACTGAGACAGTATCAGCACTCTCATATACCTATTGTGATATAGAGCTTTATATCACAATAAAAAGCGCACTCCATAGAGTGCGCTTTTCCTTAAGCTATGTTCACAATCAGCAGTTAATGCTTATTTTTTGTCTTCATCAACTTCAGTAAACTCGGCATCAACGACATCATCGTCAGCTTGGCTGCTATCTGCTGCATCCGCACCTTGTTGGAACTGATTTGGATCCATACCTTCAGCGCCTGCACCGCTATCAGCGTAGATCTTTTGGCTGACCGGTAAGAATGCGTTGTCCAACGCTTCAAGCTTGGCTTTGATATCGTCGTGATCATCTTCTTTGGTAGCCGCTTCAAGCTCAGAGATGGCTGTTTCTACTGTCGATTTTTCATCTTCAGTCACTTTATCTTCAGCTTCTTTCAGTGCTTTTTGTACCGCATGGATACGACCATCTGCTTCGTTACGCACTTGTGCTAAGTTCGCAAACTTCTCATCTTCAGCGGCGTTCGCTTCAGCGTCGCGTACCATTTGCTCGACTTCTTCATCCGACAAGCCGGAGTCTGCTTTAATCTGGATACTCTGTGCTTTACCAGTACCTTTATCAGTCGCTGAAATGTTCATGATACCGTCAGCGTTGATATCAAAGGTCACTTCGATTTGTGGCAGACCACGTGGTGCTGGTGGAATATCGGTTAAATCAAAACGGCCAAGCTGTTTGTTTTGGTTAGCGATTTTACGCTCACCTTGATAGACCTGAATCGTTACTGCTGGCTGGTTATCTTCTGCCGTAGAGAACACTTGTGATTTCTTAGTAGGAATCATGGTGTTTTTCTCAATGATTGGCGTCATCACACCACCCATTGTTTCGATACCAAGCGTCAGTGGCGTTACGTCAAGTAGTAATACGTCGGTTTTGTCGCCAGACAATACTGCACCTTGAATCGCTGCACCCGCTGCTACTGCTTCATCAGGGTTAACGTCTTTACGTGGCTCTTGACCGAAGAACTCTTGTACTTTCTGTTGTACAAGTGGCATACGCGTCTGACCACCAACTAAGATAACGTCATCGATGTCAGCATTTTTAAGGCCAGCATCTTCTAGTGCAATCTTACAAGGACCCATCGTGCGTTGTACCAACTCTTCCGTCAGGCTCTCTAGCTTTGAGCGGCTGATGGTTATGACTAAATGCTTAGGACCACTGCTGTCAGCAGTAATATATGGTAAGTTCACTTCAGTGCTTTGGGCACTTGATAGCTCAATCTTCGCTTTTTCAGCAGCCTCTTTTAGACGCTGCATCGCTAGTGAGTCACCTTTTAAGTTGACGTCTTGTTCTTTTTTGAACTCATTGACTAGATAGTCAATCAAAGCTGAGTCAAAGTCTTCACCACCAAGGAAAGTGTCACCGTTGGTTGATAATACTTCAAACTGCTGCTCGCCATCGACGTCAGCGATTTCGATGATTGATACGTCAAAAGTACCACCACCTAAGTCATAGACAGCAACCGTGCTATCGCCTTGCTTTTTATCCATACCATAAGCGAGTGCGGCGGCTGTTGGTTCGTTGATAATACGTTTTACATCAAGACCAGCAATTTTACCCGCATCTTTCGTTGCTTGACGCTGTGAGTCGTTAAAGTAAGCAGGGACAGTAATGACCGCTTCAGTAACGCTTTCACCTAAGTAGTCTTCTGCTGTTTTTTTCATTTTTGTTAAGATGTCAGCAGAAATCTGTGGCGGCGCTAACTTCTTACCGTTTACTTCGACCCAAGCATCACCATTATCGGCTTTAACGATTTTGTATGGCACCATACCGATGTCTTTTTGTACGACCTTGTCATCAAAGCGACGACCGATCAGACGTTTGATCGCAAACAAAGTGTTATTTGGGTTGGTGACTGCTTGACGTTTGGCTGATTGGCCAACCAGTGTCTCGTCATCTTTATAAGCGACGATAGAGGGTGTGGTACGTGTACCTTCCGCGTTTTCGATAATTTTAACGCTATCACCTTCCATTACCGCAACACATGAGTTAGTTGTACCTAAATCAATACCAATAACTTTACCCATAATTTATTACTCCAAATCTATTTTGATACGTAAATGTTTAATATTAGTGGCTAACCAGCAGCACTGGTTAAGTTGTCCATCCGCGATAGAGCTGATTATTCGAAGTTTTTAATAACAGTCTATAAGCGGTTACTTGTTGCTTTATATCGGTTTGCATCTATAACTTTTCAAGTCAATATCGATGCAAAAACCTGCCTTTGTGTGTATTTTTGTGAATATCCTTAGCTTTAATAAGGTTTAGCGCCTCTGATACCCTACTGTCCGACACGTACCATAGCAGGGCGCAGTAAGCGACCATTTAGGCTATAGCCTTTTTGCAATACCGTACCGACCGTATCTGCTGGAGCGTCGGTATCAATACCTACCGCTTCATGAAAATCAGCGTTAAACTTCTCATCTTGTGGATCGATGACTTCTACGCCATTCTTATTCAAGACATCCAGTAATGCTTTATGAGTCAACTTCACCCCTTCAGCAACTGGATCTGTATCGTCAGCGTTTTCAATAGCGCGCTCTAAATTATCGACGACCTCTAACAACTCTTTGGCAAATTTTTGCAAAGCAAATTTTTTGCTTTTATCTGCTTCTTGTTCCATACGCTTTTGCGCATTGTAGGCTTCTGCATTGGCACGAGCAGTGGTCTCGCGGGCTTGCTTGACTTCGCCCTCTAGCTCTGCGATACGCGCGTTGAAAGCATCAATATCGATCTCGTTTTCAATGGTCGTGTTCTCTTCTGAGTTATTTTGTGGATCAAACTCATTCAGCGTTTCTGCTAATACGCTGTCTTCACGCTCGATATTACTTTGTGCAGCCTTTGGGTTTTCTACGTCATGTTCGTGATTAGGGACTTGCTCGCTCATGATAGCTCCTTATGATTTTAATAAAATAATAGGTTTTTAATAATTTGACGAACGTTTAATGATTTTGGATACACTCTCATTGGATGCCAACTTATTTGGCTCAATCATGTCTTTGTCACAACAGTATCTAATAGCTGATTGATAAAGGTCATGAGTCTAAATTTCAAGCCTAAAGCATAGGTATTTTTTATTGACAATATAAGTCGTACAAACTTTGGCAAGTGTTTTGCAGTAATTTGATAAGTAGTTTGTAGTAGATAGAGAGTCGTCTCTCTTTAAGCACAGTTCTAAGTACAGTAAATAGTTTTGGATGCTAACGATACCCACAAAAAACCTCAGCCATTCCTGATGCTTTACTATTACTATCTAAATGATTACTAAATAAAACTTAAAATCATTGTTTTTGCCTTATTATCGCTTTAAATAATATAACTTAAGCTAAAGTAACAGCTGGTTGATTACAGCCAATACTGACAATAATTTTATGAGAGGTTTTATGCCAAGCTTACCAGTAGCATCGTTTGAGACCTTGCTCGACAAAGCGGTAAAGACATTCAAATTTACCTCTTTGGGTCAAGTAGCAAGCGATAAGCAAGAAAGTAGCACTGATGACAACCCCTTATCAGTCAAACAAATACTGCTCAACCACAATCCATTAACAAGTTATCAGCAGCATACACTGCATTATGTGATGAAAGGTTTTGGCTACCTGCCAACACCCTTATTAGAAAGCTTAATTAGGTATTTGAAAGGTCCCATCTCAAAGCAGTATTTGCATGTTGATGCGCACCTACGCTTGATACTCGCGGTGAATAGCAAGCTAAAAAGACCTTTGCAACTGACAGAAATGGCTGAGCTGCGCAAAAAATTTGCGGCCGATGCGGTTGCAATGCAAGCGCCAAAAGTATGGCGAGAAAATACCACCCATATATTAAGCAAAGCGAGGTGTTCTACTAAAAAGAACAGCACTGCCGTAAGTTGGCAAGACAAAACCATCGCCAATGCTGACGAGGATGAAATGACTGTGCGTTGCTATCAAGCAAGCGCTAGCCATACAGACGCTCGCTCTATAAACGCACAAAATCAAAATCCTGACGAGATAGTAATGTTGTTCTTTCATGGTGGTGGGTTTTGTATCGGTGATATTGATACGCATCATGAGTTTTGTCATACCGTCTGTGCGCAAACTGGCTGGGCAGTCGTTAGTGTGGACTATCGCTTAGCACCAGAACACCCTTCTCCAGCAGCACTACGAGACTGCATCAGCGCTTACGCTTGGTTGGCTGAAAACTGCCAGGCTCTTGGCGCATCGTCATCTCGTATCGTCCTAGCTGGTGATAGCGCTGGCGGCGGTTTATCAACTTTGATTGCGCAGCAAGTGATCACACCAACGAAGAGCGCGTGGTCAGACTTGGGTTTGGATGGTCAAAAGACATTCAATCTATTAAAGGATTTGCCCCATCCACTTGCACAAATGCCTTTATACCCAGTGACCGATGTCGAAAATGACTATCCAAGTTGGGAGTTGTATGGTGAAGGCCTACTACTAGACCACGCAGACGTGGCAGTATTTGATGCTGCCTGTTTGGAGAATAGCCCATTACCTCGCCAGCATATTCTTAACTCGCCAATGCTTGGTGATAACAGCCAAGTATGTCCCACCTACGTGGTGGCTGCCGAGTTAGATGTCCTGCGTGACGAAGCGTTTGCCTATGCAAAACAGCTGCGCAGTCATGATATTGAAGTCAAAACCCATACTGTGCTTGGTGCACCGCATGGCTTTGTTAACTTAATGAGCGTGCATAAGAGACTAGGCTATGAAACCAGATACATTATTGATGGGTTTAACCGCTTTATAAAACAGTTAATTCAAAAAGAAAAAAGTGATTTATCGTCATCAGCAACGTGCGTATGTATGGAATAAGTATGACTGAGAAGATTATGCTCAACGCTATAGCTCGCACTGATAAAACTTTGGAGCCGACTCACTCTAGAAATAACGTAATACTGAAGGGACAAAGTCGCTTATTTACAGATATGCTGTCTTTTGCTACCTTTATGAGTTCATCAAGAGACGTATTAATACTGAGCAATCAACTATTAAAATGTCTATATAAAAAAGTGCTTATTAACCAAAAAACTTACTGGAGAAACCAATGCCACAAACAACCTACCAAGCTCAAGTCACTAGCAAGGATGCTGCTGATAAATTAGTTGCTGATACTGAGAACCTACAAGGCGTAAAGTGGGTCAATGTCAATATAGATAAAGGCACTATCGTCGTCACTCATGGCGAAGATTATGATGAATCAGCATTTAAATCAGCAGCTAGTATCTAATCCTTACTTTTTGAAGTCTATTCCTCATTCTGCAAAAATCACTGACACTACAGGTCTTTTTTGACAGCTCGGTGATTTTCTAAATAAACACATCTATTACTTTAATCTATATATCTAATGTGCAACTGCACAGGCTGTCTCTTTAGTCGGCTTGCTGCAGAGTAATTATCCATACCTCAGAGCGCGTGCCCAATCTAAAGGGCACAGGGCCAAACCCATATCCTGATGTCACCAAAAACTGTGTGTCTTCTATGTTTTTGGTACCATGCGCTAATGGTTTGAACCATTTCATCAGTGTCGTTAGTGGGAATATCTGTCCGCCATGCGTATGTCCAGATAGATGCAAATCGATTGGCAAAGGGCTTATCTCTTTTATATTGTCAGGACGATGCTCTAAAAATATAACTGGTTTGTCTGTGTCTACTTGAGTTAATAGTTCCTCCGCTGTCAAGCGTGTAAGGTCAACATCGTCCGAGCGTCCAACCAGCCATACCGAACCATCTAGCAGCACACTCTCGCTATCAAGCGCTTTGATACCAGCCTTTTCGATAGCACGCGCTATCTGCTCATCATAACCCTGATAATCGTGATTGCCCAAGGTAGCATAGACGCCAAGCGGTGCTTTTAGTTTCGATAGTTGCTCATGCATGTTGGTATTGTCATAGGCGATGGTAGTGTCATTCATAATGTCGCCAGCGATAACCACCACATCAGGATGTTGGGCATCGATTAAGGTAACCATCTTCTGTATCTGCCGATTACCAAACCACCGACCCAAATGGGTATCCGATACTAAGGCTATTTTCAGGGGTTGTGGCATGGGCTTATCTGTCGTCACCGTCAGATTATGTACCACTGGCGAGTAGGCATTGAATACAGCTAAGCCAACAATCCCCATATACACAACGACAGCAAACGAACGTACAAGCTTGGGAGGTAGGGCTCGCTGAAATAGCTTTCTATAAATCAGCCACCCAATAGCGACTATAAAAACAGCATAAAGCATAAACCCTTGCAAGATGCTAATCACTAAATAAACATGAAAACGCTCATACCAATACTCAGTCAGTCCGTAAACCAATGCCACATTATTAATAACAAAAATAGCCAAGATGAGCGCAACTTTACTGAAAGTACGACTTGGTTGAATGAACCACCAAACAATAACACTGGTCATGATGACTAGTATTTGAGTAAAAACGATAAAAAACCACATAATAAGGTCTGATCAAATAAAGATATGGCTATCTTACGCCAAAACCCTTATACGCTAAAGATAGGGAGATTGATTTCATAAAAACTCCATAATCTTTGGATGCACCATAGTTATTTTGCAGTTTTATTTATCTCAAAAACACAGTAAAAGTTTCAAATAAACTATTAAAAGCAAATTAACCCGCTAATATTGTTTCATGTGAAACAACATTGGCTTTTCCTACTTTTGCTTTTCCTACTTTTGCTTTTCCTACTTTTGCTTTTCTAACGCCTGCTGCAATGTTAGATGCTTAAACTCATAACCCGCATCAAGTAAGGCTTGCGGTAATACCTTTTGCCCATCAATTAATAAGGTCGACATCTCACCAAATATTAGCTTAAGAAAAAAGCTTGGCAAGCTAAAAAAAGTCGGACGATTTAGCCATGACCCAAGCTCCTTGGTAAAAGTATGATTGGTCACAGGATTGGGCGCAGTGAGATTATATACTAGCGCGGCTGTATCATTTGTTGTCTGCAAGCTGTTGTCATTGGTCGTTAGGCTATTTGAAGTTGAGTCAGTAACTTGTTTGGTATCAGTACTCTGAATGTGAGACTTGCCAGCAAGATGCTTCTCAATGATAAAGATAGCCGCCCCTACCCAGTCCTCACGGCTGACCCAGCTCATGATTTGTTTGCCATCGCCTAACTGTCCGCCAACGCCCATCTTAAATGGCAGTAGCAATTTACCAATCATCCCGCCATCAGGATGGATAACGACGCCAGTACGCACGATAGCCACTGGTACGCCATATTCGGTTGCTTTTAGGGCCAATTGCTCCCACTCATCACAAAGCTTGTGAGAGAAGTCCGTCTCATACCCACTACTTTCGGTCAGTGGTTTATCACCTTGGGCACCATACCAACCAATCGCTGAACCACTGACCAAAAGTTTTGGCTTGGTGCTGCTGCGCGCGATGAACTCAAGTAGCGACTCTGTTGGCTTCACGCGACTAGCGAGCAGTTGCTCTTTACGCGCATCGCTCCAACGCTTATCAGCAATGCCAGCACCTGCTAGATTTAAAACCACATCAAAGCTTTTATCAGTCTTTGCAAGCTCATCATAGGTCATCATACTGACACCATCAGGATGCGCTTGGCTGCTATCGCGAGTCAGCCAAGTAATGTGCAGCTCTCTATTCTGCGCACGGTAGCGTGTCATTAACTCACGACTAAACGCACTACCCAAAAATCCTGAACCACCGCTAATGAGAATATTCATGCCCTGCTCCCTATACTTGTTATTTATCATTTATTTAAAGTTAACTCTTTATAACCATCGTCTTCCTTTTTGGCAGTGATATCAAAACGACTTTTACATACTTTTGGTAAAGCAATGCAGCTGGCAATAACAGCTGCACAATCAGCCCACTAATAACACTGCCAAGTCCTGCAAATAAAATAATCACTTGTAGGTAAGGATATGCCTCAACCCTTTTATTCATTTTCATTATATTTATCCTATAACCGTTAGTCGTTAACTTAGTATAAATAGTGTCTTGGTAGTGCTCATGAATTTGCCATGGATAATTGATGAGTATTTATCTAGCACCTTCTCTTAATTTCAATAAAGCTTACGCAATTGCTAATTCCACTACGCAAAGCGTTTACGGATAGGGCACTCACCATCATCGTTACTATGATGATATCTGTCTTTTATTTTATTCCAGAGGTTCTTTATAAAGCTTATAAGCTCACTCATACGTGGCAATACTTGTTGGTTGGTCAGGTGTGGTGCTGCCGCATCTAATCGCTTGGCAAGCTCAGGTAAATGGTTGGATGGTACCGCGGGGAAAAGATGATGCTCTACGTGGTACAGTAAGTTAAAAGTCAGTATATTGACCAATTTATTACGCTCAGTACGGGCGACGGTCTCATCACAATCATGGTGCACGCCCCAGACCGCAATGATTCCGACACTCACGTTGGCAAGCGTCATCGTCAGTATGTGATAAACCAACACTTGCGCCAGCAGTGCAGCAGTGCAGCAGTGCAGCAGTGCAGCAGTGCAGCAGTAGGAGCATTCACTATGCTAAGGCCGATTGCAGCCATAACGACCAAAATAATTGAAGCAAACTCTAGCCAAGCTAGGCGTCGATTGCGACGGCTGCTTAGACGTAGCCCTTGACGATAGATATCAAGTCGATAAGTCACGCCTCCTAACAGTGCTTGCCACCATGATAGTTTCGCCAGACCACCTTCTATGTCACTGTCACCCAATGGATTGCGGTGATGCTCCATGTGAGTGGCTCGAATACTGTGTAAGCCAGTCATCAATAACACACTAAGTAACAATAATATGCCCGTGGTCGTATGTTTACTGGTGCCTAAACTATGGTGATAACCGTCGTGAGCTTGGCGAAAGGCTGCAGCAAAAAAGAAATAAGAAGCGCCGCATGCCAACACATACCAAGACTGGCTAGCAAACCACCATGACAACAACAAAAACGGATAGGGCAAAATCACATTGTAAGCAATCTGACCGCGACTCAATTGGTGCAAATCTTGCCATTCTAATGAGCTCAAAGCATGTTTGATCGCTGTACTCTTATTACTCTGTATTTTATTCGCTTTCATTTTACAAATCCTTTTGTTGTAGCTGCTAATAAAAAGAGCTTATATAAGTGCCATTATTTACATTAATTTCTGTCAAAACAGAAATTAATGCTGAAATTTTTTATTGTTAAGTACTTTTATAATGCTACTGTCCTAATACCTTTTTAATACTAGCGCCAAGCTTGAGTATCTTTTTAAGCGCGCTTGTCGGTAATCTAAGCATCTCAGAAGACCAAGTAGTGACTGTCTCAACGAATTCTTGAGTCTCGCGGATACGAGCCTTTACTTCGCTATTTTCATGTTCAAACTCAGGACTCTCCATCAGCTCCTGTAAGAACTGTACTGTTGGCGCGAGCTCTCGCTTTTGTCGTTCGACGACGATAATACGTGCCAGCTCCCAAACATCGGTATTGGTCGTAAAGTGATCACGACGATCGCCTAGTATCGAAACCTTTTGTATCAAGCCCCAATGCTGCAATTCCTTAATGCTGTTTGAGACATTAGAGCGTGCTACCCCTAGGGTATGGGTAATTTCTTCGGCGTTTAGAGGCTTACCAATAATATAAAGTAATGCATGAATCTGCGACATGGTGCGATTGACACCCCACTGCGAGCCCATTTCGCCCCAATGTAAGATAAATTTTTCGGTCACAGGATTTAGTTTCATGATTGATGTGTACTCGCTATTTTCAGGTTTTTATGACGTTATTCGTTCATACTGCGCTATTCTTTAATTTCTGTCAAGACTGAAATCAAGGAATAAAAGTACTTCAAATTTATTTATTTTCATTAGCGGATGACTTTGCCTGTCATAGCGTCACAGATTTGGCTTGGTAAGGTATAACCCAAGGTTTCAGCTTGTAAGTAGCGGATTTGCTCGCCGAAATAGGCATAGGCTTCATCGAACGTACTAGCAGGCGGATGACCTGATGGGTTACAACTGGTAGAGACCAATAGTCCAAATGGATTGTGGCTACTGACCATCTGTTGACACAGCTGACGGATGATTGGGTGAGCAATGACTCTAACCGCGACCGTCTGATACTGACCAGTTATCCAAGGAGGAATGGTTGTAGCAAGTGTGCTCGGAATGGGCAGTAGCCAAGTATGCGCTTGCCGATATTGTAGATCATCAGTATGACTATCTGTCTGCCAGCTGTTAATGACTTGTTGACGCTGAGCATCATCTAAAGCGTCTAATAAAGGCGCTAAACGCTCTGCACTGTCGGTAATGACAATCATGCCTTTGCTTTGCGGACGCTGCTTGATATCCAAAATACGCTGAACGGCCGCTTGGTCATAAGCATCACAGCCAATACCCCAGACGCTTTCGGTTGGATAAGCGAGTAGCTCCCCTTTACTGAGCCATTTAGCAGCTTGAATGACAGAGTCAGTAATAAGTGGTGCAGATTGGTTCATGGTTTGAATATTTCAGAAGGATAGAAGATAGGTACTTATAATAACACAGGATACAAAAAGACTAGGATAGCGGAAGTTGAAAACTGCCAAAATTGCATACAGCTCAAAAGCTGAGAAGTTACCAAAAAAAGATTTGAAGGTAGGAGAAGCATGGCTTTAGACGCGTAAATAACGCCCGCCTTGCACGCTGATAATGCCCAGTAACTCAAGCTCCATCAACTGTCCAATAAGTTGCGGCGCTGCAAGTTCAGTAGCAACCAACAGCGCATCCAAATCCTGTCCATGCCAATCCAGCTGCTCATAAACAACTGCTAAATGCTCAGGTATGACGACAGTACTGGGAGAGGGCTTGACATTAGGCGATGTCGATTGATGAGCCGCTGTGATAGAGCCACTGTCTGCCCCTATAGCACTAGGTATCTGATCGCTATTTGAGGCGGACATATCTGTTGCTTTGTATGCATAACGCTCATAACCCAACTGACCATTAACATCTTCTAGTACTTGCTGAGGATGGTAAATCAAGGTCGCGCCTTCACGTATTAAATGATGGCAACCTTCAGCATTACTATTGTCAATGTGACTGGGAATCGCAAAGACTTGTTTACCTTGCTCGGATGTCAAGCGCGCGGTGATCAGCGAACCGCTTTTGATAGTCGCTTCGGTCACAATCGTCGCTAAGCTCAGTCCTGCGACTAAACGATTGCGGCGCGGAAAGGTATGCTTATGCGGCTGAGTATGCGGCAATAGCTCGCTGATGATACAGCCACCTTGGTCGATAATTTGCGCAAATAATTGGTCATGATGATTGGGATAATACACATCAATACCTGTACCCATGACGCCGATAGTACGTCCTTGATATTCAGCATCAGCCTGAGCCAATGCCCCTAGATGTGCACGCTTATCCACACCCATCGCAAGGCCACTGGTGATGACATAACCTGCTTGCGCTAAATACTGCGCCATATCAAAAGTCGTCTTTTGCGCATGCGCTGTGGGCTTGCGGCTACCAACAATAGCGATTTGCGCTTGATGCAAGCGGGCGCTATTACCTCGATAAAACAGTAGTGGCGGCGGATCATAAATCTGTAGCAGCTGCATAGGATAATCAGCTTGATCGGCAAACAGCAGACTATAGCGTCCCTCTGTGAGTGCCTGTTGAATTTTGTCAATGTTGGCTTGTGTTTGTTCTGGCTGCTCGTGGCGTTTTAGGTGCGTAGCATGAATACCCAACTGCCGCCATGCTTCCAATTTGGCTTGCCAAGCAAGCTGCGCATCGCCAAAAGTACTGATGAGTTTATGATAAGCAGACAGTGACGCATTCACCTCATACCATAGCGCCAGTATGGCGCGCTGTTCAACGGATAGAGGAGGTGATTTTGACATCGTGTTTTTGCTCGTATTGGCTGACTCGTCTTATTTGAATGGTCAACAGACCCTTATAAATATGGGGGTGGCAACAGCTGGTCGCCGACATTCAACGGTAGCTCTGAGCTTAAGACATATGCGTAACTGATGTTATCAAAAGTATTAAATACCATTACCATGCCAGACTCTTCACTTGGCAAACGTACCGGCGTGTCATTATCCTTAGTATCGCGTACTAAAGGGCCTTTTTGATAAACAGTTAACACGTCACCAGGCTTAGCGCCTTGTGCACTACCTAAGTTGATAGCAACCACACTGCCCTTCGCCGCTGAGCTGATGGAGTCCATGACACGGACGATGAGGCCGCCACGATTGACCGTTGCAGGCTCAGGATAAAATACTGGTGGGATAGCATTGTCTAGCTCTACAAATACACGATCACCTTCACGTACTTCTTTGCCGTATGAGTCAGTGAGTTGCACACTGCTCACACCGTTTTCTTCGACGCTAGTAACCATTCCAGTTGCCACTTGCGTGACCTCTAAACCAATTACGTCTTGCGTCTTGGGGTCAACGTATCTCTCACCTTCACGGTATACACCATAACGCTGACCGACGATAAGCGGCACGCCTTTGGTATAAATTTTGTCGCCACTGGCGGTGATTAGGTTGCGTTTTTTGGATGCCAGTACATAAGGGGTGGTATTAAAGTCTTCTGGATTAACGATGATGGTCTTATCTAACCAATGCTGGATAGCCGATCTTGGAATGGCTGGAATACTATTGGCTGTCGAAGTAATCGTCACCGTGCTGGCAACCACGTCACCAGTCAGCTGCTTTTCGACACCTGCACATCCTTCTCCTGTATCGACACCGATCAAGGTCTTGCCTTGAATGATACACATGATGAGAATGTCATTTGGATAAATAAGGTGCGGGTTTTTGATCTGCTTATTGGTCGCCCATATCTCTTTCCAACGCCACGGACTCTCTAGATAACGTCCAGATATATCCCATAAAGTATCGCCTTTTTTGACGATATAGCGATTGGGTGCATCCGCTTTTACAGTGGGTGCTGGGTTATTGGCATAGGCAGTCGTCAGCAACATTGTGCTACTTAAAGCAGTGATGAGCAGCGCTTTTGCTATAGAGTTAAGGCTCATTTTCATTGGTATATCCACAAAGTGTCATATATATCGCGGGCGATGCTTCAGTGAAGCTGAAGCGGATCGCGTCCCAAAAACATCTGGCGCAGATGTAATCAACTGTCACCATTATAAAGTTTACAATTATATGCACCATAGCACAATATGAGACATTTTTTTACAAAATCATAACCTTTATCGTCAAAATAGCTGCTTTAGCGACTGCTTAAACTTTGTGAATGTTCAATACATCTTCATTTAAATCCAGTAACTGACTTATGCCAGACGACACTAATTGGCAGTGACATGCTGACGGATTTGTTCAGCAACCAATGCTGCCTGATTGTCCAAAACCACAACATGCTGTGGTAAACCCTCTAAGCCTTCGGTATGTGCTGGACGGGCAATATCTATTTGACCAATCGCCTCAACAATCGTCTCTGCAAATTTGACTGGCAAGGCAGTCTCAGCACAAATGATCACCTCGCCCTCTCGCTGCAACTCCTTGGCAACTTTGATACCGTCAGCCGTATGCGGATCAACCAACTCACCATGCTGCTCATAGAGTGCTTTGATGGTCTGCAAGCGATCGGCATGAGTAGACTTACCTGCTGCAAAACCGTAGCGTGAATTAACAGTTTCCATCGAATCAGACAAATCAAAGCCTTGACCAGCCTTCACCCCTTCAAATAACTCATGGACTCGCGTACTGTCTTTATCCAACAAGAGATAGACAAAGCGCTCAAAGTTCGAAGCCTTTGAGATGTCCATTGAAGGGCTAGACGTCACATAGGTTTTTTCTGTGGGGCGTGGCTGATAAGTGCCTGTATTAAAAAAGTCATTTAACACATCATTTTCATTGGTGGCGACGATGAGTCGACCTATCGGCAGTCCCATCTCACGGGCGATATGGCCGGCGCAAATATTACCAAAGTTCCCTGACGGTACACTGAAGCTAACTTGCTCATCATTGCTGCTGGTCACCGCAAAGTAGGCTTCGAAGTAGTAGACAATCTGCGCGAGGATACGACCCCAGTTAATGGAGTTTACTGTACCTAAATTATAAGCAGCTTTGAACTCAGCATCTTGTTGCAGCGCTTTAACGATGTCCTGACAGTCATCAAACATACCTTCGATGGCGATATTATGAATATTTTTATCCGTCAAGCTATACATCTGCGCACGTTGAAACTCGCTCATCTTGCCATGCGGTGATAGCATAAAGACTTCGATGTTTTCTTTACCGCGTAGGGCATATTCGGCGGCGCTACCTGTGTCGCCACTAGTCGCACCAATAATAGTGATACGAGCGTCTTTTTTCTTTAACACATACTCAAAGGCATTGCCCAAGAACTGCATCGCCACATCTTTAAATGCCAGCGTCGGACCATTTGATAATCCTAAAATATAGAGGTTGTCTTCAAGCTTACGCACAGGGACAATCTCTGCGCTGCCAAACACCTCAGCGGTATAAGTGCGCTCAATGATATCTTGCAAATCAGCGACTGGAATATCAGTAGCAAAGCGCTGCATAATCGCTAATGCTAACTCTGGATAGCTAAGCGTACGCCATTCATCAAGCGTAGCACTATCAATATGCGGGTATTGCTCGGGCAGCATCAAACCGCCATCTGGCGCTAGTCCCATCAAGAGTACATCGCTAAAGTCCATCGGTGCTGTCTGACCACGGGTACTGATATATTTCATAGTGTTTCCCTACCTAAATGGTGTTTTTCAATACTTAACTTGCTTATATTCAGTCTAAAAAATTGGATGAATGCTCTATTATCTAGTTAGCCGTTTTCTGTAGCAACGCATAATAAAACCCATCACCGCCATCGCTATCCATTGGTAGACACTGACGACCAATCTCTTGCGCCATACCCCAATTGCAGGCTTCGGTAAATTCGATGGCAGTAGCATCAGTATGACGCGTGATAAAGTCCTGCATTTGGAAGACGTTTTCTTGCTTTAAGATAGAGCAAGTTACATACAGCAGATAGCCACCGACTTTTAGCTGTGGCCATAAGTTATCTAAAATTTGAACTTGCAGTAGTGCTGTTTGTTCAACGTCTTCTTCGTTACGCAATAAGCTAATATCAGGATGACGACGAATCACGCCAGTGGCAGTACAGGGTGAATCTAAAAGGATAGCGTCAAAAACTGCTTGCTCTGGAGCTGATTTTTGCTTCGATGCTTGCCATGTCGTGGCATCAGCGCAGACAACATTCAGCTCGATATTTTTATTCTCAGTCTGCTCTAAATCTGACTGCTGCAAATTCAGGCGCTGCAAGTTTTCATGAATACGAGTGATACGCGGCGCTTCATTATCGATGGCTGTTAGCTTAATAATGGAATCTTCAGCTTTCACTTCTGCCTGTTGCTCAGCTTCTGATTGTTTCACATGAAACAATGATGATTTATCTGTCGTTAATAGCTCTAACCAGTGCGCAAGCTTGCCACCAGGGGCAGCGCAGGCATCTAATAAGTGTAATTCATTATCAATATCGTCAGTCTTTATTTTATGGCTGAGTGCCATCTGAATCAGTGGTGCCGCAAGTTGGGCGTGCAGATCTTGCACACTTGCTACCCCTGTAGCAAACTCTGGTAAAAAGCTCACCGCCGTACTCTGCTGCAGCCTTAATGCTTGAGTGGTTATTGCCGCACTAGTGGGCTCAGTCTGATTGGGTAACTGCAATTCGCTCGATAACTCAATCAGCTCAGCGCTGATATCTGCCTCTGTTAATAGCTGATGATAATCATCAATAGCGCTCACGCTGGTATTTACGCGCAAAAACATCGGTGCTGGTTGACGTAAGCCTTGAGTCAATGCTGAATACTCCGCACCCCAATCTTGCTTGAGCTGATGCGCGAGCCAGTTGGGCAGGCTGTGATTTTTGTCACATTTTTTACGGAACTTGTTGGTATTTTTTACGACCTTTCGCAGGATTGCGTTGACAAGACCAGAGGCCCTTGCAAACTCAATCTCTTTTGCCGCCTCTACCGTCTCATGAATCGCTGCATGATCTGCGACCTCTAGATAGAGCAGCTGAACCAAGCCCACTTGTATAGTGGTACGGACTTCTATCTCATCGATAGGATTGTCAGCCAAGCTATCAAGCAGACGATCCAAAGCATACCATTGACGCAACGTAGTGAGTAGCAGCGCGTGCGCAAAGCCTTTATCACCTTCATGTAAGCTATTCAGCAGTGGATCTAATACGCTTGCCAGTGACTTACCTTGCTGAATAGCAAGCAAGGTGCGAATCACACGCGCACGCATACTGCCTGTCATCTTCAGATTGCTAGAAGGTTTATTCTTATTGTTTCTACTGTTGGTGCTTTTAGACGCAGTTGCGTTATGTCTCATTGGTCTTCATTTCCTATACGCATTGGAGCGTCTGCATTGATTGATTAATTGGATTCAGGGCCAAATTGGTCGCCATCGTTGAGCTGATTGCCGTGACAAACTTGCTCGGCGCTCACCAGCTTGCTACCTGCAAATTGTAATTGAGTGATTCTCAGAGTACTGGCTTTAGTATTAATATCAGTATCACGATCAGCGGCTTTACCGCAAGCCACCAGAATGGCTTTACGTCCGACGCTAATGACTTTCCCAGCTGGTTCTGCGGTTGTCTGCGACGGATTCACTGGCAAGCTTTCTAGTATTTTGACACGGGCGCCATTCAAAAAAGTATAAGCGCCAGGCCAAGGGGTCAGACCGCGAATTTGACGCTCAATAATGATGGCAGACTGCGTCCAGTCAATTTCACCCTCAGTTTTCACCAGCTTTTCGGCATAATTAGCGTCATTATCATCTTGTACAATCGCTTGTGCTTGATAGCTTGGTAAGTCTTTCAGGACGGTGCTGATAGCAGTTGCGCCTAGAGCAGCCAATTTATCATGTAGACTCGCTGCTGTATCGTCATCGGTGATAGCACAGCTTACTTTGTACAGCATATCACCAGTATCTAGACCCTTATCCATCTGCATGATGGTGATGCCAGTCTCGCTATCTCCTGCCAACAGCGCACGATGAATCGGTGCGGCACCGCGCCAACGCGGTAATAAGGAGGCATGAATATTTAGGCAACCATAGGTCGGTGTCGTCAACACACCGATAGGTAGGATAAGCCCATAGGCTGCAACGATCATGACATCAGGCTGATAGCTTGCTAAGGTTTGTCTAGCTGCTACCCCTTCCTCACTAGATTTTTTAAAGGTAGCAGGCTGCTCGACAGGAATATGATGGGTGAGCGCTACCTGCTTGACTGCTGACGCCGATAGCTTCTGTCCACGACCTGCTTTACGATCAGGCTGCGTATACACTGCGACAATGTCTATATTAAGCTGCTCTTGCTGAGCAACCAAAGACTCAAGACTAGAAGCTGCAAACTCAGGTGTGCCTGCAAATATGACACGCAACCGGTCGCTGGCTGACTTAATATTGTCAGGACTTTGAGTAGTATTATTAGAAACGACGTTATCGGATGTAGAAGCAATTGTGGTCATAGCACCATACTAAATTATTAGATTATTAATCGTCACATTATAGGTGAGTTTAGGACGTTGCGCCATGATTGTGATGCAGACTGAGACTTAGAATCGATAACACAGAGAAATGATCCGATATTCAACTATCAAGCAACGCTTATGACAGGGTAAACATGCAAAAAACAGGCGCTTAAAAAACAGCCACTCGAAATCCACGGTCAAATAAAGGCACGATAATTGCGTGTTATTCTATATAATTATATAGAGTTTAGTGCTCAACGACGACTAGGGCGCACAAAATTTGTTATTATAAAATAATCACTGCATCAGTTTAAAACCTTTAGTCTAAGTATTTAGAAGCCACTAACGATAAGAGCAAACGCAGCAGAACGGGTAACATCAGACAATAATAAGTGAAAAATAAAATCAATAGCTCAATGAGCTTGTGCTATTCATATAAAGCTTTCTTGCATACCGTTAGCAAGCGCGCTGCAATGCTACAAAAACTCATCTCATCAGCACCGTATTTTTAAAGTGCTTTTACTACCTGAGATTATCATATCTTACGGTAGCACCGCACTCCACTGTCATGCAGGCATAGGCTTATATCCACATGCAACAGTTTCAGTCATTAAGACGCTTGCTTTTTTTCTATACTCTGACGCTACTGATCATGTTGGCTTTGTATTATGCCATGTTGTATTTGACACTCAAAGATGACAGTCAGCGATATAGCCAAGTTACTTTTAGCACTTTAAAATATGAAGTTACTGAGTTTGTGGTACCAACGAATCTAGATATTGAAAGTATCTTAACAGGCCCATTGTTTCAGGATATTAGTTATCAGCTGATTTTTATGATGCCCTCAGGTCAAACCTACGTTCATCGTCAGACACGACCTGATGAACCCAAGTTTACCAACATAACGTTTCCGACTATTCGCGCATTACCAATCAATGATAATAGCTCATACGAGCTCAACAACAGTACTTTAACTGGAAAAATCACCCTTGATACTGGTCATCAGCTTTATGTGACACTGCGTCATCAACCTCTGAATATCAACTGGGTATCTTATCAATATTGGTTGCCACTCATGGCGGCTATGATGCTACTTACTCTCGCTTTATTTTATCTATTCAGACGCAATAGCAGCTGGCAATTATTACTAGAATATACTGAGACACTCACAGACACAGCCAAAGAATCTTATACTCCGCCGCTACTGCTAAAAACAAAAACCTCTCATGAGTTCCTACGCTTGGGCCATGCACTTAGCCGTGTGCATTATCAGCTTCACAACCATCATCGACGTATAAAAACGCTCACTCACCGTTTAGAACGTTTGGTCGATCAAGCGCCGCTACCAATGCTAATGATTGTACGTCAAGGTCAGATCAGTTTTTTTAACCAGCGCTTTGAGCAAGTTTTTACGACCACCTTTCAGCGCGGTGCCGATTACAGCTTAACGGACTTTGTGACTGGTAGTGACAAAGCAACCCAACAGATACTACAAAAACTGTCAACGCAGCGCGTCACTCGTACCTTGTTGGTGTATGGATTAGAAGACAATCAGGCCTATCATTTGCATATCACGCCGTGGTTAGGAGACCATGGACAAGTACATGGGTTTACCGCAATACTAAATAATGTGGAGCAACTTGTCAGTCAGGCTCATGACTTAGACATCAAAAACCAGCAATTACAGATGCAAATAAAGGAGTTTAATAAGCTCAGATCTATTATCGGTCATGAGCTACGGACACCGCTGAATGCCATTATCGGCACATTGGACTTGATAGAGACTTATCAGCTGCCCCCAAAACAAAAAGAAATACTCGACACTCTGACCCAGTCTAGTCACTCTATGCTGGCAATGCTCAATGATATGTTGGACATGGCAAAAATAAAAGCCAACAAAGCAGATGTCGTTGCTGAATCTACTGATATTTTTAAGATTGGTCAACATATCAGTGACTTGATGGTCGGTAGCGCACAGCGGCAAGAAATCAGTCTCATGTATTTTTTTGCTCCTGACTGCCCACGCTATATCAATACTGACAGTAATCGTCTAAGGCAAATCCTGCTGAACTTGTTGGACAATGCCGTGAAATTTACCTCTTCAGGCTATGTAGCTTTGACCGTTGAGCCTATCACCCATGAGCAGATGCAACGTATCAATAAGTGTAAACAAGAGCGCGCCTTAACGAATGAGGCGCATGCTCAAAAGCTGATATTTGATAATGACATCTCAAATAAACCTTCTAAGATAAGCCCACAGCACCAATGGATCCGCTTTAGCGTTGAAGATACAGGAATTGGGATCTCAGAGTGTGATCAGCACAAGCTATTTTCTTACTTTAATCAAGCCAATATAAAAATAAGCCAAGACTATGGCGGTACAGGGCTGGGGCTTGCCATATCCAACAGCTTTGCACAACTATTAGGAGGGTTTATTCACCTTGAGAGCGATACTGATAAGGGCAGTACTTTTAGTCTTTATCTGCCTTGTCTAGCCCCAAGTTATCAGCCGGTATATCACTTTCATAGCAGCCTGACCAATATCCATTTGATTACTATCGTCAAACAAGACCTCTGTGCTCGTTTTATAACGCGGTTAGGGGAATACTTATCTCTACCTGTGAGTGCTTATACCTGTTTGGATAGTGCCAATCAGCAGTTGCAGTTGCTAGGCCAGTCAAAGCAAAACAAACAAAATCTAAAACCTGTCATTCTTTTAGACTATGAGTGCTATGAAGCCATCACTGATAACACTAGCCGTGCTGATTTTCTAAGTAACTTACAAGAGACAGACTCTTTAGCGAAGATACTGTTTAGCATAAAACCCGAGCGCAGTATCCCTATCGACTTGTTTGATCGGTTCGATGGTTTTTTGAGTAAGCCTTTAGATATCGCATTATTATTATCCGAGCTGATACGCATAACGCAGCCTCCTATCTGCATCCAAAAGCCAGAAACTGTCGCTAATAATAACAATAATGAAGAAAAGCCTGCTATAGAAGATACTGCTGAACCATCGCCATCTAGGTTGATTTTGGTGGTGGAAGACAACCTAACCAACCAAAAAATTACCTGCAAACTATTAAGCAAGTTTGGTTATGAGAGTATGGTGGCAAGTAATGGTCAGCAAGCACTTGAGATTTTAGATATCCAGCGACAAAAAATCGACTTGATTTTAATGGATTGTCGCATGCCTGTCATGGATGGACTGCAAGCCACCCAAATAATACGCGCCCAGGGCAATGACATCCCTATCGTCGCCTTAACTGCTAATAATGCGGAAGAGGATTTTGAGGCTTGCCGCCAAGCAGGTATGAATGAGTGTTTGACCAAACCTATCAATAAAGACAAGCTACAAGAGGTGCTGCAAAGCCTAATAACTGCTTAGGCTCTACTTCTATTAGCCAACATATTTTTTGGTAAGAATATTTACTTGATAGAGGTTTTTTATAACAGCTACTTCATAAAACCATTATCTGCTAAAAAAGCTTCAGTAATAGTGCTTTGCGGGCTTGGCGCATTCATCTCACCAGTTTGCGATTTGTTTAATAAACGCTCTAAATAGCGCGCAACGATATCAACCTCTATATTTACTTTACTGCCTACTAGCCAATGCTTAGCGATATTGGTTACTTGCGCAGTGTGCGGAATGATATTTAAAGAAACAATATTGTCACGTACAAGGTTGGTCGTCAGACTGATCCCATCGACCGTGATAGAGCCTTTGGTCGCTGTATAGTGTGCCAGCTCCTCTGGTATCTCAATCTCGATATAAATAGAGCGTGCATCTTGTTGCAGCTTACTAACAACCCCTACTCCATCAACGTGACCAGCGACGATATGACCACCAAAACGTGTGGTTGGTAACATGGCTTTTTCTAAATTGACAATATGACCTATTTTGAGATCTTCTAGCGCGGTACGAGCGATGGTCTCACGTGAAACATCAACTGCATAATAATTAGAACCAAACTCTACCACCGTCAAACAGATACCATTAGAAGCAATTGAGTCTCCTAGCTTTACGTCACTAAAATCCAGATCGTTTGCTTCAATGACCAGGCGAATGTCACCACCAACTGGTTGCATGGCTTTGACATACACAACACTTTCTATAATTCCTGTAAACATATAGACCTCATATCATTATTGTATTGTGGTTAGAGCTGTAGAAACAGCCTATTGTAATTTATTAGAGCATACTTGAATCGGTTTTGACTAAGCGTGGGCTAGTTTTGCGCTTATTGTGGGATAAGTTGTGGATAAGTAACGACAAATCAACCAATAGGTTATAAAAAACTTGAATTTAATCAAGTTATCCACAGGATGATGTTATTTAATTACAACTCAATCAATACTAGAAAAACACCTCAAGCTGTTGATTTATATAACTATACCTTCAAGACACTATATAAAATGCAGTTTTTAAGTTTCATGTGAAACAAAGTTATGCACAGTTTCATGTGAAACATCTATTGTCGGTATTTACTTATCCACATCTAGTATAGTTTTAATAGAAACTGTGGATAAACTGTTCATAAACAACTGGTTTATAAAGGCTGTAAAGTTAGCTTAAGATCAGACCCGACCTGCTCATGACTACGAATATCAAAACGCAGCTGCTGAGCTAAAGATAAGGGGTTGAACTCAACCATCGGTCGCGCTTGTGCTCCTAATAAACAGGGCGCTTGATAGACAATCAATTCATCTACCAGTTGTTGGCTTAAGAAACTGCCTGCGACGTTAGCACCAGCTTCTACCAATACGTCATAGCATTGATGCTCTTTAACTAAGACCTTTAGTAAGGTAATCAAGTCATCTTCGCGCCAATAAATCGTATCTGCTTGGCGGCATAACTGATAATCAGCTTGCAGATTGTGCTCTAAGCGCTGACGTCTATCGAGCACTACTATCAGCGGGGCTGGAACTTGTTCAGGTGGTATACCTAATTGGTTCGAGCGTACATTAAGCTGTGGATTGTCAGCAATAATAGTTTCACTGCCCGTAATGATTGCGCCACTTTGTGCGCGTAATTTCTGGACATCTTCGCGGGCAGCTGCTGAGGTAATCCATTTTGACTCACCAGATGCCATAGCCGTACGACCGTCAAGACTGGTGGCAATCTTAAGACGCACATAAGGCATTTGAGTACGCATCGCCTTTAAAAACCCGCGGTTTAGTACTTCTGCTTGCTCTGTTAGTACACCAACTTTAACCTGAACCCCAGCTTGTTCCAATAGACTCACGCCGCGTCCCGCCACTTGTGGATTAGGATCAAGACCCGCAATCACCACACGTTTCACACCCGCCTCAACAAGGGCAAGCGCGCAAGGTGGAGTACGCCCCGTATGACTACAAGGCTCCAAGGTTACATAAGCAGTAGCCCCCACTGCCCGCACACTAGCATCCTTGAGCGCAAATACTTCAGCATGAGGCTCACCAGCTTTGGGATGAAACCCTTGACCAACAATCTCTCGTCCTTGAACGATGACGCAGCCTACTGCTGGGTTTGGCCTAGTGGTATATAGGCCTTGCTTAGCCTGTTCGATAGCAAGCATCATAAAGTAGCGGTCTTGAGCATCTTGCGCGTGATTTTGGATCGACATAAGAATAGGCTTTATTTATGAGAGGAATGAATAAAAAGCGAGATTATTTTTCATTTGGGCGAATATTGGCGAGCTCTTGCTGAAAAGCATCAATATCTTGAAAATCACGGTAAACACTGGCAAAGCGTACATAGGCGACATCATCTAACGTCTTCAGCTCACTCATGATAATCTCACCCAAGACTTTACTGCTAATCTCACGCTCACCCATTTGTCTAACGCGTTTCTCAATACGGCTGATCATCGCTTCTTGCTCATCAATAGTAATAGGACGCTTCTGTAAGGGTAACAAAATCGAACGGCGTAGTTTTTCATTGTCATAAGGCTCAATCTTGCCGCTAGACTTGATAATCCGCGGCATGACGACTTCTACCATCTCAAAGGTCGTAAAGCGTTCCTGACAACTACTACATGAGCGGCGGCGACGCACTTGTGCACCTTCCGCAGCAAGACGCGAATCAATAACCTTGGTTTCTGATGCGTTACAATACGGGCAGTGCATAGTATTTTCCTTATTTTACTGTTGAGAGCGAGAACAGTCATCCGAGAGCAAACAGTCATCACTCATTAATTAATTAATTAATTATTTACCAATACAAAAACTGCCAAATATCTTGCCAAGTAAGTCATCAGCACTGAACTCACCAGTAATTTCACCCAAACTATGCTGAGCTTGGCGCAAGCTTTCAGCAACCAGCTCCCCTGCTGTAAATACCGTTAATTGCTCATGTGCTTCCGCTAAATACTCAGCCGTCCGCCTAAGCGCATCTAAGTGCCGTGTACGCGCAATGAGGCTATTTTCTGGTGGATGAAACCCTACTTTAGCACACAAGGTTTCGACTAACGTATCAATACCCGCACCTGTTTCACATGAAACATTGACTTGTTCATAGCCGCGATTCTCTATTTCAATTTGCAAAGCAGTGGTCATTTTTTTACTACCATCATCGCTTAATAAGTCGCTTTTGTTAGCTATAATCAATAGACGCTTGGCCTCTGGCAGTTTACCAAATAGCTGCTCTGCAAGCTGCAACGGGGTGCTTTCTTCTTCAAGGTCACGGGTGACATCATAGACCATCAGCAGCATATCGGCCTGTGTAATGGCGGTACGTGCACGCTCAATTCCTATACGCTCTACGGTATCTTCTGTATCACGCAGACCTGCCGTATCGGTGAGATGCAGTGTTAGACCATTAAGCACCACAGTCTCTTGCAGCGTATCACGAGTGGTACCTGCTACATCAGTGACAATCGCGCGCTCTTGGCCTGCAAGGCGATTGAGTAGGCTCGACTTACCTGCATTAGGCCTACCGGCTAACACCACGTGAATACCGTCGCGTAAGAGTTGACCCTGTTTTGCCGTTGCTAGGACTTGCTGTATCTTAGCTTGTGTTTGCTCAAGCTTGTCTTGAATTACCTCATCAGATAAGAAATCCACGTCTTCTTCATCAGGGAAATCAATCGCGGCTTCAACATGCAAACGCAGATGAATGAGTTGTTCTAATAATTGATTAATCTTTTGTGAAAACTCACCACTCAATGAGCGAATAGCACTACTAGCAGCAGCGGCACTGGTCGCATCAATGGCATCAGCGATGGCTTCTGCTTGCACAAGATCTAATTTATCATTATCAAAAGCACGATACGAGAACTCCCCCGCACTGGCTTGTTTTGCGCCTAATTCAAATACCCGCGCTAACAGCTGGTTTTGCAGAATGATGCCACCATGTCCTTGTAGCTCGATCACATCTTCGCCAGTGAATGAATGCGGAGCTTTGAAGTACAGCACCAATCCTTCATCGATGACCGTACCATCAGCCTGATAGAAACGGCAAAAACTGGCCATACGCGGGGTAAAAGCCGTCTTGCCTGTGAGCTGACAAGCAATCTCATAAGCCCGCCTACCTGATAAACGTACAATACCGACGCCACCACGTCCGAGCGGTGTGGCAATAGCAGCAATCGTGGCCAATCCAGATAAGTCAGGCTTTTCAGATGAATCAGGTACGGCTAGCGCCCTCTCTAAAGAATCCACAGTTACTCTCAATAGCTAAAAGCTCCATTATAGACGGCTATGCTCAGGCTGACAAAGCAAACTTTAGATAGCAGTACTTTGCTATCTTCATTAGACGGTTTTACTATGATTATCAAAAAATTGTGAGTATGGAGCGTATAAAAAAACCACCGCTTTGAACTGACCCCCTAAACTTGGACGGTTTAAGTTTGTATCAAGGACTGAGTTCTGTATTTCACAGGGCTCAGTCCTTTTAGTTTCATCTGAATTCTCTCATGATTATAGTAGTGAATATACTCATGAATCTGTTGCTCTAAAGCCTCAACGGTTCTTGGTTTCTCAATATAAATCGTCTCACACTTCAGCGTACCGAAGAACCCTTCCATCAATGCATTGTCTAAGCAACTCCCCTTACGGCTCATACTTTGCTTAATATGATTCGCTTTAAGCGACTTTGCAAACGGCTTCATCTGATAATGCCAGCCTTGATCTGAATGTAATGTTAGCTGCTCCTTGCGCTTTTTAGGTATGTCTTTAAGTGCACTATCTAGCATCTGCTTCACCAAGTCATACACGGGTCGTCTTGAGAGCGTATAACTGATGATTTCATTGTTATAGCAATCTAATATTGGAGACAGATACAACTTATCCTCGCCCACTTTAAACTCAGTAATGTCAGTAAACCAACGACGATTAGGCGCACCTGCTCTGAACCTGCGCTTGACTCTATTCTTAGCTATGACGCCGCACTGTCCTTTGTAGGATCGATACTTCTGTCGTCTGATTCTAGCAGTCAGCTTAAGCTCACTCATAAGCCGTGCAATCAGTTTATGGTTGTGAATTAGGCCCTCATTCTTAAGCGCTTGGGTAATTCGCCGGTAGCCATACCGACCTTTATGATGATGGTAGATATCCCTGATACGCTGCTTGAGATCAGCGTATTTATCTTCACTCCAAAGCTGTGCTCTATGATAGTAGAAACTACTCCTTGCAAGCTTTGCTATGGTGAGTAAGTCAGATAACGAGTGCTTTAGTCTTAATCCTTCGATGAGCCTTGCTTTTTGACAGCTTGTTCCTTTTCCCGAAGCAAGGCATCGAGCTTTTTTAGATAGGCGTTCTCCGCACGCAGATATTGCAGTTCACGTTTGAGCTCTGCTGGGGTCTTTTCATCATCGGGTTTGTCTGTGATAGGAGATGTCACGGTGCTGCTACCTTTATGTTTAGAAGTTAGTCCAGACATACCGTAGAGCCGATAAGCTTTATGCCAATGACTGATAAGAGCTGGTGAGCTGATATTGAATGTCAGCGCCGTCTCAGATTGACTTAATCCTTGCGTCAGCATGGTGGTTAGTACTTGATGTTTAAAGTCGCTACTGTATTTAGCTTTACTGGTTTTAGGTTTGATGGCGTCTATACCGCCATGTTGATACTGCTGAACCCACTTAGATACCATCTTGTTATCAAGTCCAAACTTCTCACCTGTCGCACTGCTACTATGTCCTTCTTTGTAGTATGCAATGACTTTGATCTTAAAGTCTAGATCGTAACGCATAAAAACACCCCCAAAAGTTGTGTCCAACTTATGGGGGTCAGTTCACTTGCGCGATGGTTTTTGTTGTTTACAAGCGTCGTTTAATTATCAATCAAGGACTTTAACAGTACGTTGTTTTTGCTCTTCTTCTACTTTTTTATTGACAACATACTGATGCGTCATACTGAATAAGTTGTTCACCGTCCAGTACAATACCAGACCTGCTGGGAAAAACAGCATGAAAGCGGTAAAGATAATCGGTAAAAACTTCATAACTTTTGCTTGCATTGGATCAGTTGGCTGTGGATTTAGCTGTTGCTGTACAAACATCGACGCACCCATTAGTAAAGGCAGTATAAACCAAGGATCCATTGCCGATAAATCCTGAATCCATAAGATCCATGGAGCGTGACGCAGCTCAACACTCTCGACCAACACCCAGTACAAGGCTAAGAAAATCGGCATCTGCATCAATATCGGCAAACACCCTGCCATTGGATTGACTTTTTCTTCTTTGTAAATGCTCATCATTTCTTGCGACATCTTCATGCGATCGTCGCCGTGTTCTTCTTTTAGCGCAGCTAATCTTGGCGCGATAGCGCGCATTTTTGCCATCGAATAGTAGCTCTTGTTCGAGAACCACATAAGAGCTATCTTGACCAAGATGGTTAGAGCAATGATTGACCAACCCCAGTTACCAATAATATTCTGAATACCATCAAGTATGGCAAATAAGATTTTTGATATTGGCCATAACAAACCATAATCAACAGTCTGGTTGAGACCTACTGCGACCTCATTGAGCTCAGACTGTACTTTTGGTCCTGCATACAAGGTCGCGTTTAAGGTCGCTTGTTTGTTAGCGCCAACATTGACAGGTTGGCTGTTGAAACCAATAAAGTAATCACCGCCAGTTTCACGGCTAAAAAACTTACCAGTGAAGTTCTCAGGTGTCCATGCAGATACAAAATAGTGCTGTACTACCCCAACCCAACCTTTATCACTGGTCAGTTTCAATTCATCACTACTGAAGTTACCAAATTTCAGCTTATTGTATGGATCATCAGGTGTACCCCAAGCGCCACCCAAGTAGGTTGCCATACTTAGCGCACCTTTATCAGACATACCTGGATCTTTACTATCATCACGCTTTAGCTGCGCAAACATCTGCCCTTGCCACGGCTGTGCAGAAGCGTTTTGAATTTGATAGCTAATATCAATGGGGTATTTATCTTGAGTAAAGGTAAAGGTCTTGGTGATTTTTACGCCATCTTTTTGATAAGTTAGCGGCACTGATAACGTTTGCTGACCATCTTGCATCTTATAGTTGGTAGCAGCATAACTGTAGTTAGCGCGACCTTCCGCAGTATCAATACCGTCTTTACCAATCAGACCAGACTGAGCCACATAAACACGATTGCTATTGTTTTCTAGCAGCACAAAAGGCTCATCGCTATCCAATGTAGCGTCATACTGCTTCAACGCTGCATAAACAATATCGCCGCCTTCTGGATTGATCTTGATGTCATAGCGATTGGTCGTAACCGTAATAAGACTTGCATCCTTCGTAGGCGCCGTCGTCGCAATATCAGCATCCACAGGTAACGTCTGTACAGGAATATCACCTACCGCACCAGTCGTAGATGGAATATCAGCACCTATTGAAGTTGCAACCTCAGGCGTCGTGTCTACAGCTGGCGCATCGGCATAATCATCTCGCCATGCCAAAATCAGCAGATAAGCGGTGATTAACATCGCAATGATGATCATCACCCGAAATATCTTTTGCATAAACCTTTCCTAGAGTGAAAATTTGGGGCATGTGTCATGACCATAACATTGCAGCAGCATGTGCAACTACCAACGCTATCGTGAGTCATTTACATAAAATGTGCATCATTTTACTAAAAATTCGCCTTAAATGATACTAACAGTGTGGATAACTTGTGGGTAACTTAGCAGTCGCCGTATAAGAAACCAACGACGATGAGTTTTATCTTAACCTCATCAAGTGATTGAGACGTGAAACATAGCTGTTGTTATCTCGGTAAACACCTAATCCTTGAACGTCTACATTACCTAATGATAAATAATGATAACTATAATCAGCTAAAGGTAGGGGCACAAAATCAATGCCATGCCCTCCTAAAGGGTGACAACGACTTATACGTTTTACTAACAGCCAGCTACCTGCCCAAACGCCATGCCAAGCTAATGCTTGTTTACCATAATTAGAACAAGTCGGATAATATCGACAACGAGCAGGAAGTATTGGGCTTATTGTATTTTGATAGAATACAATAAAAAAATTAAATAAATTATAGAAAAAATTATTTAATAATATTTTAAAAATTTTCATTTTATTTTTTTCTAATTTTTTAAAGATATTGTTTATTTGATTTTTTAATTCCTCCTTGCTTAAAAAATCAATAGGCTTTTTAACAATAAAAACAATATCCTTGTTTTCTAATGCAGATGACTGTAGACGAAAGCGTTCACGTATTTGACGTTTGACTAAGTTTCGAGCGACAGCAGTAGGTACTTTACGTTTGGTGATAGCCATACCGACACGTGCTTGCTGTTGATCATTAGTACGTATAAAGGCCATTAAATGGCTTTGGTGTAACTTGCGCTCAGGTGCATCAAACACCTCACGGAAAGCAGCAGGCGTCAGTAGGCGTTGCTCTTTAGTGAAGCGGAAGGTGGGTGTAGCTGAGAGAGTATCTGGCATAAGAATACCTAAATGTGAACTTATATTAACTTTATAATAAAAAGACAAAATACAGAGACAAAAAAAGCGCCGATGTAGGCGCTTTTGATATATGGTTCTGTGTCAGTTATTGTTCAATAGCTACTGTTTTTTATAGATAAAATAGATACTCAACAAGTACTATGAACCATAGTCATCATAATATACTGATTACACAGTAAGACGATGACGGCCTTTAGCGCGACGACGTGCTAAAACCTGACGGCCTTTTTTAGTTGCCATACGAGCACGGAAACCGTGAGTACGTTTACGCTTGATCACGCTTGGTTGGAATGTACGTTTCATAACTCACCTATCAAATAATGGACTAAATTCGTAATAACGGAGGATTATACCATTGCTTCATATCATGGTCAATAAACTAATTTGGCCTATATTCAAATGAATGAGTCCTTTGATAGTTTAAGTCGCTTTTTTGAACACTCGTTTTGTCAAAACCTCTGTTTGTAACTCTAGTTCCCCTGACCAAATAAATTGATTTATAGATTCAATTTTTAAAAGTTATCCACAGCTTACCTCGAGCTCTATAATAATTAACTATTAATATATATATAAGTATTGTTGTTATTGGGCACTGTTATTTCTGAGGATAAGTCTGTTTTCTTGATAACTATCAATATATTAGACTATGGGTAATCCTGTGGATAACCTGTGGGTGGAATATGGATAACTGACTCTATTGAGTTGTCCACAAAACTATCCACAGTCTTGTCCACAAAAAACAGGATGTTATCCACAGGCTATATGTGTTAGATTAGCCCCTAGTTTGATATGTGGTTTGAAGACGCTCTGGGCTATAAGTTCTCTAATAATAATTAGAACTCATATTGAGTGTCGTATGGCTTATAGCGTTGAGGTTTTTTTTCTTAGATTAAAGGGTTAGTACTTTTC